>JALYTQ010000158.1 GCA_030854195.1 Chloroflexota bacterium
TCGGCACCGCAACGCCACTCTTGCGAAAGGTCGTGAGTTGCACAAATTGATGAGATATCAATACAGCGAAAGGATTAGCAGCTTCGGTCTTGTCAACAGCCATAGATGAACGTTCCTCCTGGATTTTATGCGTGATAAGTTATCTTACCTCGCTTACTTTGACGCCTGCAAGTGTGCGATAGGGTAACATATGGGTTATCCTCCGCGCAGGTAGAGTGCGGAACCGTAACCCTCGAAAACTATATGAAAATCGGGCGGGAACGTAAAGCGTTTCGCAACCTGAGCCTGATATTGGGCATTATCCGAGACGATCCAGGCGCGTGCATGGGTGGCAAGTACTGAAAGTAGATCTTGCTGGTTAAGCAGTGCCGTCGCGCCGATAGAAGTATCGACGATGTGGCCGTTGCGCTCAAAAAGGAAGAGCGCGCGATCAAGAGAGAAAAAGTAGTCGACATGTCCAATATAGTAATAGACGCTAAAATCGGGCGCAACCGCGATCACGATATCGCCCTTTTGCCAGTGCTGCTGCATGTATTGTCCGGCAGCATCGTAGTCTGGATAATGCCGATGATACGCGAGGCCAAGCAACCGATCGATAAAGGGACTATAGTTGCTAATAGGGAGCATTGGCACAAGTAGTACACAGGCACAGATGAGCAGTCCACTCCCCATCGCTATCCAGCGCGTGTGCCAGGAGAGATCTGTGCCCGGCACAGCACATGCTCCCCGTACCCGAATTTGTTGTCCCAGACGAGCACGCGCAAAGGTCCATACAGCATCCAGCATCCTCAATAATGCGTAGGAGCCAACAAGGTAGTAGACGGGAAGCAATGGGTAAAAGTAGCGATCCGCGCGCATGGTAAACACCAGCAGCAAGGTCAAGAAGGAGAGACCCAGGAACAGAGCGCAGTACCTGGCGCGGCGATTATTCTCATATACCGCATAGACGCAGCCGACGAGGGCCAGCACTGAGTTCAGCGTAATCAGTGGAAGCGTCCCACCAGCCAGCAGCGCTGGGGAGAAAAGGAGCTGCAGATAAAACGGAACGTTGTCGGTCGAGAGCTGAACAAAGGGCCGTTCACTACTGTCCGTGCCCAGTACAGGAGGGTGAGTCAGGCGCGTCAGTAGCAATTGTATTGCGATGCAGGTTGATGCGACGATGAGAGCGTACCACCAGTGTTTTTGATAGAGCACCGCCGGGAAACGATGTCGGGCATCTCTGCTCAGCAAGAGCAGACAGACAACCAGGGCGGGCAAGATAATAAATATTTCCTCGTGACTCAAGTAATCTATTATCAGGCAGAACGTCGCTAGATAGAGCGGGCGCACACGGCGTTGCTCTCGAACGGCCCTGTAGAACAGGTAGAATACCAGCAATGTCAGCACCTGAGCCTGCTCATACATGCGTACCTGGCGTCCCCACACCAGCGCGACAGGAGAGAGGGCCAACATTGCCGCCGCCAACAGAGCAACGCGCCGGTTAAAGAAGTGGCAGCCCACAAAGTAGAGCAGGGGAATACTTCCAATGTACTCAATAGCGCTAATGTAACGCGCACCAGAAGCACCAAAAATGGCGATCCACACAGCGAGCAAGTACGAATAAAGCTCAGCCTTCTCGTAGAGAAAGCCCGATGGAAAGACTGGAAATCCGTGGGCCAGGATGCCACGCGCAGCATAATAGCTTGCCAACTCATCTTGCCAGTAAGGCTCGTATGCCAGCCCATAGAAGGCTAGAGGCAATGCGATCAGCGTGAGTAGCATAATAACCCAATGGCGCTGCATCCATACTCCAACGCGTGGTGAAAAATACGGATAATGTTTACGCGCGCGCACGCGGCTAAGCGCACATACTTTAGCGTACACTTCTTGAGAGCAAAGAGGCGACAATTTTGTGGAAAGTGCGCGCTCTTTTCGTCGCCCATTATGCGTATTGAGCCAGAGCAAGCTGTAGCAAAAGATAACGATCGTAATCAGGATACTCCCCCACAGGCCAGTGTAAGGAAAAGGCTGGGGGAGCAGCGTTTCGCGGGAAAGGGCAACACATACAGCCTCAAAGGCGAGAGCAGGCATGTAAGCGATACTCGCCGCCTCACAGGCGACCCCGAAGGAACTATGATAACGACGCAGCACCAGCGCCATCAGCAACCATAGGGCAATCACGCTGCTTGAGGTCAGCAGGAGATCTTCACATGCAAGAAGAAATGGAAAAACCTGTGTATTCTGCGTATCAGTGCTGCCGGGCAGATATAATGTGCTGCTCACGGCTGGACGTGCGACCAGGAAGGGCGCGGGCCAACGCAGTGCAGTGGTGCTTCCGTTGGCCCAGTTGTCCACGGCGCGATTCGATGCATGCCAGACCGCCGTGGATGTAAACCAGCTAGTGTGCCCCTGTGTATCGCTCAAGAGTAGATCCAGGGACAGGGCCGCCTGCAAGCCGTCCAATCCCACGCGCGCAGCGCTCAGGCCGGGAGCAGATACGTGAACAGCAAGCGTGTTTATAGCGGCATGCAGATAGGACGAGATATCAAAGATACCCGGCGCAAGATATGCCCTAAATGGTTGAGCGGTCCTGGCTTCACCCAGGAAACCAGCTAAATTTTGCCTGGGAACCGGTGCCTGACCATTCCAGGTAATAAGTAGATGACCATTGATAAAAACGCTCGCCGTGCCGGTTGCAGCCAGGCGCAGCCAGGCCGTAGTAGTATTTATTGCAGGCAAGCGGCATACAAAGTACGCATCATGAGAGGCACCCGCGCTCAGCCAGCGCGCTGCTATGGGCCGTTCATACACCAGGGGATTTATAGCCAACATGGGCGACATCGGCGGATCCTGTACCATAGCAGCTGGACGCCAGCCCGCGGCAAAACTAGCCGTAGACCAGGCATTCGCATTCGCTACGTAACGAGGATAGACCAACGTACTTAGCCCCGTCGCCTGCCAGTTCGAGTCCGAGACCTCATAAGAGATAGAACTGCCTCTGACCAGGCCCAGGTTTATCCGCACGCGAGGTATCTGTTTATCGACATTGGCAACGCGTACGGCGACCACATTCTGTCCCGCTTGCAGAAAGGCGTTTACGTCGTACATGTAAGCCAGGGGAGCGCTATTGCGCAAAAAATCAGCGCCATTCGAGGCCACAAAAGCACCATTTATGTACAACCGAAAGACCTGGCTGACCGCAATCGTCACAAAGGCCGCGTCGGGTACTCCGTTTATGCTGACAACCTTACGAATGTAGGCTACCGGAGCATCAGCATCGCTTGCCTGTATCCATTCTGCGCCGTGCCAATCAGGGCTGAAGCGCTGTGGCTGAGGCACAAGTAAGCATTGATAGGAGAACCAGCTCGCGCCCACGCAGGCGAGCAGCAGAAAGATCCACATCATACGGCGCGCAATAAACATCTTCCACCCCTTATTTTCTTCTGCTAATGTAACCCTGATAGTTCTTCGCGAGCAGTGTTGTTATGATAATTTGGATCAAGTGCAACAGCCTTGAACAAGAGTTGGCGCGCTGCGGCATACTGTCCCAGGCCATTCTCACACAAAGCGCTATAGGTATACGCCGACGACTGTACAGCGGCATCGGTACTGTGTTGTATAACCAGGGACATAGAGTTAATACAGACGGTATAATTGTGCAGGTCGTATTGGATACGTCCCGTCATATAGAGACCGTACACATTGGAAGCGTCCACTCTGGTAAGGATCTGCAGCCAGGGTAGCGCGGCATCATCACTGGCAACGCGCTTCGTGGAGATACCACGCAAAGGGCGCAGGGATTCCGTTAATTCCTCAAGGGTGACATCTATCTCGTCAATCACCCAGGGTGCAGTGGGGAGGGAGCGCCAGACTCCAAGCAATTGCTGATACGCTTCTAGGTAATCCCCCTGTTCACGGTATACCGTGGCAAGATACACCTGGCTATCCGCCGTTGATTGAGCAGGTGCAAGAAAGTATTGAGCCTGTCCACGCTCGCTATGGTATTGGGCAACCTGCTCAAGCTCGGGTGAAAACATACGTGCTGCATCCAGCAGACGAAGTGCCTCACTATAATTACCGGACGCCAACTCTTCCTTCGCGGCGTATTCACAGCACATGCCCACCGGCGCGCACATGAGCAGCGCCAGCAACCCACAAATGCCACCTCCGCAGAAGAGATGAAGCCACCGCGAGCCATTGATTGAACGTGTAGCCTGTGAGGGATGATGAGCAGGAAGCAATCCAGCGCACACACACAGCACAGGTGGGCCAACCACTCCCTGGTTCAACAAAAGTTGTAGCCTGCCTATAAAAGTTGAGCTCTGGAGTAGAAGCGGGTTCAAGGGAAAGAGCTGCGTCGTCGCCTGATAGCCGAAGTGCTGCTGTATCCATAGAAATTGAAGCTCGTGGCGCGTCACTAGAGCGAGCGGCGAGGCATCGACGCCGAGTAGCAAGAAGAGCGCTCCCGGAACAAGGCAGAGTAATCTACTGAGAAAGCCACGACCATTGAACGGTCGCCAATCCGTCCAGGCAATGAGAAGGATGCAGGCTGCGCAGCCGAGGCAGAGCCAACCATAGCTTATGCTAGCGACACCCCGACCTGGAAACAGCGACAGTTGCCAGGCCGAATAAACTCCTCCCAAAGGATCTCTAAGCCACGGCAAAAAGCTTGCGCCAAGCAAAGCACAGCTCGTCAGCACAGAGGCTACCCTTTGCGCACCTGGAACAGCCAGGCGCGGGACAGGAACATAGCGCATTCCAACCACTCCTCATCTATAATTCCGTCAATCTTCTCTCAGAACAACTACTTCTCCACGGACTGAACGCGAATGGCTTGACCGTCGCGCAACTGATACTGCCCAACCAGCACAATAGTGTCACCCCGCACCAGACCAGCATCGACAAGTAGTTCGTCTCTGACCTCGCCCGCTACATGTATCTGCTGAACGTAGGCATGCTGATTGCGTACAACAAAAGCAAGCGCATCTTTATCGGGACTCAAAATACCAGGACGCGGAACCACCAGGGCGCGTCCCGGCGCTTGTATTCGCACAAAAACACTCATGCCGGGCAGAAGCGTTTTGCTAGAATTCTCAATGCTCACCCACACCTCGAATGTATCGGTCTGCGGGTCTGCCTGTGGCACAATAGCGCTGATAGTGCCCTTGAAATTGAGATCTGGCAGTGCGGACGGTGTCGCTATTGCCTGCATGCCGGTATGCACCTGAGAAAGATTAGCCAGGGGCACCTTCACATGGACGATCACCGTAGACTCATCCATAATAATAAGCAGAGGCATATTGGCGGCGAAAACCTCGCCGGGACTGATATTTACCGTCGTCACCACGCCGCGCATAGACGAGGTAAGGTTGCCACTATGCAGAAGTAAGGGCGAAGACCCGGCGACAAAGGCGTTATACTTACTTTTAGCCAGAGAGTACTGCTGCCGAGCCAGGGCAATAGAGGATGCGGTCCCGCTTGCCGAGACAGAAGCGAGATAGGCCTGAGCAGCGGCAACATCGTCCGACAACTGTCTGGTCTGAGCATTGAGCTGTGTCGGATCAAGCTTCAATAGCGGTTGGTTGGGAGCAACTTCGTCGCCGACCTTTACAAAAACAGCAAGAGCCTTTTCGGGTAAAGGATAAGATAGCGAGAGCTGTTGACGGGGGAAGATCACACCACCACCACTGATATAGGGAGTTGCATCTTGCGCGCTCACCTGGTAGAGGGTTACGTCTGCCGTCCGTGTGCTCAAGAAGAACCAGATAAAAAGCACGCTGACGAGTAGCAAGAAAAAAATGCCGAGCAGTATTCTTTTCTTCCGCACAAGCCTGCCAGGAAGCGCGAAGCGAGGTCTGATGACCAATCGCCGAGAAGAAACAGGCGGCGCATACGCTGGCTTCGAACCCAATGTGGCAAACTGCCTGGCAGGCTTCAAACGCGCTGGTAGCTCTGGTAGCAATTCCGTCGTAGGTAAACAAAAGGGCGTAGAATCGCTAGAGCTCTCAGCTTCTGAACGAAACGGTGGCTGAAATTGACTACGCGTAGTATGATTATTCATCTTCGACATATCCTCACAACTTCTCTTTAGTGCATTTCCACTTGACCTGATAGGTTTTCAAGAGTATACTTTCCCCGCTGGGGAGCAGTGAGAGGTCTTATCCTTTCTCGATCCGCTTCAGGATACTGAAACTAGTAACGATCCAGGCTCTTTACCCTGTTCCCTTGCGTGAAATAGATAACACAACCAATTCCCGCGAAGAAAAGCGACTGCAGATCGAGCAGGAATACCAGTAGTAATGCTGTTGCAGGAGCGACATGTGCGAAGGAAAAGACATACACAAAGATGCCTTCGCGCACACCAAATCCATTGATAGTGACAGGCAGACACGCGACAATCGCTACCAGAGGAACAGCCAGAAAGTAAAAGACCAGGTGCCCCTGCATCCCCAGGGCATCGGCGTAGGCATAACAGTTCAGCACAGCAACAAGCCAGAACACGGCTCCACGGGCAATGGCAGCAGGCAGAGAACGAGGCGTGCATACACTATTATGGAGGGCAGAGCCAACGCCCGTAAGCATAGTCAAGAAGCGATTTTTCACCGCTATGCGCCCTGCTATTCCTGGCAATACAAAGGTCAGCAGAAGAGTTCCGACGCTCAGGGTTCCCGCCAACAGGCAAAGGATAGCAAACTCTATTACAAGCGTCGGAGTGAAGCGCGCGTGCAGTACAATCAGCACAGGAACAACCAGGCACAGCATACCGATAAAGCCAGTGATGCGACACAACAGGGCAGCACTCGTCGCGCCGATACTATTACGCGACTCGCGTCCCACGTAGAAAGCCTTGAAAGCATCGCCGCCCATGCCAGTCGGAAGAAAATGGTTAAAAGTGACACCCACTATGTATAGCTTGATTAGATCGACAAGGTCGAAACGGATATGCTCGGCGCGCAAAAGTCCCCACCATTGATAGGCGCTCAAAACGATACCGCTACTCCCGATAATTAGACCAACCAGCAGGCTGCCCGGATGAACACGCGTGAGAGCCGCGAGCAAAGTCTGCCAGGAGACGGAATTGAACAGATAAACCAGCAGTGCAACCGCAACTATAAAGCGTGAAGCGATCCTCAGCTTTTTCTGTTTGGTAAACTGCTGCACGCGCACTAACAATGCATTGCTATTCGTCCGCGGACGCGCTTTCTGCGGCAAGGTAAGCCTCGCTGGAAGCGGGCCAGCATTTGCATACGCTTGCGTTGATGGTGCGGCAGTCTCAATAGCTCTCGTGGAGAGCGTATCGAGGGCGGAGAGATCGGTTTGAAAAGCGCCATAGTCGCGTAGCCGTTTAGGACGCGCTTCTTGTTGGATTAAAACACTCATTCCTGCACCCCCAGAGCAGAGAGAACGGGCCTGCTCAGGCCGAAGCTATCTCGCCACAATTATACAAAGAAAGCATATAATGAAATTCGCGCAGCAGTCCCTCGCGCAAAGAAACGCCTGGATGATAGCCCAGAATCTGCTCCGCGCGCGTCGTCGCGGCGCAGGTATGCCGTACATCGCCGTATTGCTTCTCCTCAGCAATAATAGAGGCAGACAGACCACTGATGTTTTGCAACAACTGTACTGCTTGATAGATCGAGGCGCGTGTTCCTCCGGCAATATTCAATACCTTGCCGATAGCTTGTTCTCGTGTTGCCGCCAATATATTCGCCTCGACGACATCAGAGACATACGTGAAATCGCGTGTCTGTTCACCATCGCCATAAATATGGATGGGCTGGCACGCAATGAGCGCCCGACAAAAACGGTGGAAGGCCATATCAGGCCGTTGACGCGGCCCGTAGACGGTGAAGTAGCGCAGGGAAACCGTCGGTACTTTGAAATTTTCATAATAGAGCTTGCAGAGGTACTCTCCCGCCAGCTTTGTCACGCCGTAAGGAGAGAGCGGGCGCGGCAGGGCGGACTCGGCCAATGGCAGTACATGGGCGTCCCCATAGACGGAGGATGAGGAGGCATACACAAAACGTTTGAGATCCTTCGCGTGCAGCGCCAGTTCCAATAGGCGCTGCGTCACCAGTACATTACAGTCAGTATAGCGCGCGAAATCTTTACCCCAACTGGCGCGCACTCCCGGCTGGGCCGCCTGATGAAAGATCCAGCTTACCTTAGCGAGATAGGACTGCAGATCCATATTGAGCAGGTTTCCTTCGACAAAAGTAAAGCGCGGCTGTAAGCGCAACTCGCGCAGATTATCTTCTTTTATGGACCGCGGATAGTAATCCAGAAAGTTATCGATGCCACATACTTCATGCCCATCGGCCAGCAGGCGCTCGGCAAGATGTGAGCCAATAAAACCAGCAACGCCCGTTACAAGACAGCGCATAGACAAAGCTTCCTCCACATAACATCACTGCGCACGATGGCGCAGAAACTACTATCTCAAGACAAAAAATCCTGATAGATGCAACGACTCTTTGCTAAAAATGCCGACCAGCTATAGTGCTCCTGTGCAAAAATCTGGCCCTGCCTGCCCAGGCACTCGGCCAGTGCAGGATTTTGCAACAAGTCTAGGGTGCCCTGCGCCAGAGCGGCAGGTGTTGGGGGTACAAGCAGAGCCACCGCTGGCGTAAGTACCTGCGTGTGTGAAAGAATATCTGTTGCTAGAATGGCCTTCCCTGAACGCAGGTACGTATATATCTTGAGCGGTACGTGCGTTCCCTTGCTGCGTGGACTTACCAGCACAGCAGCAAGGGCCATAAACTGTGGCATCTCCGCCAGGGAACGCTGCCCGGTAAAACGGACGATATCTCCGATACCCAATTCGCAGGCAAGTCTGGTCAGGCGCATAATCTGGACAGGCTTGCCGCCCACAATGACATAACGTGCATTGGGCAGTGTTGTTCGCACAATTGCGGCGCTGCGTAACAAGAGATCGAGACCCTGGTACTCCTCAAGGGTTCCCGTGTAGAGCAGGATAGGGCCAGCACCAAGCGACCATTGACGCCGCATCTGCTCCACGTCCTCCTCAGTTGCTGTCGGCAGGCCCTCGTCGACGGCGGACGGCAGAAGTGTATAGACGCGTTGAAAGGGAGTCACACGCTTTACAAGTGACGCGAGTTCGGGATAGAGCACGATAACGGCATCGGCCTTGCGCAGCATAAACGCCTGCACAGCCCTGACACAGGCCGCGATGAAGGCGTTCTTACCCATCAACTGGGCAAGGTCGCAATGCATAGTATAGAGATGCTTACAGCCGAAAAGGGCCGCGAGCACCACTCCCATCAAGGCAGCTTCCTCGTGCGTATAAAGCAAGCGATAACGTCCCACACACAGACGCCAGAGAGCCGTCAGAAAAACCAGTAGATCAAGCGGGAACTTCGCCGCTGAAAAGCCTGGCTTCACATTGCGCACGAAAGGTACCGCTGGCGTGCGATAGATACGCAGCCCAGGCAGATCAACGTTCTCACCATAGGGATACGTCACCAGATCAACCTCGTGGCCCTGCTTCACAAGCGCCTGTACATGCTGGTGTACGCAAAACGGCGCGCCGCGTGGCTCGAAAAATGGCTGCGGGGCAAGCATTAAAACGCGCATATCATAGCTCCTGCTCTACCAGAATTTCTCTTCCATCATACATACCACCCCAGGTCGAAAATGGGCCGTCAGGCCCAGCATGTATCTCATCAACGGGCAACAGCTTTTCGGGTGGAACGACAAGAGCTTTCACCACATACGTCGGCTTTCCCTGAGACTCATAATAGGCGCGCATCAGCGACTCGGCGAGCAGACCCATAAAAATGAAAGCAGTGCCGAAACCAAAACAAGCGACAGCATTGGACAAGAAAAATGACTTGCCTGCCAGGCGAGACGTTACTTTGTGAGCGGGAGCGAAAAGTAACAACAGGCATCCCGCCAGCAGCCAGAGCAGGCCAGGGATGCCCAGGCCGTAGATAGGTTTAGTAGCAAAATTGCCCTCGAACTTCAGCCGCAGCAGATCCAGCAGCACGCGTACAGTGCGCGAGAGGCCATACTTGGAGGTTCCGAAGCGACGGGGATAGTGGGCCACCTCCAGTTCCGTAATCTTTGCTCCGGCGAGTGCGGCATAAGCGGGAAGAAAGCGGTGCATCTCGCCATAAAGACGGAGATGCGTGAACACCTCGCGACGATAGGCTTTGAGCGAACATCCATAGTCATGTATCTGGACGCCAGTGACGCGAGCAATGAGCTTATTCGCCAACCATGAAGGAAGCTTGCGACTTAGCAGTGCATCCTTGCGCTGTTTACGCCAACCACTGACTACATCATATCCTTCATCGAGCCTGGCAAGCAGGCGCGGTATATCACATGGATCATTCTGTAGATCACCATCCATAAATACGAGGATGCTCCCTGTGCTCTGCTCTATACCTGCGCTGAGAGCAATCGTCTGCCCAAAATTGCGCTTCAATTGCACAACGCAAACGTGCGCGTCATGCTCAGCCAGTTGTCGCAATCTGGAAAAGGTTGCGTCGGTACTACCATCATCGACATAGACAATTTCGTAAGGCTCCCCATATGCGCGCAGGCTTTCTTGCAGACGCTGATGAAGCAGTTGAACGTTCTCTTCTTCGTTAAAGACCGGAATAACAACAGATAAATGTTTAAGCATACCCATTCTACCTGGCCTCCTTTTTCTAATTCTAACTATTCAACTACCATTATCTCTTTCAGTAACGCTACTTTCATTTTTATAGCAAGAATCTTTAAAAATAGGCAAAATGCCTATTTTTGGAAGAATGTATTGGCGAATCTTGTATCTACGTAGCAAATTCTCTTGTTCCTACCTTTTAAATGGAGTATGATTCGAAGTAAGATATTCCAGAGGGGATCAGAATATGAGCAACGAGGCACAAGACAATTCGATAGCAAAGAACCTTCCCCTGGTGGTGGGTGTAGATCTGGGAGCGACGCAGATTCGCGCTGCGGTACTGCGTGGGGCCACACTTCTTTCAAGGGTGGGGCTGCTCGTCGGTACCGAGCCAGCGCCGGAACACCTTGTTCCGCGTATGTTTCAAGCTGTCCAGCAGGCTCTCGTTGAGGCGAAAACTCCGCTGGACGCGATCGCGGGCATCGGCATCGCTGCGCCGGGGCCGCTTAATAAGCGTACAGGCGTCATCCTGGAACCACCGAACCTGCCGGGCTGGCAGCGCGTTCCTCTACGCGACCTGTTTGTGGAGAAGTTCGGCGTACCCGTTTGTGTTGAAAACGACGCCAACGCCGCCGCTCTAGGCGAGTATATGTTTGGAGCCGGACATGGCAGCATGGAGCTGGTGTACCTTACGATCAGCACGGGCATTGGTGGTGGAGTCATCACAAATGGGAGGATCATGGAGGGTATTACTGGTACCGCAGGCGAGCTTGGGCATATGACGATCGACTGGCGTGGCGGGCGCTGCAACTGTGGCAATATCGGCTGCCTGGAATATCTTGCCTCGGGCACCGCGATCGCTCGTCAAGCCAATGAAGCGATCGCAATGGGCGAGGGCGATGAGCTTCTCACATTTGCTCTGACGCAGCATGATGCCGATAGAACCGCCGATACGCCGCTTGACACTGTCATGGAGGCAGTCACACCGCTTCACGTCAATGCGCGCACGGTGGCACAG
>JALYTQ010000015.1 GCA_030854195.1 Chloroflexota bacterium
CGGGCCGCTGGGTAAAAACACGATTCTGGTGACGACTATTGGACGCAAAAGCGGACAGCCACGCACGAAGCCACTGGCCACAGGGAAGGATGGCGACAATTTCGTGATTGTCGCCTCGTATGGTGGCGCGGAGAAGCATCCAGACTGGTATGTGAACCTCAAGAACAATCCGCAGGTGACGGTCGAGGATCATGGAAGCGTCGTCTCCACCACCGCCAGCACGGTGACTGACGAGGCAGAGTACAAACGCCTCTGGTCGCTAATGACATCCATTTATCCTGCCTACAATGACTACCAGCACAAGACGCAGCGCAAGATCCCCGTCGTAGTTCTCACACCGATAAAGTAGCGCTCAATTCCTGTCCTGCCTCCCTACAAGAGGCTTATGCCGAAGCCTAGCAGCGCCGAGAGGAGCACGACCAGCCAGGGAGGCCACTTCCAGACAACCAGCAGCCCAGCGGCGAAGAGGGCCAGGGCGAAGTCGATGGGAGCATGGATGGCGCTCGTCCAGATCGGCTGGTAGAGCGCGGCCAGCAGGATGCCAACGACAGCCGCGTTGACGCCACGCAGTATCGCCTGAAAGGACTCGAATGTGCGCAGACGGTTCCAGAAGGGCAAGATGCCGATGACGAATAGGAATGAGGGCAGGAAGATGGCGCTCAGGGCGATCAATGCGCCAGGCCAACCGGGTACGGATCTGCCTATGGCACCCAGGTAGGCGGAGAAGGTGAACAGCGGACCTGGCACAGCCTGCGCCATTCCCGTCAAGTGCCATCAAAAGAGACTGGCGGAAGTCCTGCCGGAGTTAATCGCCCTGTTCGTCAAGGTGGCATAATAAAAACCCGCAGCACTTTGTTGAAGATGCTGCGGGTTTCTTTCTGACTGACTCTCACCCTTTGAGCAGCCAGAAACGCAACAGGCCGATGAGTGCCCCCGCCAGAATCAACCACACTGAATTCCATTGGAAACGAAGCAAGATGGCAAAAGCGATCGCCGCAATCATCCAGGTAAAAACATCCCTGAGAGCATGCTGGCCCAATTGCACGAGCACGCCAGTCATCAGTGCCAGTGCGGCTGCATTGACCCCATCCAGAAGGGTAGAAGTCCAGTGTGCTTTGCGCAGGCGTGAGGCAATAGGATGGATGAGGGCGATCAACACAAACGATGGCAAAAACATGGCTAGGGTTGCCAGCAGTGCGGCCTTCCATCCCCCAATGAGATAACCGATAAAGGTGGCCGTAGTAAAGACCGGCCCCGGTGTAAACTGTCCAATCGAGACGGCATCCAGTAATTGTTTGTCTGTCAGCCAGTGCAAGTTCTGCACCAGATCGGTGCGCAGGAACGCGAGCAGTGTGTACCCGCTGCCATAGACCACAGACCCCAGTTTGAGAAAGGTCAGAAAGACCAACCCTAAGCTGATGGGAGCGGCTGCCACAGCGACCCCTGCGCGTGCAATGGCTGTGAGCGGTTCAAAGAGCGTATGGACGTTTGCTAATAGCGCTGGGACAACCAAACTGCTCATAGGCGGCTTTTTTGTACGAATTCGCGAGAGAAGCAGGCGCAGCAAGCCGTAGAGCGTGGCCCCTCCAAAGAGCAAGATCAGTACATTGATACCCAGAAAATAGCAGGCAAGCACGAGGAGCGCGAGGCCCACGGCGAGCGGTCCTTTGAAAACCGTGTGCCCCAGATTCCAGATGGCTTGCGCGATGATGGCTACGACCACCGGCTGAATCCCGTAAAAGAGCCAGCCAATCTGAGGCAAGGCTCCATAAGTGACATATGCCCAGGCCAGTGCCAGCACGATCAGCATGGCCGGGCCGATAAAACAGACCCCCGCTACCAGCAAGCCAGGCCACCCGGCACACAGATATCCCAGGTAAATCGCTAATTCTGTGGACGAGGGACCAGGAATCAGATTGGTAATGCCAATCAAATCCACAAAGCGTTCTGAGCTGATCCACTGGCGCTTTCGCACGACCTCTTCACGCATCATGGCAATGTGGGCGGCTGGTCCTCCAAAGGCCGTAAAGCCCAGGCGCAAAAATAGCCAGAAGACTTCTGCGAGCGCTGAGTGGGGTGAGGTGAGAGGAGTGATTGTGTTTTGGGTTTCCGTCTTCGGGGTTTCCATGAATCCTGCTTTTTGCCTTCCACCGGACAAGCGGTTTTATATTTCATTGCTGCCATGTTTCGCAAGATAGGATGCAATATACTTTTGCAGCTTCTCCAGCTCATCTGGACAGTTACATAGGCAATGCTGGAATTATACCATACGCTTAAATAAAACATACTTCAGTGTTGCCGCCACGCTTGAATAAGCAAACTTCCAAGCATACCTGGGTAGTTCAAACGGTATCAGAACTGTTCTGTCTCCGGCGCGGCAAAATGTTATATAATAGGGCACGAAACGCTTGCAGCGCTGGAATCAACCGCAAAATCGTTGAACTGCACGAAATTGAGCATAAGGAGACCCGTATATAGAAAGGGAAACGAGAGAATGCCGGAACCCAGAGCATTCAAACTTCGCCAGGCAGAAGAACGCCATAATAACTATACCGGAGCGTTGCCAGAAATCGACAGAAAACGGGCAACCGCCGTGCTGGTGAGGCAATCTAAAACCGGCGCGGATACCGCCATGGCGGAAAGCCGGGAAACGCAGTTAGGGCTACAGGATTATGGCAAGCTTCTCTACAGGGAGGACGAACCGGACGTGCGTTTATACGATGAAGGCGCGGGCGTATCCGGGCAACGGCGCATTGACCAGCGGGCGGAACTCGATCATCTCTACCGGGATATGCACAAGGGCATCGTCGGCACCATTGTTCTGGCGCGGGAAGACAGGATTTTCCGCAACAAGCATATGGATCAGGTGGGCGTGTTTACCAAGCTGGCCGAGGAAAAACGGATTAAGGTGATTGTGCCGCCTGTCTCGTCCGCCGCCAGCGACGAGCGCACCAGAGTCTATGACTTTACCGTGTACCGGGATCTCGTCGCCTTTCAGGACAAGATGCGCGAGGCATACGGCTACATCGAGGGGCATGTGAAACACATGCAGCAATGCAAGCAGAATAAGGCGGGCAAAGGCGGCTTCGATGGACGCGGCCTGCCTCCGGGCTTTGGGGTCAAAGGCAAAAAGCAAGACCAGGAAATCATTATCTATGAGCCGTGGGCGAAGGAAATGCGAAAACTGGCTCTCCGGGTGCAGGCATTGAGCTGGGACATGGGCAAGCTGGCCCGTGAGGTGGCGGCCAAGGCGTATCTTTTCCCTGAAATCCCGGAGGAGGATCGGGAACGTTATACGTTAAAGACGAACCTATACCACATCCCCGGCGTGGGATATAAGCCGCGTGACCCTTACACCCTGAAAGAATGGTTAAAGAATGTAATGTATATCGGCTGGTGGCAACCGAGCATGGATAAGCCGGATACAATTATCGATCATCACCCCCCATCCTGGACTACGACCTCTTTGCCGAAGGATACGCTGCGCTTACGGGCTGCACATTGGAAGGTGAGCCGGTGGAGAGAAACAGAAGCATCACCCGGCTGAAAGAAACCCGTGAAACGCCGGTTGAGCTACTTCTGCATGGCAAGCTACAGGTCAAATCCCCTAAGCCTGAGCTGAAAGCCTATGTCACTCCTGACGCCGATGGAGGCAAAGCGTACTATGTGGGAATTTGCAGCATGAACGCGGACATGAAAAAAGATAAGTTCCTGCATCTGGATGGGGAATCTTTTGATAATATCGTCATATCCCGCTTAAAGGCGCTGGAAGCTGCCGACAAAAATATCCAGGAAAAGGTCAAGACCGCGTTGGAGCAGCTCCATACCCAACACACTGATGATTTTGTTAGTATCCATGAGCAACTAGAGGCAATGAAGAAGCAGCTCCTGGAAAATGCTAAGAAGCGTATGAAAACCAGTGCAGATGACCCTATGTATGACATGCTGGAAGACGAAAAAAACGATCTGATGCACAAGCAGAAAGCCCTGGAAGCCAAAAAGGACAGGCTGGGCATTATGGACAGCCCGGAAGAGATAACGCTACTTCATAGCTTACTGGGGAATTTCGACCAGGTATGGGCAGAACTTCCTTTTGAAAAGAAACAACGCGCCTTCAACATCCTGATTAACCGCGTCGAGGTAGAAGTCGTGTCGATGCACTGGCTAAGGCTTACGATTGACTGGCTGGATGCCATCTGTCCGCGTCTGGATATTGCTTATATCTGGAAGGCTAATTCTTCCCGTATAGGCGTGTTCACTGACGAGGAAGATACTATTATCCGGCAATATTACTATGACGCTCCCAAATTTGAGCTGCTAAAACTTATGCCGAAGCGGAGCTGGGGAAGTATCCGGGTGGAAGCGGCAGGGCTACAGGTAAAAAGAAAACGTGGTTTACTTGTGTCTACCGACATTACATCACAAAGGGCGTGTTATAAAGACTTTTGCCCGCAATCCGAGGATGCTTATCTCTTTGGGGATTATGCCACGACGCTTCGCTGTATTAATGCAGCCGATGAGTCCACATCAAGGCTTGAAAACCCGCTTTATGCCCTCTGGCTATTGCCCACCAGCATAGAGGATTTAGCACAAAAGTCCTTGAGGAGAGAATATATGACGAGCAATAACACCATGCAAGGTGAGTACTTTTTTCTACCGCAGGAGCACGTTCTATTCGGCGCGGGCAGCGTGGCTGAGTTGGCAAACGAAGTGAAGCGCTTTGGGGGACAGCGAGCGCTCGTCATCACAGGACGCTCGCTGGCGACACAGACCAGCGTCGTCGAGCAGGTTATCGCGGCGCTGGGTCCACTGCACGCGGGAACGTTCACGAATATTCGCCAACATACACCGAGAAGCGATGTGACGCGAGCAAGCGAGCTGGCCCGCGCGCAAAGGGCGGATGTGCTCGTGAGCGTCGGCGGAGGCAGCCCGATTGACGCGACAAAGGCGGTGGCCATGACGCTGGCGGAGGAGAGCGGGAATTTCTTGCCCCAGATCGCTATTCCTACAACGCTCTCGGCAGCGGAGTTCTCGCACCTCGTGGGCGTCACCAACGAAGAACACAGGCTGAAGACGGGCTTCGCGCATACACAGGTCGCGCCACGCGGCGTCATCCTTGATGCCAGCCTTACGTTAGCAACGCCGATGCAATTGTGGCTATCAAGCGGTATTCGCGCACTCGACCACGCCGTCGAAACGCTCTACGCGCCCGGCTCGCATCCCATCAACGACGCGCTGGCGCTGGAGGCGATCGCGCGGCTCTTTCAGGAGCTACCACGCTCGAAGAAGTATCCCGAGGACCAGGGGGCGCGCACGGAACTCCAGCTTGCCGCCTGGATGAGTTTTTTTGGCGAGGTTAACACGCCGATGGGCCTTAGCCACAACCTGGGAAGGCGCATCGGGGCCAGCTACAATGTCGGACACGGCATTACCTCCTGCATTACGCTCCCCCATGTGATGCGCGCCCTCGTACCCCTGCACGCGCTCCCCCTGGCTCGCATTGCGCGCAAACTCAACCTCGTCAACGAGAGCGCCGATGACACCACAGCCGCGATGCGCGCCGCTGACGCTGTGAGTGATCTGGTAAACCGGCTCGCTTTGCCGCAACACTTGCGCGACGTTGGCATTGATGAAAACGAGTTTCACAAAATCGCAGAAACGACTCCGAGCACGGAACTGAGCGTCGATGATATAGAGGCACTGCTCAAACAGATGCTTTAATTCCACAAGCTCTACCCGCGCAAGCTTATGCGCAACATAAGATGCCGCTATCCCTCCTGACCGAGAGGGATAGCGGCATCTTATTTGTTTCTATATATTTCACTCTATACATATACCTTTGTCCATTTCGGAACATTTGTATACTACATTAAGAGAGTTCGTAATTAGAGCATAATCTCCTAAAACATTTTTGCTTCTATATGCAATCTTCCCGACAGTACCTGGCGGGGAAGAGGTTCTTCCTTATGTTTATCTCGAACGAAAGGGAAAATGTTGAAGATGTTCAAACACTTCACACCATATCGCGCAACCCCACATGATGCCATCTACCCATATGTATTGAGGATAGCCCTTCTGCTCTGTCTTCTAGGCATCGTTCAACAGGGATTTTCTAGCCACATAAGCTTCGCCAGCGCGCCTGTGGGCTACACTATCAACGGCATCGTTTTTGACGACTATAATCAAAATGGCGTGCAGGATGCACGCGAACCAGGCGTAAACGGTGTCGCCGTAACATCGTATAATAGCGCGAACAAGGTTGTGGCAACCGCTACTACGGGGAGCGGAAGCAACCAGTTGGGACGCTACACGCTCAACGTCCCAGGAGGTACCGGGCCGGTCCGTGTACAGTTCAGCCAATTCGGAACGGGGGCAATACGGCCTCAGCTCTCTGGCCTGTTCCCCAGCAATCACGCCAGCGGAACGCCAGTTCAGTTTGTGAGCGGAACAGAGGCGTCCAATACGGTGAATATGGGCCTTGAGTACCCCAGCGAGTTTTGTCAAAATAATCCACAACTCGCTACCAGCTGTTATGTGCGCGGCGACCAGACCGTCACCGCTCCCGCGGTTGTACGTTTTCCCTACAACAGTAGCGGGACGGAAAGCAGCAATCCGCCGACGCCGTTAGCGCTCACCTCCGATGTTGGCGCGACCTGGGGATTGGCCTATCGCCGCTCATCGGATGATCTTTTCGTGTCGGCCTACACCAAACAGCTCGTCGGCTACAAACCGGGCGGTGATACAGGGGCTATCTACGTTATCCATCACGCCAGCCAGAGCGCTGCGCCGATTCAGCGCTTTCTCGACCTCAACGCAGTTCTCAGTTCTAGTATCGCGAAGGTCAACCCTCACGCGTCCGCCAATAATTTTGTTCCCGACCTTAAGGCCTATGATGCGGTAGGCAAGACGGCGCTGGGAGGCATGGCCCTTTCCGACGACGAGAGCACACTCTACGTGATGAGCCTCGCTGATCGCAGCCTGTATAGCATCCCCATTGGGGCAGCACCCAACCATCCAACCGCGCCTCATAGCACGAGCATTAGCGCGACTCCGGTCCCGCTGCCTTCTGACTGCAAGGCAAGCGACATACGACCCTTCGCCGTAGCGGCGTACCGTGGACTGATCTACATTGGTGAGGTCTGCTCAGCCGAGTCGACTATCCATTCCCACATCGCGCCACAAGGGGACACGAATAAGCTGAAGGCGTACATCTTCGCCTACACGCCAGGCACAGGCTTCGCGCAGAAGCCCGCGTTTGAGATGCCCCTGGACTATACCCGCCACTGTGCCGATCAATCATTTGAGGACCCACAGGGCTGCACGGTCTTTCATGGCGCGCAATGGCGTCCGTGGCAGCCGTCGTATAAGACAGCCTATGAGACGATCAATGGTGCACAAGGCGTCTACCCTCAACCCATGTTTACCAATATCGCCTTCGATAATGGAGACCTGATCCTTGGGCTACGCGACCGCTACGGCGATCAGACCGGACATAACATCGCGAATCTGCCGGAGGCGCGGACCGCTGGCGATGTGCTGCGCGCCTGCCTCAAGACACCAGGCGACCTCGCGTCTGGCTGGCAATTGGAAAATAATGGCTCGTGCGGAGGGACAACAACCAGCGGGCAAGGGAACGGAAAGGGACCCGGCGGTGGCCAGTTCTATTATCACCAGTATTACAAACCCTTCCACGATCACGTCAGCGAGGGTGGTCTCCTCCAGGTCCCCGGCTTCCCAGGTGTGATTACGACGGCGTTCGATCCTGGTACGACGGTCTTTGCTGGCGGCACGCGCACTTATGACAATAAGACGGGAGATGAGACCAACCACTACGAGATCTTTAATACGCTTAATACGCCGGTGACTTTTGGCAAAGCGAACGGGCTGGGAGATCTGGTCGCCCTGTGCCAGTCAGCGCCCATCGAGATCGGGCACCGCGTATGGGACGACATCAACGGCAATGGCATTCAGGACGCGAACGAGCCTGCGCTCCCAGGCGTCACTGTTCATCTGTATACGGGCGATGGCAAAACGCTGCTGCAGAGCACAACGACTGATGCCAACGGCAACTACTACTTCACGATCTCACCCTATACCCATTATGTAATTCGCATGGATAACCCTGCCGATTACACGACAGGGCCACTCAAGAACTACCAGCTGACCACGATTAACCAGAGTGCCGCCAGCTCAGGAGCAGGCTCCAAAGCCATCCTCCCGACTCTCGATCGACCTATGGGCAACGGCAATTTCCCCCAGATCTCCGTCGATGAACACAGACCTGGGCAGAACGACTTCACCCTGGATACGGGTTTCACCGCTACGCCTGATCTCGCCATTACCAAGAAACACCAGGGTTCGGAGTACTTCCAGGTCGGGCAAACCGTCACCTATACGCTGCAGGTGCATGATGTGACCGGTACCGTGCTCGCCGGTGAGCCTGTGACCGTCACCGACACGATACCGCACGGCCTGACACACGTTCAGGCAAAGGGCGCTCATTGGCATATTACATCTTCACATAAGACGGGAGATATTCTTGCCACCTATACGGGCAGCTATCCTATCGAGACAGGAGCCGATCTGCTCCCCATCACCGTCACGGCCACGGTGACAGGCAAACAGGGAGCACATCTGCACAATACCGCTACGGTGTCAACGCCACGCGATAACAATCCAGCGAACAATACGGCCACCGATACCATCATAGTGAATCACCCGATCGACATCTCGGTCGCCATAACGCCTACCGGCAATGGATGTTTCACTTTGCGGCAAACCATTACCTACAAGCTGAAGGTACACAATAACCGGGCGTCGGGCTTCATCGATGCCTCGGTCCCGATCAGCGTCCTCAATGCCCTGCCCGCCGGATTGCTTAATCCACAAGCCTCCGGTGACAACTGGCATGTGACGTTCAAGCGGGTACACGGGGTCATACTGATCGATGCTGTCTACCTTGGTCCGCATCCAGTCGGAACCAATGCCACGCTGCCAACGCTGACAATCACCGCTACGGTGGGAACAGGCGCGAGCAGTTCCTTGGTAAACGTGACGATCGTCAAGGTTGCAGGCAGTAGCAAGACCAGTCCGGTGCGCACGACGCTCTATCTCTGCCCTCGCAAACCGCCCACAAGCGGTCCTACGCTTCCTCCAACCGGCAGCGATCCGCTGGACAGGTAAGCATAGTTTTTATCGCTAGCAACACGCGTTATCCCAGTAATTCTTCAGAAAGGCTATGATATCCAGGTAGGAACCTGGCTCGCTCGGGCTCAGCGATGGCTAAGCCCGAGCA
The DNA here is from genome assembly GCA_030854195.1 of Chloroflexota bacterium. Classification (GTDB taxonomy): domain Bacteria; phylum Chloroflexota; class Ktedonobacteria; order Ktedonobacterales; family Ktedonobacteraceae; genus JACDAE01. The sequence goes on from JALYTQ010000015.1 coordinate 9,296, forward strand.
TTTCTCTCCCTGACACATTTATTAATCAATTCTGCGCTCAAGGTAAGGACCAGCTTCAAGCCACCCCTCGGTCAACACTATAAAAGAAATAAACACCTTGATTTACGCCTCTATCTATGGTAATCTCAACGTACAAGAACTTAAGAAAGGAAGCACTCATCTGATGCGTAAGATGCATTTTCAGAAATTTTCTACGCCTGAAAATGGCCTGCCTTCTATGAGTGCGCCCTGGAACAGCTAGCGAGTAGCAACTGAAGCACAAACAGCCACGGGCGCGCGTCCGTGGTTTTTTTATTGCCCTTTCTCAGACGGCCACGGACATCCTCTATACAGGAAAGATCCCGTGGCCGTCTTCCACACTTTCGCGGCGATAGCTGAAGCGGTCAAGCGGGTCCAGTTGAAACAAGCTTTCCATGAAAGGAATGGATATACCATGAGCGCTCCGCCCAGAGCGAATCTTCGCTCCTATCGGGATTTCCTCCTGATCTACCTCGCGCCGCAGCGCCTGCGCGTTGCGTTGATGTCGGCACTGATACTCACAGGCATCGCCCTGCAACTGGCGAATCCGCAGATCCTGCGCTACTTTATCGACTCGGCAACCTCCGGCGGCAGCGTCACCTCGTTGATGCTGGCGGGCGTTCTTTTTGTTGGCATCGCGCTGGCGAACCAGGCGGTCTCTGTGCTGGCGACGTATGTCAGCGAGAATGTGGCGTGGATCGCGACCAACGGACTGCGCACCGATCTTGTTGAGCACTGCCTGGGACTCGATATGGCCTTCCATAAAGAGCGCACGGCGGGCGAATTGATCGAACGCATCGACGGAGACGTAAATACGCTCTCCAATTTCTTCTCGCAATCGGTTATACACCTGCTTGGCAACGCTCTGTTGCTTATCGGCATTATCCTGCTGCTCTTCCGCGAAGATTGGCGCGTGGGCACCGCTATCGCCGCATTCGCGCTCCTGGCGCTGGTGACGCTGATCCGCATTCGCTCGTTCGCCCTTCCCGCCTGGGACAGGGAGCGCCAGAAGAACGCGGAGTTCTTTGGCTTCCTCGGTGAGCAGCTCGCCGGAACTGAAGATGTGCGCGCCAACGGTGCCACCGCGTATGTGATGCGCCGCTTCTTTCAGTTGCTACGGAACTGGTATCCGGTCAACCGCCGCGCCACACTGAGCAGCTATAGCATGTTTATGGTCTCAGTCGGCCTCTTTGGCCTCGGAGCCGCGCTCGCCTTCGCCATCGGTGCCTATCTGTGGAGCAACAAAGTCATCTCGATCGGCGCAGTCTACCTCATCTTCTATTACACAACTCTCCTCAACAGTCCCATCGAGCAGATTCGGCAGCAACTGGAAGACCTGCAGAAGGCTGGCGCGAGCATTGGGCGCGTCAAAAACCTGTTGCAGATGCGGGCAACGATACAAGACAATGGTACTGCTCCCTTACCACCAGGCGCACTCTCCGTCGAGTTGCGCGACGTTTCGTTTGGCTACAACGCCGATGAACCCGTACTTAAGCATATCAACGTTGATCTGCAGCCCGGTCAGGTGCTCGGAGTCCTGGGCCGTACGGGCAGCGGTAAGACAACGCTGGCACGCCTGCTCCTGCGCCTCTATGCCGTGCAGAGCGGCGAGGTCCGTGTCGGCGACGTAGTCGTCCAGGATACGCCCTTGCGTACCTTGCGCAAACGCATCGGGATGGTTACGCAGGACGTGCAGCTCTTCAATGCTACTGTGCGCGACAACCTGACCTTCTTCGATCGCGCCATCAGCGATACGCGCATTCTGGAGGTGCTCGACGATCTCGACCTGACGCATTGGTATCAGGCACTGCCACAGGGATTGGATACCGAACTTGGTTCGGATGGCGAGGGACTTTCGGCAGGCGAGGCGCAATTGCTGGCCTTTACACGCGTCTTCCTGAGCGATCCTGGGCTGGTTATTCTGGATGAAGCCTCCTCGCGCCTCGATCCAGCGACTGAACACCGTATCGAGCGAGCAATGGACAGGCTGCTGAACGGACGTAGCGGCATCATTATCGCGCACCGTCTCGCCACGGTTCAGTGCGCCGACAACATTCTGATTCTGGAAGACGGTCGTGTGCTCGAATACGGTCGGCGCGCTACGCTGGCCGCCGATACACAATCGCGCTTTTACGCGCTGCTCCGCACGGGCTTAGAGGAGGTACAGGCATGAAAACCTACCAGTATATGTGGCGTCTGATGCGCTATCGGCCCTGGCTCTACATCGTAGATGGGCTGCTCTGGACGATCATCCACGTCCTGCCCATCTTTCCGGGCCTGCTCGCTCAGCAGTTCCTCAACACGCTCCCACAGGCGGGCCACCTCAATCCAGCGTTATGGCTGCTCATCGCCCTGATGGTGGCAACGACGCTCGCCAATGTTGTGCTGCTCTTCCTGGGCGGGCTGGCCGACAATCTGCACCGCTTCTCCATGAACAGCATCTTGCGGCGCAACCTGCTGGCGCGCATCCTTGAACGACCGGGCGCGCGAGCGGTACCTGGCTCGCCCGGCGAGGCCATCAGCCGCTTCCGCGACGATACCGATCAGGCGGAGGACGCGATGAGCTGGACGCTCGATAACATCGGCAATGGTGTCTTCGCTATTATTGCTATTATCATCCTGCTGCGCATCAACGTGGAGATTACGCTACTGGTCTTCCTGCCCCTGGTAGGCGTGGTGGCGACGGCGCAGGCGATGAGCAAGCGGATGGAAAAATATCGCGCTGCCAGTCGCAAGGCAACCGGGCAGGTCACAAGCGCGATCGGCGAGATATTCAGCACAGTGCAGGCCATCAAGGTCGCGGCAGCCGAGCCTTCCGTGATCGAGCACTTTCGCGCATTAAACGAGAACCGGCGCTCCACGATGCTGCGCGATAGCGTGCTGGAACAGCTCTTGAACTCGACGTTTGGCAACGTTGTGGGCCTGGGAACGGGCCTCATCCTGATTCTCGCGGCGCAGTCGTTGCGCGCGGGAAGGCTCGGCATCGGTGACCTCGCGCTCTTCATCTACTACCTGGGCTTCGTGACCGATTTCACGACGTTCTTCGGTATGTTCCTGGCCCACTACGCGCAGACCAGGGTGGCATTTCAACGCATGCATACGCTATTGCAGGGAGCGCCCGCCGCCCGGCTGGTCGCTCACCATCCTCTACACCTGAGCGGCTCTCCACCAGAGCTGCCCGCGCTCACTAAAGGAACCGAGCAGGCATTAGAGACGCTGGAGGCTACGGGATTGACATATCGCTATCCCGACAGTGGGCGCGGCATTGCTGATATCAACCTGTGTATTCGGCGCGGAACGCTTACCGTCATCACAGGGCGCGTTGGCGCAGGCAAAACGACGCTGCTACAGGCGCTGCTCGGCCTCTTGCCAATGGACGCGGGAGAGATACGCTGGAACGGCGAACGCGTGACCGATCCAGCTACGTTTTTCGTGCCGCCGCGCAGCGCCTATACCGCCCAGGTGCCGCGCCTCTTCAGTGCCTCGCTCAAGGAGAACATCCTGCTCGGTCTGCCTGAGCAGGGCAGCACGATCGAAGATGCTCTGCACGCAGCGGTCATGGAGCACGATCTGGCGAGCCTGGAAGACGGATTGGAGACCCTCATCGGCACGCGTGGCGTCAAGCTTTCCGGCGGACAGGTACAGCGCACGGCGGCTGCTCGTATGTTTGTGCGCGAGGCCGATCTCCTCATTTTCGATGATCTCTCCAGCGCGCTCGATGTCGAAACGGAGCAGACGATGTGGAAGAGGCTCTTCGCTAAACGCGCCGTTACCTGCCTGGTCGTCTCGCATCGCCGCGCCGTGCTACAGCGAGCGGAGCATATTCTCGTGCTGAAGGAGGGACGCATTGAGGCACAGGGACGCCTGAATGAATTGTTGCGGACATCAAGCGAAATGCAGCATCTGTGGCACGGGGATAGCGCAGGCACTACGCTGGATTAAAGCGCTATCCCTTTCCAAACTCGGAGAATGGCAGGTGGAGGAGCTCATTCTCTATCTGCTTCCAGATGATCTGCTCGGCCTGGGGACGTGTGATTAAGCCGCACTCAGCCTGTTCCTGCACCATGTAGCGGGTAACACGCGTCTGAAAATCGCTAAAAAACGGGAGCTGCAGAGAGAGCGGAGGCACCATACCCAGGTCTATTTCGGACAGGCTGTAGAACTCGGACTCCTCAAAGCCCAATACCAGCAGATTCGCATACGCCTGCGCGAGCTTCACATGCTCCGGCGTAAAATAGTTCTGTCGAGAGACGAAAACATAGAGGCAACCGGCAGTGCTATCCGCCTTCATAATAGGACAGGTAGCGATGCTTCCCTCTTCTGGCTCATAGCGAATAGCATACCTGCGCTCCTTTTCGGCGAGACTCTGCACCACGATCGGGCTACCTATCATGACGGCGCGGCCAGCCTGGGATTCCGCACCCAGAAACAGCGTCTGTTGCTCGGGTCTGTCTGCCAGGGATGCGCGCTCAACCACCTGGCGCAGGCTGCGTACCTTCTGTCCTGGCGCGGGCGGTACGCATTGCGCGATCGCGGCAACAATACCCTTTTTGGATGGATCGAAGTGAACGATCAACTGCTGCAAAATGAGAGAAATAATGGTGGGCGCGCGCAGGATGGGCGGCGAACTGGCGAAAGCGTTCATCACACGCGCATAAAACGCGGGTGGGATCTCCTGTATGCTCTCTACAGGCTCCTGGTCATAGGTAGCAAGCTCTGGAAACTCCTCTTGCATCAACGCAAAAAGATGTTCGCGGCGCTGTGGGACTGCGTCAAGCAACTGGCGCACATTGTCCATGCGCGGACTCGACTTGTTGCCCACCCAGCGTGTTATGGTAATAGGATTGATCCCTATAGCGCTCGCAATCCTTTGCCGCTCGATGGAGTCGCTGGTCAACTCACCTAGCAGATCGCGCCAACTCTGCCGTTCACCCATATCCGCTCCTGCCATTGAAAAAGTGCAAAAACCCCTTTTCGCTCTAGTTACACAAAGTCTTGTGCGTGTTAAAGCATAGCCTATAGACTAGCATATGTCAATAAGAAAGTAGTTTCGTTTGAAGCAAGTACTCTATTGCATATAAAATCCGCGTAGCGTTATAGAGATACTACATACAATTGCGCTTTCACCGTTCACACTATAAATAAGATACCATACAAACAGCCATGAAAGAAGACAAAAGACCCACTATTTTTGTGACGTGGACTGCCCATATATGTTATACTGCATGGCAAATTCATCTTTCAAAGCTATCTTCACTTATCTTCGAGGAGATTTATGGCCGAATATATCTGGGGACGGAACCCGGTGGTAGAGACGCTGCACTCGGTACGACAGGTAAAGCGTATCCTGCTGGCGGAGGGGCTACGCGAGGCATCCGCGCTTAAAGCAATCGTACAAGAGGCAGAGCAGAGGCGTATTCCCATCGACGTTGTGCCGCGTGCGCGCCTGGACCAGCTCAGTCATGGCGCGGTACATCAGGGCTGCGTGGCGCTGGTTGAGGAGCGTAGCTATGTGAGCACCGATGACCTGCTGGCCTACGCTCAGGAAAGAAACGAAGCTCCCTTCTTGCTGCTTCTCGACGCCATCCAGGATATCAATAACCTCGGCTCCCTGTTGCGCACCGCCGAGTCCGCGGGCGTGCACGGCGTGATTCTCCCTGAGCACCGCGCCGCCGAGGTCAACGCGACGGTCGTCAAAACGTCGGCGGGCGCGACGGAGCATCTGCGCATCGCCCAGGAAACGAATCTGACACGCACCATTGACTATCTGAAGCGCCAGAATGTCTGGGTTGTCGGGCTGGCAGGCGAGGCGGAGACGCTCTACACAAAGGCCGATCTCAAGGGACCGCTGGCACTTGTCGTGGGCAACGAAGGCAAGGGCATCAGTCGCCTCGTGCGCGAACACTGCGATCTGCTCATCAAGCTACCTATGTACGGTTATGTCAATTCGCTCAACGCCGCCGTAGCGGGCAGTATCGCCCTGTATGAGGCGCTGCGGCAGCGCACGTCCGCCAGGTCGTAAGCGATGGTATTCATAGGGTGATATCTCTATATCTGTTACATGAGTTGAGGCAATTCCGTCTATAACTTATAGGAAGCTATATGTTTAGGAGTCTCTATGCTTAAATCTTTGCCCAAATATCTCTATCTACTTCTTTACTGTCTTATAGGTTCTCTTCTCTTTTTCGGTATAGTGGCACCGCTCCCCGCCTCCGCGCACACGCGCAGGGCGCTCGCGGCGCAAGTGTCGTTTACAGGAACAATGCTTGGACATCCAGGCACGAAGGTCCACATCGCTGGCTCCGGCTTTACGCCTGGCAGTGCGGTCAGTCTCTATACCACGGCCAGTGCTGATGCGACGGCGTGCGTCAATGCAACCAATCCGGTGACGGCGGGACTGACACCCTTCAGCAGTAGTCCGACCACGACGGCACAGGCGGATGGGACGCTGGCACTGGATACGACGTGGCCGAATAGCGCGTCAACCGCGACAACCGCCTACTATATCTGCGCGCTCTCGACGACGGCGAAGGCGATTTCGTCGAATACCTTCACCGTTGCACAGCCTGTGACCATCGACACGGTAACGCCCGTGAGCGTCGCTGTTGGTGGACAGGTGACTATTACAGGCTCGAACTGGCTTCCGGTTCAGCAGCTCGCTGTCTCGGTTGGAATGGATAATAGTGGAACGATCGCTGAGAATACTGTAACGCCCGATAGTAACGGCCACTTTAGCGTGACGCTGACGGTATCGGCAACCGCCCTGCCGCTGGTATATCCTGTGCGCGTTATCGCTCTGAACGAGCAGACGATGATGCTTGTCAATCACAATGCATTGACGGTGACACAGGCCGCGACGCCCACGCCCTCGCCTACAACGGCACCGTCGCCCACGCCCTCGCCAACCAGCGTGCCGACCGCGACGGCAACGGCTACTCCGACGCCGCCCGTCAGTACCGGCACTCCTACCAATACAGGAGGAGGTGACGGTAATCCGCTCTTCACTTTCCTGATTTTTGCGCTGGGCGGTCTGGGCACGCTGCTGGTCATAGTCGGCGCGATTATGTTCGCCGTCTATTCGCGCGCGGGCTGAGCGGGCGCGGCTTGATTATTGGTGATAGTAGTGGTTGAGTTAAGAAAAAAAGGATAACAAATGAGAGTAGTGATTATAGGGGCAACGTCCGCGATTGCCCATGAGACCGCCAAATGCTTCGCTGGTGATGGCGCTGACCTCTTCCTGGTGGCGCGCAACGCCGAGAAGCTACAGGCGATCGCTGATGATCTTAAAGTACGCGGCGCGCGCAGTGTACAGACATATGTACTCGACCTGGCTGAACTGGAGCGGCACGAGGAGATGCTCAACGCGGCGATAGAGTCGTTGCAGGGGCTTGATCGGCTGCTGATCGCGCACGGCACGCTGGGCAACCAGCGCAAGAGCGAGCTGAGCGTCGAGGAGACGTTGAAAGAGCTGAACAACAATCTGCTGAGCGTGATCTCTCTGCTAACCATCAGCGCCAACTACTTCGAACAGCAGAAACGCGGCTGCATCGCCGTCATCTCCTCCGTGGCAGGCGATCGCGGGCGTCAGAGCAACTATGTCTACGGAGCGGCCAAGGGCGGGCTCACCGTCTTCCTGCAAGGGTTGCGCAACCGTTTAAGCAAGTCCCATGTTTCGGTCGTTACCGTCAAGCCGGGTTTTGTCGATACGCCAATGACCGCCGCGCTGAAGAAAGGGCTGCTCTTTGCCTCTCCCCAGTCCGTCGGCGCAGGCATCTATCAGGCGATGAAGACGGGCAAAGACGTTGTCTACCTGCCCTGGTTCTGGCGTCCGATCATGTTTATAGTCAGGAGCACGCCCGAGCGCATCTTCAAGCGCCTGTCGTTATAAGGATTTCATTTATGGTAAGCTGGCACCAGGAAAACTGCGGCACGCGTGAATTTCATAGACAAAGATGCCTGCTTTTACCCCTGGGTCCTCGTCCATGATCTGTTTTACCTCTTCGATGGGAGCGTTAAAAATTCCAATCCCTGACACATCGCTCCCATCCGAGACCGGGCAAACAATAGGCAATACGCCATCCGCGCGCAGTGCAAAGTTCCTTCGCCCATGTTCCCAGATGATCTTTTCAGCTCCATCGTCATTCTTATGAGGCCCCGCCTTCAAAATGACGATGCTGTAATTCCTGGTTTTGGTCAGCATCTGGCGCATAAACTCATCAGTAATTGCAGTCATCGAATATCCTCCAGGTAGTATCAGGTACCACTATGAGCTTTCTGGGCTTTCTTTCCTTTTTTCTTCTTACTATTATCCGTCTGATCTTGATGGATAATACCCGCCAGAAGCGCGAGCTCCCGTTCGCCGCGCTCCACTAATTGCGCCTGCCATTCATCCTTATACGGGCGCAAGGTGTGGACAAGCGTGCGGGCGACGAGCAAATTGCGGTACCATTTATGGTTGGCGGGCACGATATACCAGGGTGCTTCATTGGTACTGCACCGCGAGAGCGCCTCCTGGTAAGCTTCTTGATAATCGTTCCAGTACTCCCGCTCGGCCCAATCAGCGGTGGAGACCTTCCAGGCGTCCGTTTGATCCTGCTGCTGGGCGAGCAGGCGTCTTTCTTGCTCGTCCTTGCTCATATGCAAGAAGAACTTCAGAATAATCATATTGTTTTGAGCCAGCAAGCGCTCAAAGTCGTTAATGGCGGCGTAGCGGTGGCTCCAGACCTCTTGTGATTGCAAATTGTGTACGCGCACGACCAGTACGTCCTCGTAGTGAGAGCGATTGAAAATCCCGATGACACCCTTGCCCGGCGTAACGCGATGCACCCGCCAGAGGAAGTCATGATCCAGCTCGCGCGAGTTCGGTACTTTAAACGAGCGCACCTCGCATCCCTGCGGATTGACGCGGGAGAGAACCTGGTGAATCGTATCGGCCTTGCCACTGGTATCCATCCCTTGCAGCACGATGAGCAGGCTCTGGTGGTGGGCCGCCGCCAACAACTCTTGCAATTCACCAAGCTCCTTGCCAAGCTGTTCCAGTTCTGCCCTCCCCAACGCGGGATCAACATGCTCATCTATATAGTCGGGATCATAGTGCTGCAAATTGACGTTGCTGCCTGGTTCAACTTTCCATGCCAGTTGCATCATCTTTCTCCTTTACTGAAATGCTACGACTCGCTTAAGGGGGCTGAAACATGGGGCGTGGCCTTTGCCGCAACAGAATTTTCTTCTGCCTGCCGCGACTTCTCTATAAGTGCAAGTTCGCGTTGTCCGCGCTCCACTATTTTAGCTTGCCACTCCTTCTTGTATGGGCGCAAAGCAGAAACGAGTGTCCGTGCTATAAGCAAATTGCGATACCATTTGCGGTTAGCGGGCACGATATACCAGGGCGCTTCATCTGTACTGCACTTCGCCAGCGCATCCTCATAGGCTTCCTGATAATCATCCCAGTACCTGCGCTCAGCCCAATCGGCGGAGGAGAGTTTCCACGCTTTGGTTCTATCCTCCTGACGAGCCAGCAGGCGTCTTTCTTGCTCGTCGTTGCTGATATGTAAATAGAACTTCAGGATAATTACGTCGTTTTCAGACAGCAAGCGCTCAAAGTTGTTAATGGCCGCGTAGCGCCGCCGCCACACCTTTTCTGGCACCAGATCATGCACGCGCACGACCAGCACATCCTCGTAGTGGGAGCGATTGAAAATGCTAATCATACCTCTGCCCGGAACGACGCGATGCACTCGCCAGAGGAAATCATGCCCCTGCTCTCTGGTCGTAGGTCCTTTGAACGAACGGACCTCGCAGCCGAGCGGATTGACCTGCGCCATGACATGGCGAATCGTGCCATCTTTGCCGCTCGTATCCATCCCTTGCAGGACGATGAGCAGGCTGTGATGCTGCGCCGCCGCCAACAGCTGCTGCAACTGGCCGAGCTCTTCGCTGAGCTTGTCCATCTCCGCTGCAGCCAGTGCGCGATCCGTATGCTTATCAACATAATCTGGATCGTAGTTCTTCAGTTTGACTTTGCTGCCTTCATCAACCTTCCATGCAAGTTGCATCGTGACTCTCCTTTCAATGTAACAGCTTCAGCCCGCAAGGCGAACGCAATGGTCGAACTTGCAGGCCACTCCATCATTTTTTCTCCTGATTACTCATTTCCTGTCAGCACAGGTGTCGCCGTTTGTACTGGTTGCATGAGCCTGCCGCCGTCCGTGACACGCCGCCAGAAGCTCGAAGAGAACTGCGGGTCGATGTAGCGAGCGAACGTCTCCCACTGTGGATAATACGCCTGGAAGCTCTCCGCGCTCATATGCGCGTCCTTCGCCGGGTAAACTGCGCCGTTATTCTGGCGTACAAGCGCGTCGAGTTCGTCGAAGAGGCGCAACGTTTTGGCACCGTGATTTGAGAAGTCCAGCGCCAACGTGAGGCCGGGGCGCGGGAACGAGAGCATGCCGGGCGAGGGGATGGCACCGAACTCTTTGAGCACGACCAGGAACGATCCCTCCTTTGCGCGACTGATCCGCTCCAGGATCTCCTTCATCACTTCGTAGCCATTCTCAAACGGGACAACGCACTGGTACTGGAAGAAGCCACGCTTACCGTAGATGCGATTCCAGCTATGGATAGAGTCGAGCGGGTAGAAGAAAGGGTCATATGACTCGACTTTGTGCACGACGTTCCCCAATTGGGCGCGGTAGATGAGTTCATTGAACGCTCGCACAGTCAAGAGGTTTAACGTAAATGATGGCAGGTCGAACGGGACCGCCAGGGGGAGCTTCTTCGGCAGCGGCTTCTGAGCATAGCGCGGCGAGTTCTCGTGATTGCCGCGCATAAAGATGCCCCTGCCCAGATGACTGCCACTGGCGAGACAATCGACCCAGGCGACCGTGTACTCGTAGTCCTGGTCAGAATCGGCGGCAATGTGCATAAAGTCGGAGAGCGAGCCGTAGCGGATACGGTCCATAGCGATGTAGGGCGTGCGCACGGGCTTCAGACGGAATTCGGCCCACAGAATGACGCCAGTCAGGCCCAGACCGCCAATGGTGGCGCGGAACAGGTCGCTATTCTCATCAGGCGAGCAGAGCAGGCGCTCACCAGTAGAGCGCAGCAGCTCGAATTGTGTGACATAACGCCCAAACGTACCCGCCTTGTGATGATTCTTGCCGTGAATATCGTTAGCGATCGCGCCGCCAACAGAGACAAACTTCGTCCCCGGCGTCACTGGCAGGAACCACCCGCGCAGCACCATCACCTTCAAAATGTCTGCCAGCGAGACGCCCGCCTCGCAGCGCAACAGCCCCTGCTCTTCATCGAACGAGATGTAGCGCGTCAGGTGGCTCACATCGAGAGAGACACCACCCGCGTTCAGGCAGCTATCGCCGTAACTGCGCCCATAGGCGTACGGGAGCACGGACTCTTCGAACGCGGCCAGATCGGGCAGTTCGTTGCGCCAGAAGATCGGCACCACCTGCTCCGGCTCAACGCGCGGGTACCGTCCCCACGATTGCGGTATTTTTGTTAGAGAGGCCATAGAGTTGTATTACCTTCTTAGATTTTTCTGATTGTAAAGATAATATCATATACAGGGATGCAATGATATATGGACCCGCTATAGAGCACGCTTCCGCAGATAGGAAAATTCTATTCTACATGTTATGTCATCAAAAGCAGCAAAAAGTACCAGGAGTTTTTCTCATGCTAGAACATATGTTATACTATGAGAAATCATGTCGAGGAGGTCGGGAAGTCTATGCAGCAAAATAAAAAGCAAGAATTTGACAATACCCTCAAAGCATTGTTTGGCAAAGAAGCGAGAGAGATCGTCCCCAGGCTGGTCCCTGGGACCGAGGTCGTTGATGACAAAATATTGAGATCGATCGCACCATTCTGAAGGCGGATCTGGTGTACAATGTAATGAGGAACGGCAAACCGCATATTCTGGATATGGAGCTACAGACGGGCGCTGATAGAGAGATAGATATTCGCGTGCTGCAATATCATGTCGGGCTTTTTGCCAAGCACAAGCGCCTTGTGATTACAGTGATTATGTATCCGTTCGAGACCACGATCCCGAAGCCGCCCTTTGAAGAGAAGAGCGGCGAGGAAGTGTTTCTCAGCCTGCACTACCGCGTCCTGGCGTTGTGGAAACTAGAGGCGCAGCGCTTTGTCGATGAGGGTGCAGTCTGTTTGTACACCTTGCTGCCCGCGATGCACGGGGCCAACGCTCCCCTGCTCATTGGGGCACTGAAAGAAATGAAAGCACATTATACACATCAGCAATTCGGGCATCACCTGATTCGTTTTAGACGGATCATGCAAAGGTCGAAAGCAATGACGGAGCAAGACAAAAAGCTCGTAGAGGAGGAACTACGCATGCATATGGCCTATGATTGGTTTCTTGATGACAATCCTGACGTTCAGGAGCGGGTTGAAAAGGGGATGGAGAAAGGGATGAAGAAGGGGATAAAGAAAGGGATGGAGGAAGGGCAGTTACAGGGCTTGCAGAGATCGGTTCTCAAAATTCTCAAAAGACGCTTTCCGTCTGTAGTGGATGCGGCACAGCAGCGCATTGTCGCCATCACGGATAAGGATGAGTTGGATCAATTGATTGACCAACTGCTGGTTGCGACGGATGAGGGTGAGGTCCGTAGGTTGCTGAAGCTTCCACAATAACTCATGGCGGAACAAGGACAATACCCTTTGGAAATAACAGTTCTGACAAGGACGAAGAGAGAGTATGCACGTCGTCATCTTTGCAGGAGGGACGCTACGCCCAGGAAGAGCGGTCGAGGAGATACTTGCTACGGCGGACCTGATTATCGCAGCCGATAGCGGGGCCGCAACGGCGCTCCAGTTCGGTCACACGCCCACCATTATCGTGGGCGATTTCGATTCGCTCGCGCTCTCCGCGCAGGAACTGACAGACCTGGGGAGCCAGGTGATACGCGCAAAGGTGGAGAAGGATGAGACCGATACGGAGCTGGCGGTAATGACGGCCATTGAGCACAGCGCCGACCGCATTACAATCCTCGGCGGTCTCGGAGGCGAACGCTTCGATCACGCGATGGCGAATATTCTGCTGCTGGCAGGCTTCGCGGTGCCAATACGCATTGTGGATGGCCCCACAACCTGCTGGCTGCTGCGCGGTCCTGGGCAGACAGATATCAATGGGCAAATGGGCGACCTGCTCTCGCTGCTGCCGCTCACCGGCGACGCCGCCGGCATACACACAATTGGCCTGTACTATCCCCTCGCTGGTGAGACATTGCATTTCGGGAGACCACGCGGCGTGAGCAACGTCCTTGTAAACGAATCCGCTACCGTCTCCCTCGAACGCGGTATGCTGCTCGTCATTCACACAAATAAGCGGGAGATCAACGAGTAGCACGACAATTTGTATAGACGAAGGAGCAAAAGCATGGCTATAGGCGAGATCAAGGCGCTCATCTTTGACGTGTTTGGTACCGTGGTGGATTATCGCAGCACTATTATGCACGAGGGGGAGCAGCTCTCACAGCAGAAGGGGCTGACGGTCGATTGGGACGAATTCTCCTACGCGTGGCGCAGCCGTTACCAACCGATATTAGAGCGCGTCGAACGGCACGAACTGCCCTGGACGAAGCTCGATACCCTGCACCGGATGGCGCTGGATGAGGTGCTCGCCGAGTTCCAGGTTACAGGACTGACGGAAGATGAGAAGGTGCATCTCAATCGCGTCTGGCACCGGCTCCAACCGTGGCCCGACTCGGTAGCGGGCCTCACAAGATTGCGTCAGAAGTTTGTGCTCGCCACGCTCTCCAATGGCAACGTCTCGCTCCTGACGAACATGGCGAAGTATAGCGGCCTGCCCTGGGACTGCATCCTTTCGGCTGAGCTGGTCAGAGCCTACAAGCCCAATCCAGCGGTCTACCAAATGGCTAGCGAGCTGCTGGACCTGCCAGCGCAGCAGATTATGCTCGTCGCCGCCCATCCCTACGATCTGGAGGCGGCACACGCACAGGGCATGCGCACCACCCTCGTCCCGCGCCCATTGGAATCGGGACCGAAGCATCCCATCAACTATCCAGCCAATCCCGATTTCGATTTCGTTGCCAGCGATATGCTCGATCTCGCTCGCCAGCTCGGCACGTAATTGTATGGCCGTGGTAGAGGACTTTTCCTATTGCCTACGCTTCAGCGTATATGCTAAAAAAAGGATCAATTACGGCAAGAACTGATTCGTATATAGCGCGTCGGGATTGATGCTCTTGATCGGCTTGCCCGACGCGTCGAGGACTGCGCCCGTACTGAGTATGAATTCGGGATAGCCGTGCCAGGCAGCAGCGTCCTGCAAACCCCACTTGCGGCCTGCATCGGCGTAGCGCGGGCTAAGATAGTTCTGGCTGGCAAAGACAAGACCAGTGTCAGGGAATGCGCCCTTGTTCTGGTCAATGAGGATCTGCGCGGACTCTTGAGCGTGCGTACGAGCGAATTCGTAGCCCTGGGAGGTCGCGGCCATAAACTTGCGCAAGAGGTCCGGCTTCTGCTTGATCTCGTTCGGACCCGCCACGATGGTAGGCGTGTAGTAGTCGGCGACACCGTTCTGGGTGATGTAGAAAGTATTCAGCTTCAAGCCCTCGCGCTCGGCCTGGATACCTTCCCAGCCCTGGTAGATCCACTCGAAATCGACCTGTTTGGACTTCAACGCCTGAATCGGATCGACGTTCAGCGTCACGTTCTTGAATACACCCTTTCCGCCAGCATGCTCGATGATCTGGCTGACCACAGCGGTCTCGTAGGGAGCGCCGAAGCCACCATACGTCTTGCCGTCGAGATCACGCGGACTGTTCAGGCCGGAGTCGGCGCGTGTTACCAGGGCTGACGTGTTGTGCTGAATAATTGCGGCGATTGAGACGACCGGCTGCCCGACGCCGTAATCCGCGACCACCGATTCGGTCGAGCTGACGCCCACGTCGGCCTTGCCAGTACTCACCAGCGTATCGGGATTGATGTTGGATGAATAGGGCAAGAGTTGCAGGTCGATGCCCTGGTCGCGATACCAGCCCTTCGCCATTGCAACATAGATCCCTGTGTGGTTGGTATTGGGCGTCCAATCAAGCGCCAGGGTCATATGTGTCAGGCTAACGCTTTTTGTCGTGCCCTGTGAGCTCGTCGTTGTCGTGGGTTCCCGCTGCTGCAACACAAATACGCCTACGACGACAATGATCAGAATAATCGGTAGAGCAATTGTCAATAACAGGCGCGCACGCGAATTCATAGCCATCTCCTTTACATAATGATAACGGTTTTTAGCGCTGTGCTCCCTGGTACCAGGGCAGCGCGATACGTTCGAGCAGCGATACAAAGCCGAAGAGCAGCAGGCTGAGCACCGCCGTTACCAGGACGGCGGCAAAGACCAGGACGACAGCGAACGAGTGGGCGGCCTCTTCCATGTAGAGACCAAGCCCGCGATAGGCCGCGACGTACTCGCCAACGATCGCGCCGGTGACGCTGTACGTGGCGGCGATGCGTAGACCGGAGAAAAACGAAGGCATGGCACCGGGCAGGCGCACAAGCCACAGGATCTGCCAACGCGAGGCGCGCATACTCTGCATCAGCCTCAACAGGTCAGTGTCGGTTCCCAGCAGGCCATCGGCACAGGCTACTGCTATAGGAAAGAAGCAGTACAGGGTGACGACGATCACTTTGGGGGCCAGGTCGTAGCCGAACCAGATCACTAGCAAAGGTGCCAGGGCGATGATCGGGATCGTCTGCGAGATCACCAGCAACGGGTAGACAGCTCTGCGTATCCATGGCGAGAGGTCGAGCAGGACTGCCAATGTCAGACCGAGCAGCGTGGCGATCCCCAGTCCGATGACCGTCTCCAACAGCGTCTGCAGCGTGTGGCCGGAGATGACATCCCAGTTGTCGAAGAGCGCCTGCACGATTGAGAAGGGCGAGGGCAGCAGGCGCGGACTGATCTGACTGGCGCGCACGGCAAGCTCCCACAGCAGGACCAGGGTGACAAGCAGCACGATGGCGGGACCGTAGCCAGCGATGCGGCGCAGGCTCGCCGAGCCAGCATACTGCGATTGTGTGGCTATGCTCATATCCGTTGCTCCTTCATCAGTAACGCCACCAGTTCGCGCTCCAACCGGATGGCCTGCTCCCACGCCAGGTGCTCCTGCAAACGGGGACGCGGTAAGTCAACCTCAGCAACGCGCAATATGTGTGCAGGGCGTGCGCTCAACACGTAGATGCGATCGGAGAGCAGGATGGCCTCGCGCACATCGTGGGTGATGAAGAGCACGCTGGCATGGAGTGCCTGCCAGAGATCGAGCAGCCAGTTCTGCAATGAGAGCCGCGTCAGGGCGTCGAGCGCGCCGAACGGCTCATCCAACAGCAGGAAGGACGCGTTGAACAGGACCGTGCGCAGCAGGGCCACGCGCTGGCGCATGCCGCCCGAGAGCGTTCCAGGATAGTTGTGCGCGAACTCCGCCAGGCCGAAGCGTTTGAGCAGTTCGCGTGCCTGCTCCAGAGCCTGCTTGCGCGGAACATGGCGCACATCCAATCCCAGCAGCACGTTCTCTTCAACCGTGCGCCACGGCAAGAGGAGCGGCTGCTGCGGCATGTAGCCGGACTTGCCCGCCCGCCGTGTCGTCGCATCGCCATCGATCGCCACGCGGCCAGCGCTCGGCTCATCGACGCCCGCAATGATGTTGAAGAGCGTACTCTTCCCACAGCCGCTCGGTCCGATGATTGTCACGAACTCGCCCTGAGCCACCGTCAGATCGATAGGCGTCAGCACATCTAGACTGCGTCGTCGCTCGCGAAAGACCCTGGTCACGCCCTCTACAAGCAACTTATTAGTATCCATTGACCTCTCTCACTCCCTGCATAGAGCATGCAAAAAGGCCGCAGCCCTGATCCTATAAGGATAGCGGGTCGCGGCCTGGAAAAAGAGGATCTAGCGATCGTGCTGCCGCTCCCTTCGCTGGTATTATCCAGAATCAGGTTCATAGGGTCGGCACTCCGCGCTCACGTGGGAGTTGCCCTCTCAGCCTCTCGGCTCCCCTGGCAAATGCATGTGAATGTATAAATTTCTATTGCATAGTATAGCACAGAATGGTAAGGTCAATACAATTGAGGGCACCAAACGGATACGCTTCAATGCCCTACCTGACGCTAGCATTTTATGTAGCCAGCAAAATATCCTTTATCCGCGTAGCAACATCGCGCCAGACGGCATCGCGCTTCCCCCGTGATGACATATTGCTCAAAGGGTTAGAAGGAGCGTTGACTGTCTGGTATTGAGCGAGTTCTGTATCGCTAAAGACACATGGGCGTAAGATTACACAAAGAATTGTTGTGCCTTCGTGTTCCGCCGCTTTCAACAGAGGTGGAAGCTCTTTTCTAGCGATAAAATCGGACGCCAGAAAGTCTGCGCTTACCAACAGGACAGCTACTTTTGCCGCCTGGATGGCCTTATTGATCTCATCATGCCATTTTGCTCCCGGCAGAATGTTGGTATCGTCCCAGGCATTTACCAGCCCTGAACGAATATAGAATGCCAACTGAGCATGCAGTTCATCCAGATAGCGCTTGTCGTTGCGACTATAACTGATAAAGACGCCTTTGCGTGGGGATTGGGAAACTACCGCTGTGTCCTCTTTTTGTGCAGTTGGTTTATAACCAGCTTCAGAAGTAGCCTGGGTGCTCGGAATTTGGCCTTGACAGAGATCATTAAAACTACATCCAAAATGATCATATACCAGGCTATTCAGTTGACCAATGATCTGAAAACGCGTGGCGCGGGTCTGTTCGCTGGCACCGTAGAGCCTTTCCTGCTCCAGATTCTCCTGCAAGCGAGCTTCATATATAAGGAAATCGGAGAACCAGTTGCTACCTGCAGCCAGCTTTTTTAACGCGGCAAGTCCCTGTTTATAATCCATTTGCACTGCTCCACTTCAAATACTACTGAAAGGCAATTGACTCCCTGGCCGGTACCCATTTTAACACAACAAAGCAGGAAAGAGAATAAACATATATATTGATGCGATGAATATCTCATGATAGGCGATTGCAGGATGTCAAGCTTAACGTGTCAAGCAGGCAAGCTATATTGTAAAATCGGAGCATGGTTTGCGAAGTGCCGGGCTTCACCACAAAAGGTGGGACTAACTTCCCATAACGATAGGCAAGCAGATAAAGGTGTAGTATAGTGGATAGGCAATTGCAACTTTACCTCTTTTTGGCGCGTAGGTGAGGAAATACTACTTCTATGAATGATCGCGAAATGTCACAACGGACGGCCACAACTACACTGGGGCGCTATAAGATACTTCAACGCATTGGGCGCGGCGGCATGGGCGATGTCTGGCTCTGCGAGGACCCGCGCCTGGGGCGTCAGGTTGCAGTGAAGACGCTGCCGGTCTCCAGTCGGCAGGACCGCGAGTTCGCCCTGCGCTTTGAGCAGGAGGCACAGGCGGCGGCGGCCCTGCATCATCCTCACATCCTGCCCGTGCATGACTATGGCAGGCAGCCGCTGCCCGATGGCAACGTCATCACCTATATCGTCATGCCCTACATCAGCGGCGGCTCGCTGGCCCAGCGTATTGAAGTCTACGGATACGGACTGATGCCCGCACCGGAAGCACTCAACTATCTTGAGCAGGCCGCCGACGCCATCGACTACGCGCACAGCCAGCAGGTCATTCATCGCGACATCAAGCCCGGCAACATGCTCCTGCGCGACGAAAACTGGCTCCTGCTCGCCGACTTTGGCATTGCGCGCATTATGACTAACGAGGACCGACTGACGGCGACGGGTCCAGGCTTCGGCACGCCCTCCTATATGGCACCGGAACAGGCACAGGGCCAGGCCGAACCCTCCAGCGACAACTATAGCCTCGCCGTTATCGCCTATCAGCTCTTCACCGGACGCCTGCCGTTCCAGGCCGACACGAGCTACGCCATCACCATCCAGCATCTCACCATGCCGCCGCCGTCGCCGCGCCTGTTCAATCCCAGCCTGCCACCAGCATGCGAGCAGGCGCTACTGCAAGGTCTGGCCAAACATCCACGCGAGCGGCCACCATCGGCGCGGGCATTCGTGGAACAGTTGCGCAGCACGTTGGCGGGTGGGCCTTTCGTAGCGATCACCTCGCGGGCGGAGCTCGCGCCCACGGAAGGGCGCGCTATCCGTCCAGAGCAGCATGTAAGCGAGCAAGAAACGAGGTTGCACGGCTCTGATGAGCAGCACACAACCTCAATCCCCGCACCATCGCTTGTGACGCGCCGCCGTCTCCTCATCGGTGGAGGCGTTGCGGCGCTCGCCGCCGGTGGTCTGGGCACCTGGGCGTTTGCCTCCTCGCACAATGCCGTAAAGACGGGTCCGATTACGAGCACAACGCCTGCTGCCGCCCGAGCAGGCGCGCCAATGGTACTGCTAGGGCACGATAAGCCTGTAAGCTCGCTCTCCTGGGTGCCACAGAGAAACGTCCTGGCCTCGGCATCCGGCGACGACGGCAAGGCGATGCTGTGGGACATAGACCAGCTTGTTAAACAGCCCAATACATCGCAACAATATGCTCATTATGAGTACATCTCATATTCTGGGAATACCCTCGTGGCGTGGTCTCCTGATGGCAAGTCTCTGGCAATAAGCGAGGGAAAGGGTCTAGTAGACTATAGTGTTGTAGAGATCAATACGCCATCTAG
This sequence comes from Chloroflexota bacterium, assembly GCA_030854195.1. Taxonomy (GTDB): domain Bacteria; phylum Chloroflexota; class Ktedonobacteria; order Ktedonobacterales; family Ktedonobacteraceae; genus JACDAE01. Next base: position 29,009 of record JALYTQ010000015.1, read on the forward strand.
TACGCTGAATTTCGCGAAAAATGCGCCGCAGATCACTGTGCCCGATGGCGACACGGTCTATAGTCTCGCCTGGCTCAATAACAGGCAGCTTATTACTCTGGCTCAGCACCTGGATTTAAAACTCGATGATCTCAATAATAACAAGTTCATGCTCAGACTATGGGATGCGACCCAACCGAAGGCACAACCTCAACCAGTCGTGTTCCAGGGCTATTTCTCGCAACCAACCGCAAGTACATCGATAGCTACGAATGCAGCGGCGTTTTCACCTGACGGCTCGCAGCTAGCAATTCTTCCTTATGGAAAAACTGTTCTGATCGGGCGAGTTAGCGCCGTGGGCAATGCTACACAGTGGCAGCTCACTCATTCCCTACAAATCCAGACCGACGAAATCCTCAACGATAATATCGGCGTCGGATGGTCCTCCGATGGGAACAGCGTCGTCGCATTAGCCAACATGCCCTATCGGGAAGGACTCGTGTATTGGAGCATGCGGGAGAGCAAGCCCCAATCTCACGCGCTGAGCATCCCTGGCAATGATAGCAGCGCGCAATTTACGGCTCTGGCCTGCAATCCCGCGAGCACCAATCCTGGTTTCGCCACCGGCAATCAGAACGGCGAGGTCTACTTATGGCAATTCGCTGAGAACTCATCCCCACTAAAGACGTTAAATACCAACGGGTTAACAGGAATAGTCACCGCGCTGGCCTGGTCGCACGATGGACACTGGCTGGCAGCGAGCTTTAGCGACGCAAACGCGAGTATTCTTATCTGGAAGATATGAGGTGTATCGATGCAAACAAATCATGTGACAGACTGGCAAGGCAAAATGCTTGGACGCTACCGCCTGCTGCGTCTCGTGGGACGCGGCGGCATGGGCGAGGTCTGGCAGGCAGAGGATACGGAGCTGCATCGCCAGGTCGCGGCGAAGATGCTCCCTCCGGTCGTGGCGAACGAGACTGACTACCTGCGCGCATTCGCAGCGGAGGCGCGCACGGCGGCTTCTCTGGAGCATCCGCACATTCTGCAGGTCCACGACTTCGGCGAAGAGCCATTTGCTGAGGGCGTGGTGACATATCTAATTATGCCCTTGATTACAGGTGGCTCGCTGCGCGATCGCATGCGCGCCAACAATGGGGCGTTGCTCTCCGTTGACGAAAGTATGCACTACCTGCGCCACGCCGCCCAGGCCATCGACTACGCGCACAGCCGCAACGTGCTGCACCGCGATATCAAGCCAGGCAATATGCTCTTGCAGCAGAGCTGGCTCCTGCTGGCCGACTTTGGTCTCGCCAAACTGCTTTCTAACAACACCTTTCGCAGTCGCACGCACGCCGGAGCAGGCACGCCTGAATACATGGCACCCGAACAGATCCAGGGCAAGGCCGAGGCCGCCAGCGACCGCTACAGTCTGGCCGTCATCGCTTACCAGCTTTTCACCGGTCGCCTCCCATTCAGCGGCAAGGAGCCTTTCGAGATTCTGCTCAAACATATGCAGGAGCCACCTACGCCCCCGCGCCAGTTTAACCCACAACTGCCCCAGACGATAGAAAACACGCTGCTGAAGGGCTTAGCCAAACAGCCAGCGGCGCGCCCCGGTTCCTGCACGGCATTTGTAAACGAGCTTGAGATGGGCTGGAAGTTGGGAGAGCAGGCGACGACCGCCGATCCAGAGGCCACCTTGCTGGCCCCCTGGAGCAAACGCTACATTGCCGATCAGCCGACGCATCTGGTGTCCCCTTCGACTCCTGGCATAAGCGCGTCATCCGCGAACGCGCCCTGGGATGCCGCCCTACTCCAAAACTCAATGCCATCAGCGGCGGCGACCAATATGATGCCCGAAAGCGTCTCGACCTACGTTCCTCCTGCCAACGGGACGGCAGAACACCCTGCCGAGCAGCAACATAAGATTGGGCGACGCAGCGTAATGATCGCGGGCGCGTCGGCAGCCGCCGTCGCCGTCGTAGGGGGAACCGGGCTGGCCGCGTATCTGCACTTCAAATCTTCGACGACCGCCGCGCCCAAACCCCCGCCGGGTCCACAGAAGCTCATCGCAGGTGTCCCACTGCTACGCCTCATCAAACACTCGGAAGGGGTCTGGAACGTCGCCTGGCATCCCAGCGGGCGCTATCTGGCAACCGGCGGCTATGATACGCGTGTCATGCTCTGGGATGTAGGAAGTCTGTTGCAGAAAGCCACACATGGGATGCAGAAAGTCACAACCCCACTGCATGAATGGAAGTTCGCCGACACAATAACTGATAACAAGATAGGCTGGTCAGCGGACGGGCGCACGCTCGCCGTTATACCTCAATCGGAAGCAGCAAACACTCCCGCCAGAATCATTCATATGATCAACGACCAGCAAAGCACAATCGTTGATTATAGTAATAAAACGCAGGCTGATGACATCCAGCCCTCCTATATCAACCTTGCCTGGTCGCCAGTAGAGAATCTACTCGCAATTTCAACATTTGAAGAAATGGACGTAGGACTCTGGCAGCGCGGGCATACTGATGGTCCGATAAGAACTTTACGGAACACGCCTCTAGCACCAGATCCCAACGAGCCACCCATAGGTATTCAAAATGTGGCGTGGTCACGAGATGGTTCCATGCTGGCAGGTCTAAGAGATGATTTCAAGGTGACTGTCTGGCAGGTCAAGACGGGAAAAGTCTTGCAAACGCTGGTCCTTTCAGGGCACACAGGGAATGGAAGCGTAATTGTACGACGTAATGCAGTGACCTGGTCGCCAACGGCTCAAAGTCAGCTTGTCACCGGTAATCTGCTCATAGCCGACGTATTGGATGTAGCGACAAACAAAGTAGTCCACTCGCTCTCTACGGACGATCCTGTGACGCTCGTAGCTCCCAAAAACACTGCGACCACCAGTTACTATGCACCGGAGGTCAACGGGCTGGCGTGGTCCCCCAATGGACGCTATATCGCGGGGAGCTACGAGTTTAGCCATCAGGTCTATATCTGGGATACACAAAACAAGGCACCGAAAACGACGAAAGAGGGCTACCACGTCCAGGACATGCTGTTCGGACAGAATAACGGGCATCTCATCAGAAAAGGCTGCACCATCATCGACCTCGCCTGGTCGCCCGATGGCCGCTATCTGGCGACCGCCTCCAACGATAGTACGGTGATTATCTGGAAGGTTGATGGGGCTTAGGTGGAGGAAATCGATAAATCGCGGACGCGCTGAAGCTGGTCCCTACGAGTATTTGTGGTGTGATGAATTAATACTACGCAAATTGTGTATATGATGTGAATGAGCAGGGTGTATCTTCATAAGCGATATACCTTGCTCATTCATATCATATGACTGACGGGGTTATTTCGGGATGAACGCGAACAGGCTCAAAGCGCCCTGGTGGGCGGGATCGAGCACGAACTGCACGGCGACGGTGAGCACGAGCAGGGCGGCGGTCGTCACGCCGAGAGAGGTCGCCAGGCCGATGGGCGTCACCAGGCGATCGTTCTTGGGCGGCGCGTCGAAGAACATCACCTTCACGACGCGTCCATAGTAGACAAGCGAGACGATGCTGTTGAGCAGCGCGACAACGACAAGCCAGTTCAGGCCGAGACCCCACGACGCAGTGAAGAGCACCACCTTGCTGAAGAAACCGACCACCGGCGGGATGCCACCCAGCGAGAGCAGACATAGCGCGGTCCCCGTACTCAAGAGCGGCGCGCGCTTGAAGAGGCCACGGAAGTCCTCGATGCGCTCGCCTCCGGTCAGCTCCCCAAGGGCGATGATGCCGGAGAAGGCACCCAGGTTGGTGATGACGTAGACCATAATGAAGAAGAGCGCCGCCGCGATACCGTCTGGCCTGCCACTGGCAAAGCTGGCGGTGAAGCCAACCAGGATGTAGCCAGCCTGCGCGATACTGGAGTAGGCCATCATGCGCTTGACGTTGCTCTGGACGGCGGCGACGATATTGCCCAGCGTCATCGTGAGCACAGCGACAATGGCGAAGATGATCACCATCGAGGTCCGATCCAGGTGCCACAGATTGCTATACAGGAAGACGCGGAAGAGCAGCGCGAAGCCCGCCGCCTTGGAGCCAACCGAGAAGAAGGCCGTCGAGGTCGTAGGCGCGCCCTCGTAGATATCCGGTGTCCACATATGGAACGGCACCGCCGAGATCTTGAAGCCCACACCTGCCAGTATCAGTACCTCCGCGATCAGCAGCAGGGCATTCCCCTCATCCAGGCTCTTCGCCACTACGCCCGCTATGCCAGGTCCGCCGCCGGTCGCAACCAGATCAGTCGTCCCCGTCGCACCATAGAGCAGGGCAAAGCCGTAGAGCAGAATCGCCGAAGACATCGCCCCGAGCAGCACGTACTTGACGGCGGCCTCGGCGGAACGCTCGTTGGCGCGGATCATCCCTGCCATGATGTAGAGCGGAATACTGGCTAGTTCATAAGAAATATACATCGAGATCAGTTCGCCCGTGCTCGCCAGGAACATCATGCCCGCGAGGGAGAGCAGCAATAACGTATAGAACTCGCCATCCGCTTTGACGTATTTACCAATATAATCATAAGAGGCCAGGATCAACACAACGGCAATAATCAGAAAGACGACCTGGAAAAAGATAGAATATGGATCGATCACCAGCATATTGAAGAATGCGCGGTGAGTTCCCGTGAGTGTGATGGCCTGCGAGATCGTAAACGCGAGCGGCACGACCAGGCCGATCAGCGCGACGGCCACAATAACGACGCGCCTCTTCACAAAGAGGTCCACCACCATCACCACCAGCGCCAGCAGTACCAGGCTGAACTGAGGTGCCAGCAGATAGAGATCCGCTACTTTAAACGACATATATACTCCTTACCCCACCTGGGTTGTCTTGCGGCTAATGCTTGAGTAGGGATGGGGCTGGCCCCCATCCGGCCCAGGAGCCACATGG
>JALYTQ010000406.1 GCA_030854195.1 Chloroflexota bacterium
CATCCGGTCCGCCATCGGGAGAGGGGGCACCCGGATGGACGCAAGACCCATCCCTACTAAAGGAATACCCAGCATCCTCTCTACGTTATAATATATATCCTATTCCATTACTCGATGATTGAGTATACAGACCATGAGAGGGAGACCGATGAATACCACAACGATCTATCAGGAGATTGAGGCGGCTCTGCGGCGCGGCGAGCGCGTCGCGGTAGCCACGGTCGTCAAGACGGTTGGCGCGGCCCCGTGCGGCGTGGGTAGCAAGATGCTGGTGCGGGCCGATGGGACGCACACGAGCGGCTTCGCGGGTCCGACGACGGATGGTAAGGTCGCGGAGGAGGCGCAGCGGGCCATCCGCGAGAGCCGCTCGTATATGACACATATTCACATGGACGCCGATCAGGGCGAGGCGGTCGGGAGCTGTGGCGCGACGCTGGAGGTTTTCTTCGAGGTGCTGCGCCCCGAGCCCAGGCTGATTATCGCCGGAGCAGGCTACGTGGCCCAGGCGCTGACAAAGCTGGCGCAACACCTGGATTTCCGCATCGTGGTCGTCGATGATCGCCGCGACCTGGCTGATCCGCAGGCGTTCGGCGAGAATGTGCAGCTTGCCTTCGGCGATATTCCTCAGACGATTCAGGAGCTGGAGCCCGACGAGGCAAGCTGGATCGTGATCGTTACGCGCGGACACCAGCTGGATAAAACCGCATTGCAGGCCGCTTTAACCAGTCGCGCATCTTATATTGGCATGATCGGCAGTCCGAGCAAGGTGCGCCGTATCTTCAAAGAATTGCTGAAGGATGGTATTGCACGCGAGCGCCTGGCGCAGGTGCATGCTCCCATCGGCCTGGACCTGGGCGCTGAGACCCCCGACGAGATCGCGCTGAGTATCGCGGCTGAGATGCTGATGGTGCGCAAGAAGGCCAGCGGCGCGCCCCTCAATAAGGTGCACACCCTGCTGGAAGAGGAAGTGGTTGTATAATTGTACGCGTTCAGAACCCTTTAGTGCTTGTGGCGCTGAAGGGTTCTGAACGCGTACAATTATATTATAAAGTTAGGGAGGATTCGCCATGTTTGTGCGCCATACCTGCATGACCCTTCTTTTTCGTACAGCGTCCACACATGTCCTGTCCATCATGTCAGTTCTCATTTTATGTACAGCTCTCCTGACAGCCTGCAATAGTACACCGACTCCACAGGCTACGCAAGCGATGCCCACCATACAGGCAGCATCCCCTACGAAAAGTATTCCGACGCCTACGGCAATCCCTCCAACGCCAACGCGCGCCGCTACCCCCGACCGCTATACTGCGCGCACCATTTTGCAGGGCGTGGGCAGACCGGACGACCTGGCATTCGATAAGAATGGGCGGCTGCTCTTCAGCGACGCCCATAATGGCACCATCAGTCGCCTGAATGCAGATGGCTCCGTAACCGTGCTGGCAAGCGGCATCGCCGCGCCGGAGGGGATCGTTGTGCTGCCGGACGGAACAATGATTATCGCGGAACAGGGACCCAATCGCATTCTCGCGCTGGCACCGGGCGCGTCGTCTCCCCGCGTGCTGCGCCAGTTGCCGGGCACGCCGAGCAGCGCGAGTTGCAAAGATGGCGTCGATGGCCTCGCCTTTGATCCCGAAACAAATTCAATTATCGTACCAGACAGCCCTATCGGCACCGTGTATAGCATGAGCCTGGATGGCAAGGAACTGACCCTGTTGGCCTCTGGTATCACACGTCCCGTAGGTGCCGCAGTAGATGCAACTGGCAATATTTATCTAGCCGACGAGTGTGGCGGCGCGCTCTGGCACCTTTCACCATCTGGAAAACTGACGCGCATCGGCGGCTTCGGCATGCTGGATGATGTAGTCATCGACGCGAATGGCAATGTTCTTGTTACCGACCTGCAACCGCAGATCCACGCGCTGATTCGCTATAATCCTACGACGGGTGCGCGCACAACATTGGCAAGCAGGGGATATATTGAGCCGCAAGGACTTGAAATCGATGCGCGTGGTAATATCTTTGTATCGGATGATTACGCGAATATTATTGTGGAGTATTCACCGGCATGAGCAAACTTACAACTATGACGGAGGCGATCGCGCAATACGTGCCCGATGGCGCGTCCGTCGCGCTGGGCCTGGCGCTGGAGCCGCTTATTCCCTACGCGGCAGGCTTCGAGATAATTCGTCAGCAGAAGCGCGACCTTACCTTGATCGGCCCCATCTCTGATATGCTCTTCGATCAGCTCATCGGCGCGGGCTGCGTCGCGAAGGTGCAGGCGGCCTGGGTCGGCAACGTCAGCGAGGGTCTGGGCCATTGTTATCGGCGCGCCACGGAGAAGAGCATTCCCCGCTCCCTTACCGTCGAGGACCATAGCAATTTCAGCATCGGCCTCGCGCTCCTGGCCGCCAGCATTGGCGCGCCCTACATCCCCACGCGCTCGCTGCTGGGCAGCGATATCCCGCGCCAGAATCCAACGTTTCGGCAGGAGCAGCTGGATGGCATGCCGCTGCTGCTGGTACCGGCGCTCCATCCCGATGTGGCGATCGTGCATGTGCAGCGCTGCGACGAGGAGGGCAACGCGCATATGTGGGGTGGCTTCGGGATTACCGAGGAGGCGCTGCTGGCGGCGCGCACCGGAATTATCGTCGCGGAAGAGATCGTGCCGCACGAGGTGATTATCAGCGATCCCAACCGCGTCCTGGGACCGGCCTTCAAGGTGCAGGCGGTCGTGCATGAACCCTGGGGCGCGCACCCCTCGATGGTGCAGGGCTACTACAACCGCGACCACCAGTTTTTCTCCGACTATCACATACGCACACGCAGCGTCGAGGGGCTCCAAGACTGGCTCGATGAATGGGTTTTGCAAGTGCCGACGCGCGCTCAGTATCTTGAAAAGCTGAGGGAGGAGCTCCGCTACGAACTGCGCGTGAAAGAGCATCGCTATGCCGCGCCCGTCGACTATGGGTATTAAGAGGAGGAGCTATGGACTATACACCGAGAGAACTGATGGTCGTTTGCGCGGCTCGCCAGATACAGGACGGCGAGAAGGTCTTCGTAGGCATGCGCCTGCCCCTGCTCGCCTTTGCCCTCGCGAAATTGACGCACGCGCCCAACTGCACCGGCCTTTTCGAGAACGGGCTCGTCCGCGATACACCGGCGGCGGAACTGCTCTACACGATGGGCGACCTGCCCAACGTCGCGGGCGCGCTCTGGGCGACGCGCACCGTTACCTTGCTGGGACTAATGGCGGCGGGCGAGGTACAATTGGGCTTTATAGGTGGCGCAGAGATCGACCGT
>JALYTQ010000407.1 GCA_030854195.1 Chloroflexota bacterium
GTCCGGTCCCAATTAACCGCGCATCGGCCTGGGGAGCGCCACGGGCTTGTGAACCGCGCCCCTACACCAGAATGAGCTTTGCTCAATACCAGGAAATGCTTGTATTTTGCTAACCACTATGGTACACTTTTAAATGGCTAAATCTGGCTTATTTCAACTTTTATTTACTCTTGCGGGCAACGCGTAGGAGTGATACTACATATATTCATCTGGCTTTTACTCCTGTTGGCAGGAATGGGAGTGGAGATAAATACAATAAACTAACGTTTTTTAGTTATGGGCTGCACGTATGGTGTGGTTTTAGGAGGTCTTTTATACCTTGACAATAGAAAAAATTCGACTTCTCCCTCTCGGAGGTCTGGGAGAGATCGGAAAGAATATGCTGGTCGTTGAGTACGGTAACGACATTATCATTGTTGATGCCGGGGTGATGTTCCCCGATGATGAAATGTTTGGTGTCGACCTGGTTATTCCCGATGCGAGCTATCTGGCAGATAAGAAGTCTCGCATACGCGGTATCCTCATTACTCACGGTCATGAAGATCACGTTGGCGGACTGCCTTACATTCTGCCAATGCTGGATTTCCCTCCCGTCTATGCGACGCGCCTGACACAAGGCTTGATTAATGTCAAACTCAAGGAACATCGGCTGCTCGATAAGGCAACTGTCAATATGGTCACGCCCGGCGATCAACTGAAGCTGGGTGAGAGCGTGATCGAGTTCTTCCGCGTCAATCATAGCATTCCCGATGCCGTCGGTCTTGTGATCCGCACGCCGTTGGGAAATATCGTTCACACGGGCGACTATAAGTTCGACTATACGCCTGTCGATGGCAAGCCCGCCGATTTCGGGATGCTGGGTCGCCTCGGCAACGAGGGCGTGCTGATGATGATGGGTGATAGCACCCGCATCGAGTCGCCCGGCTATACGCCCTCGGAGCGCGTGATCAACGATACGTTCGATAAGATCTTCGCCAACGCGCCCGGTCGCATTATGCTGGCGACGTTTGCCTCGCTGATCTCGCGTGTGCAGCAGGTGATCGATACCGCTGCTCGCTATGATCGCTTTGTCGCGCTGGTCGGTCGCAGCATGATTAACAATGTGCAGATGGCGATTGAGCTTGGCTACCTGAATGTCCCCAAAGGTATGCTTATCCGCGTCGAGGATATCAATAAGTTCAAGCCCGATCAGATAGTGATCATCTGTACCGGCAGCCAGGGCGAGCCAACTTCGGCCCTGACGCGCATCGCGAACCAGGACCATCGCCAGATCCGTATCCAGCCGGGCGACACGGTGATCCTCTCGGCAACGCCTGTACCGGGCAACGAGAAGATGGTGCATCGCACGATCAATAGCCTCTTCCGCCAGGGCGCGGAGGTGCTCTACCAGGGCATCTCGAATGTGCACGTCTCGGGTCATGGCGCTCAGGAAGAGCTGAAGCTGATGCTGAGCCTGATTCGACCGAAGTTCTTCATGCCTGTTCATGGTGAATATCGTCAACTGGTGCTGCATGCAAAGCTTGGCTACTCGCTGGGTATTCCCGATGAGAATATTGTGATCGCGGAGGATGGCGATATCGTCGAGTTCACGAAGGATGAGATCAAGATCGTCGATCATTTCAGCAGTGGCAATGTCTTTGTGGATGGCCTGAGCGTTGGTGATGTGGGACAGATTGTGCTGCGCGACCGCAAGGTGCTGTCTCAGGATGGCATTTTGATGGCTGTGCTGACTGTCGATAAAGAGACGGGCCAGCCTATCGCGGGCCCCGATATCGTCTCGCGTGGCTTTGTCTACATGCGCGACGCCGAGGAACTGCTTGAAAGTGCGCGCGAGCGTGTATTGGATTCGTTTGTCGGCCTGAATGGCCATGCCTCTGACTGGTCTTTTGTGAAGGACAAGATCAAGCATACTCTCAGCGAATACCTCTACGAGAAGACACATCGCCGCCCTATGATCATTCCGGTGGTGATGGAAGTATAGGCGAAGCTTAGAAAGCAAACAAGAGGGCACTTGAACTGAGTGTCCTCTTTGTTGTAATTGCGAGTAGTAATGGCTATTGCTAATTTGGAACATCTGCGCTATCATACTGGTGTCTCAACTGTCTCGTGAACGGGAAGGAAGCGCTATGGCAGGTCGGAATCAGAAGAAAGCAGCGAAGCACCAACAGGGCGAACGGGTTGTGCCAAATAGTGAGAATGGCTCCTCGCGCGTGAGCAAAGCGGCGGGTCCTTCATTCCATGCTTCGAATGGGCAGCAGGTTCAGAGCGTAAAGGTTGAGCAGCGCTCCAATGTCTCGCCCGCGAAGCGCAACGCAGGTGGTCGGTCCACCACGAAGGCGACGACGCGCAGCAAGGCCAGTGGCAAGAAAGGCACCTCGTCGCGCCGCCCCACGCCTGCTTCTTCCGCGCCCGATCCGCGCGATACACAATTTATTCGTTGGGCACATGGCAAATGGAGAGGCATGGAGCCTCATCACCAGCGGAGCGTCTCTGGCTTCTTGCTGCTTGTTCTCTTCCTGCTCCTGTTTGGCGCGCTTACGGTCTTCAAAACTTCGCGCATCGCTGCGCCGATCGCTGGCTTCTTTCTCAATTTCTTCGGCTGGGCTGCCTACCCGCTGGTCCTGGGCCTGGTCGCCTTTGCTCTTGCTCGTATGATAGAGGGGGTACGCGGGCAGCGTTTTCTGAGCTGGCGGGTTGTCATTGGCCTCTTTCTTATCTGGCTGCTGGCGCTGGTCGAGAGTCGCCTGATCTTTGGGCCGGTGGGTATTCTGGCCGAACTGCTGGTCTATCCATTGGCTGGCTGGCCTTCTACCGTCGGCCATGTGGTCGTGCTCGGATTGTTGCTGATCGTTACTATTTTCACGTTCCGTCTCACCTTTGGCCACCTTCTGCTGCTCTGGCACTGGTGGATGCACCTGATCTCCGACGATCCCGATGCAGCTTCCAGGGCACCCGCCGTTGCCGCCTCGCCGTATCTTGGGAAACGTCCGCAATACAGTCGCTATGGCGGTGCTGGCGCGCCTCCGATCGCTCCTCGTGCTGGCGCAGGCGTGCAGCTCGCCCGCACGCCACGCCGCTCGTCGGCTGAGGAAGATGCCGCTATGGAGGAAGATGACGACGAGTTTGAAGAAGATGACGATGCGACAATCTCCTTCGAGGCCGATTTCCCGGACGATGATCCGCTCAACGATATTAATATTCATAAGCAGCAGATCGGCACTGTGCCGCGCGGGCCGCGCGCGCCTGCAGGCGGACCGCCCGACCCTGTGCACGCC
>JALYTQ010000408.1 GCA_030854195.1 Chloroflexota bacterium
CCCCTACATCATGGGGTTGATGAGGAAATTCCTTTGTGCAAAACAATGACGCACACCCTCCATCGGTGTTAGCATCGACACCCTCGGCGTAAAGCGGTATAATGGAGAGGCGAACAAGAGTATCATTAGCTTTCAATCCTTTTTCGTACGTCTTATCTATAATCATGGACGATAACTACACGTGAACGAAAAAATACAATCGGTCTTAAATTCGCTGCCACATAGGCCCGGCATCTATATTATGAAGGATGCTGCCGGGACGATTCTCTATGTGGGGAAGGCGATCTCGCTGTATAACCGCGTGCGCTCGTATTTTCAGGACTCGACCGATCTGAGTCCCAAGAATCGCAGCATGGTGGCAAAGATCGAGGATATCGAGTTTCTGGTGGTGCAGAACGAGGTGGAGGCGCTGGTCCTCGAAAGTAACTATATCAAGCAGTATCGCCCTAAATATAATGTGCTATTGCGCGACGATAAGAGCTATCCCTATATTAAGGTGGCGCTGACGGAGGATTTTCCGCGTGTGTATCGCGTACGCAGTTTTAAGCATGACGGCAATCGTTACTTTGGACCGTATACGAATTCGGGCGCGGTAGATGCGACGCTGGACCTGCTGAACAAGCTGTTCGCGTTTCGCACATGTCGCTACGATGCGAGCGCGTGGGCAGCGCCGCGCACGGGCGAGCCGCCGACAGGCTGGAAGCAGAAGCTGCTGCCGCGTCCCTGCACGCAGTATTATATTCATCGCTGCATCGCGCCCTGCGTGGCTAATGCTACACGCGAGGAGTACGACGCGGTGATTCGCCAGGTGATCCTCTTTCTTGAGGGGAAGCACGATGAGGTGCTCAGGGACCTGGGGGCGAAGATGGAGCACGCCGCCGATGAGCTGAACTTCGAGGAGGCGGCGCGCATCCGCGACCGTATCAAGGCCGTGGAGCGCATTCTGGAGAAGCAGCGTATCATCAATACGGAGGGGCAGGACGATCAGGATGTGATCGCGCTGGCGAGCGGCGACGACGAGACGTGCGCGCAGGTCTTCTTCTTCCGCAGCGGGAAACTGGTGGGCCGCGAATACTTCATTCTCCAGGGCACGCGTGACAGCAGTCCGGGCGAGGTGATGACCTCGTTCCTGCAACAGTTCTACGAGAGTTCGCCGCACGTTCCCGCTGAGATTATCGTAGAGGTGGAACCGGACGACCGAGCGGTCATTCAGAACTGGCTCAAGGAGAAGCGCAAAAACGCCACGGCGACGGTGGGGAGTTCGGCGGTGAATGTGAGCGTGCCGAAGCGTGGCGACAAGGTACGCCTGGTTGAGATGGTCAAGCAGAACGCGCAGCAGGTGCTGGAGCAGCAGCGCATCAAGTGGCTGACCGATACCCAGAAGACGCAACTCGCTTTAGAGGAGCTGCAGGAGGCGCTGAACCTGGCGGTACCCCCGCAGCGCATCGAGTGCTACGATATCTCCAATACCCAGGGAACGAACTCAGTGGGCGCGATGGTCGTCTTCGAAGCTGGGCGACCGAAGAATAGCGAATACCGCCGCTTCAAGATCAAGACCGTCGAGGGTGCCAATGACTACGCCAGCCACCAGGAAGTGTTGCGCAGGCGCTTCCGCAAAGCGGCCTCGGCAGCCTCCCAGGTGGGCGATGTCGCCGAGGAGAGCGCAATCGCATTGGATGAGGTAGAGAGCGGTGGTAACGGTGAGGTAGAGAGTGGTGAAGTTAGCGCTAATAACGGCAAAGAGCAGGCCCAGTTTCGTCACGAGTGGGCTATGCCGAACCTGGTGATTATCGATGGCGGCAAGGGCCAGTTGAGCGCGGCGATGGAGGTTATGCAAGAGCTGCACCTGGACATTCCGACCATTGGCATCGCCAAAGAGGATCATACGCAGAGCAGCACGCAAGAGGAGATCTACACGCCCGGCGCGCCAGAACCAATCATCCTGCCGCGTTCCTCGCAGGGACTTTATCTTTTACAGCGCATCCGCGACGAGGCGCACCGCTTCAGCATCACCTATCACCGCAAGCTGCGCTCCGAGCGTACATTTAAATCGGTCCTCGACGAGATTCCCGGCATCGGTCCCAGGCGCAAGCAGGCGTTGATGAAACACTTCGGCTCGGTACGGGCGATCAGCGCTGCCAGCCTTGAAGAACTCGTCGCGCTAGACGGCATGACACGCGACGCGGCGGAAAAAGTCAAAGAGTATATTGGTCGGCTGGAATAACGCGCCACTCCAGATGTGTTCTACTCTATAAGAGGAAACTATCCAGTAGGGATGGGCCTTGCGTCCATCCGGTTCGGGGAACGCGATCAGGCCAGGGGCAGCGTTCTCGGTCATTGGGCCGGATGGACGCAAGGCCCATCCCTACTATAGTCCGAGCAGATCGGCCTTTTGAATAGTGTTGCGCACGCTTCTCACAATAGCAACGTCTACCATCTTGCCCTCGAAGGCTATGGCACCCAGACCCTTTGCCTGCGCCTCGCTATACGCGGCATCGAGTCTGCGCGCGTAGTCTATCTCCTCCCGCGTGGGCGAGAAGACCTCGTTGGCAATGACGAGCTGGTTGGGATGGATGGCCCATTTGCCCGCGAAGCCCAGGATGTGGGCGCGCGTGGCCTCGCGACGGTAGCCCACGGGATTTTTGAAATCGGAGTACGCGCCGTCGATGGCGTCGATATGCGCCAGGTGGGCGGCGATAGCGATGCGGTTGCGCACGTACTGCCAGGGATCACCGGGATAGTCGTCAACATGCCCCTCGATGACCCGGCTATCCATGCCCTGCGACGCGCTATAGTCGCCGGGACCGAAGATCAACGCCTCTAAGCGCGGGCTGGACAAGGCGATCTCCTCGATATGCACGACCGCCTCGACCTCTTCGATCAGCACCTCCAGGCCGATGCGATGCGGCAGGTGCAGGCGCGTCTCGATCTGCGTCAGCAGCCGATCGACCCACCAGACATCCCGCGCCGATTTTACTTTGGGCACAATGAGAATATCGATGTACTCGCCCGCTTCCTCCACGACGGAGATAATATCCTGGTAGGCGTACTCCGTCTCCAGGTCGTTTATGCGGTAAGCCCGCGTCTTCTTGCCCCAGTCCAGCGTTTTGAGCGCGTTGATTACCTTTGCCCGCGAGGCTACTTTTTCGTTGGGCGAGACCGCATCTTCGAGGTCGAGAAATACCAGATCGGCGTTGCTGGCTACGGCCTTCTCTATCATTCGCTCGCTACTGGCGGGCGTGGAGAGTTCAGAGCGCCTTAGACG
>JALYTQ010000159.1 GCA_030854195.1 Chloroflexota bacterium
GGGCCGGATGGACGCAAGGCCCATCCCTACTGTATATACGCTCTAACACTTGAGATTGTAACAGCCTCGTGAGCAGGTTGGAGGCCAGCTAGCTGGCCTCTTTCTCCAATGCTGGATTGACCTCTGCGAACGGCCCCACTTTGTACAGCTCGTCGCGGTTCCAGGCCGCCTGAAACGTGGCCGCGGTCAGCGCGATAATCAGCCAGACGAAGAGCGTGGCGAACGAGAGCGCAACCTTTGTGTCTTTAAGTTGGAAGATGGAAACCAGGATGCTGGCAATGGTCAGCAGGAACATGCTAAGGGTGATAAAGAACGCGTTGATGGGTGAACGCAGGCTGAAGTAGGCCGCGCTGAAGAGCACGTAGTCGAGCCACGAAGCGGCCTGCAGCGCGATATAGGCGTCGCGTCCCGGTGTGTTCTTCGGCATGTTCAGTACGCGCAAATTGCCATAAATGCTCGCGATATTGTTGATCGTCCACGCGGGACCAAAGACCCAGGATGGCGGTGCGAATACTGACTGCCTCAAGCCTTTGAAGTAGGATACATCGCCGAAGATGGCGTCGCGTGCATTGTCACTTTTCTTACCAGTTACTATGTTAGTCAGGCCCGAGAGGCCAAAAGTCAGTACCTGGACGATTGCGTAAAAGGCTACGCCGTGATACCAGCGCCACTGCGGTTGGTTGGTGATGCGAGCGCTAATCTCCCGCGTTTTGCTTGCTATAGACATTTCTATCTCCTCGTTGTTGTGCTGCTAAACAATCAGACAAGCGCCACTGCTTAGAGCGATTCTATGAAGCGGTTGACAATTGTCTGTACCTCTTCAAGATGGCCCTGGAAGAAGTGATCGGCACCCTCGATCGCGACCATGCTTTTGGGCGCTGGTACCTGCTCGAACCATTGGACCGTGGCGTTGTAGGGCGCGGTATCGTCTTCGGTGCCGTGGACGATAAGCTTGGGCTTGTGGCAGTCCTGCAGCGTATTGCCTTCGAGCCAGCGCGCCGGTACTGCCAGGCCAATCATCGCCTGTACTCGATCGTCGTTCGCGGCCACGCGCAGCGCCACGAAGGCTCCAAAGGAGAAGCCCGCGACGATGATGGGAACGCCTGGATAGCGGCGGCTCAGAAATTCCAGCGCGTAGCGCACGTCGTCCATTTCGCCTCGACCCTCGTCATAGGTCCCAGTACTTTTGCCGACGCCGCGAAAATTGAAGCGTAGCGCGGGAATGTTCTGCGCCTGAAGCGTCTGGGCGACCTTGAAAACTACTTTGTTGTGCATCGTGCCGCCATAGAGCGAGTGCGGATGGCAGACGACGCTGGTATAGAGAGGCTGCGACCCCTCCTCTTCTGGCTTGAGAATGCCCTCCAGGTGGCCTGTTGGAGTCGGGATATTGACGTGCAATATCTGGTTGCTTACCATGTATCTATCCTTGTTCTTTTCACTACATTTTTATGGCTGTTCTGAATCTTCACTCTTTTCGGCGCAATGCGAACATCTCTATACTATATATAACGCATATTACCACATGCTCGTTATGCCCCAGCGATTTTGTCAGCGGTAACTCCTCACCATCCATTGCAAAGCGGCACAGGCGCTCAGGATGCTGCACCATTACCTACTATATTGTGACTTATGGTAACAGGTTAGTGTGATGGGATACGTTTCAACAAGGGCCAAATCGTACTATGTACACTATGTTCCTTGTTGGAACGTGTATATTAGTGTTATAATGCCAGTGAGAAAGATTTTGTACAACCCACCGTTGCCATTCATCCCACCACGGCCTTAGATGTTAGCGAGAATGTCGCCATTGGGAGATCCGCAACTGGTCCGGGTAAAGGAGGTGAGGAATATGGACGCTGGCCCTAGTCATAGTAGGTGTATGGTTAGCGTATACCTGCTTTTGGGACCATTCTGCTCCTCATCGAGTATGGCCTCTGGATCTCCGCTCGGTTGATCCTCCCGACCTTTTCCCGCCATCTTACTCGGTGAGCATACATCATCCCCAATGATGGAGCCGATGTCGAGTAAGGATTTTCCCGCCTGCCAGTAAGTCCTTTCCTGCTCTTGCAGCGTCCCCTGTGCGAACTACACAGAGTTTTGTGTTGCCTGTTAACCTTGTTAATAGCTGCCACGCTCTCCTGTGCTGGTTGTCGTAACAAATGTTACGCGGGGCGACGAGTTTTCCACTTGTTCACACTGATTGTGGATAAGTGTATGACTTTTATTACTCTCGAAAGGCGGTGATACTATGATTTTTTTGAGCACCTTGCTGCGTCGCAGCGTTTATGACATGGAGAATCATCGCGTAGGTGGCGTGCGCGATGTGTGCGTGACCCTCGATGAGACGTTTCCCGAGATCACAGCCCTGGTGGTGCATCGCGCAACGGGCGACATTATTATTCCCTGGTCTCAGGTGCAAAGTATAGAAGAAGATACTGTTCGACTTACCATAAATCAGGCACAGATTGCGCCCTATACGCCGCAAGCCAATGAGCTACTGCTGCGCCGCGACATTCTGGATAAGCAGATTGTGGATACACAGGGCTTTCGCGTGGTGAAGGTCAACGACCTGAAGCTGGTACAGATTAAGCATACCGCTCGCCTTCTGGGGGTGGATATCAGCTTTAGCGGCCTGCTGCGCCGCCTGGGTGTGCAGCCAGCGGTGGATGCGCTGAGCCGTGTCGCGCCCATGCAGCTCGCGGAGCGCACCATTACCTGGAATTATGTTGAGCCTATTCAGGTCGTCAGAGCGAGTGGCACGACCGGCCAGCTTGCCCTTGCCGGTGCAGGCGCAACGGCGGGTGCGGTCGGCATGGTATCGCAGGTGCAGCTCAATGTGAGCCAGAACAAGCTGGCCGAGCTCCGTCCCGCCGATATCGCGGACATTCTAGAGCAGCTCGACATCGAGGACGCCGGGGCGGTACTTGATCGCCTGGATACCGAGACCGCCGCCGACACGCTCAACGAGGTCGAGTATCCGTTGCAATCCGAGCTGCTGACCGAGCTGGGTCCTGAGCGCGCCTCCGACCTGCTCGAAAGGCTACCACCCGATGATGCCGCCGATATCCTCTCCGAGATGTCGCGTGAGGAGGCCGAGCGCCTGCTGAGCCTGATGCCCGTGAACGAGTCACAGCCCATCCGCGATCTGCTGCGCTACGAAGGCGAGACGGCGGGTGGCATCATGACCAACGAGATCCTGGCCCTCGCGCAGGATGCTATGGTTGAGGATGCCTTGACCTACCTGCGCCAGAACTCGGTCCACCTGGAGATGGTCTACTACCTTTATATCAAGGACGAAGAGGAACACCTGATGGGCGTGGTGTCGCTGCGCCAGCTTGTGACCGCCGATCCCGCGACGCCTCTGCGCAATCTGATGGATCGCGACGTTATCAAGGTCCAGGTCGATACCGACCAGGAAGAGGTGGCGCGCATCATCTCCAAATACGACCTGCTTGGCGTGCCCGTGGTCGATGCCGATAACCGCCTGGTTGGTATGATTACGGTAGATGATGTCATCGACGTGATCCGCGAAGAGCATGCAGAGGACTTCTCTGAGATCGCGGGCACCGATGTCGAGGAGAGCGAGGAGGAGAAGCATTTCTCGTGGAGCACAGCCCTGCGTCGTTTCTCCTGGCTGGCGGTGAGCGTGGTGGCGGGCTTCATCCTGGCGGTGATCATCTCGCGCGTCTTCAACTCTATCCTGTATACAAATATCACCCTGGCATCCCTGGCACCGATCGGCGTTGGCTCGCGGGTAGCGCTCAACGCTGTAATCTGCCTGATCCCCATGCTGCTGCTCGCCAGTGGTAGTACCGGTTCGCAGGCGCTGGGTATCACTGGTTGGCAGCTACGCGCGAAGAGCGGCAGGGATTTCTGGCGCAGCCTCTTCAGCGAACTGCAGATCGGCACCGTCGGCGGCGTGCTGGCAAGTATCCTGGTTGCCCTGCTGGTCTGGTTGCTCTTCCACTCCTGGCTGCTCAGCCTTACCGTAGCTGTGGGCTTTGCTTTGACCTTGTTTGTGGCCGCTCTCTGTGGGCTGATGCTGCCGAATCTCTTTGATCGGCTGCGCCTGCGTGGTAGCTTGATGACCGCGCCGTTGCTTGATCCGGTTATCGCTATCGTCAGCTTGAGCGTCTTCTTCGCTGTTACGCTTGCTCTCATCAATCAGTTTGCTGGCGCGATATAAATTCTCACAGGACTGTGATATCAGGAGCGAGAAAAGTGCAGCTATCTATGCTACACTTCTGGTAAGACCGTCAAAGGAGACCGTCAAACGTAACATACGTCTATGCTAGAGAAAGCACGTGAAGCGAGGCGTCATCGAAAGGCGTGCCACTTCATAGAGAAACACTTCCTCGGGTAGATATCATTGCTCAAGAAAAGGGCCTTCTGCGGCAAGGATGTTTCCAGGAAACGTCTGTGCGCAATCTTGCTACGTAGGAAGGATAGTGGAATGACTATACAAGACATGCCAAAAGCACAAACGCTCACACCATTCTATAAAGGCTGGGACGCCTATCAGGACCGCCTTGTACAAGCGATTGCTCCGCTTACTGAAGACCAACTTGGTTTAAGGGCCGCGTCACATCTGCGCTCGATAAGCAGATTGGCAGGTCGTATCATCGGCACGCGCGTCTGGTGGCTGCAGGAGATTCTGGGCGAGGGTGGCCCCGAATTAGAGACCTTCTATGACTGGGGAGATGAGGACGGACCCGCGTTGAGCGCATCCGATCTCGTTAACGGCCTACAGGTGACGTGGCACGTGATTCAGCACGCCCTCGCGACCTGGACTCCCGAGAGCCTCGAAGAGCGCTTCTATATTCCGTATCTCCACGAGTACGCCACGCGTCAGTGGATCATCTGGCACCTTATCGAGCACGATCTACACTATGGCTGCGAAATCTCGCTCGTCCTGACGACCCACGGCCTGGCCACGACCGACATCTAACAAGCGTATAAGCTCAGCAGCACGGCACGCTGCTGACGTACTTCGCAAACCGCCCGGAGCCTGGTCAACGGCGATCAGGAACCGGGCGTATTTCTTCGCCAGTACAGCCGATGCAATAGTCCAGATTTATTTTTTTGCTGACAAATTTTCCCAAAAAAGGTATTGACGAAGGCGCGACTTTGGTATATACTGCCAGTGTCGTTAGCGACAGACATTCCTCGATAGCTCAACGGTAGAGCAATCGGCTGTTAACCGATTGGTTCCAAGTTCGAATCTTGGTCGAGGAGCTCCATCATAAGGACCACCTGCACTGGTGGTCCTTTATTGTATGTAGTAGGGTCTTCGCCTTGCGCGCGTCTCTACAGAAGTACTCTATAGCGAGGAAGGTGGCCCCTTTGACCGGCTCTATAAACTACAAACATCTCTTTAAAAGCTTTCTGGATACGGTCTCCTCGCCCGTATTTATCGTCGACCGCACGCTTGTCATTCGTTACAGCAACCAGCTTGCTTCACACCTTGGACCGTCGCTGGCGAAAGGCGACAGGCTCGATCAAGCAATTGCTGATGCCGCTGTTATCCAACATGTGCAGGAAGTACTCAGCACGGGTGTAGCGCGCCAGGAGGGCTATGAGCGGGTTGGCGACGGCATCTCGTGGCGCGTCTTGGTGACGCCGCTGGCTAAACGCCCGAAGCGCCCAAAGCGCTCTGACCGCGCTTCGAACTCGTCAAGGGATGAGTTCTTTGCCGTGGTCATCGAAGATATGGCCGAACTGCACCGCCTGGAACGCGTGCAGCATGATTTCCTTGCCAACGTTTCGCATGAACTGAGCACTCCGCTTACCTCGGTGCGCCTGCTTGCCGAGACGCTAGAGGATGTGATCGACACAGATCCCGATAAGGCACAGCAGTTTGTGGAGAAGATCGAAAAAGAAGTACAATATCTTACAGGGATGGTTGCAGAATTGCTTGAGTTATCGCGCATCGAATCGGGCCAGCTGCCCATGGCGATCGAACCAATCGAGGCGGCTCAGCTGGTACGCGAGGTCATGGCCCGTATGCTGCCATTGGCCCAGCGTCATCGCGTGCGCCTGCTTACCGCTATCCAGCAGGGCAAGACGTTAGTGGCTGCTGACAGCAAACTGATTACACGCGTGCTTGTGAATCTAGTGCATAATGCTATCAAATTTACGCCATCTGGTGGTAGTATTGTGATTGGAACAGCGGCGCAGAAGGGCAAGTCTTTGCAGTGCTTCTATGTTCGCGATACCGGCGCAGGTATTCGCGAGGAAGACCTCCCGCGTGTGTTTGAGCGCTTCTTTAAGACTGATCGCGCGCGCTCAAAGGCGGATTTCATCGGTCCCGGTGGAGGCGGAACGGGGCTGGGCCTGGCTATTGCGCGGCAGGTAGTGGAGGCGCACGGTGGGCGTATTATGGCTGAGAGCGTGGTTGGAGAAGGCAGCACCTTTACCTTTACCCTCCCGGTAGCGGTGCGCGGCGAGGGCTGAGTTTGTATGCAAGATTGTCAAGGATGATATTATCTGAGAGGACGCTGCTATGGAGCAAGAGCTAGAACGCCGTTTACAGCATGCCAGTAAAGAGCAACTCGTTCTCCTTTTACAAGAACTCTCCGTACGTCACCCCGTCTTGCTTGAAGAGATGACCTCCATCCTCGCGCAATTCAGCGGCGGCACCGACGCGGAGATGGGTGACGAGGAGGCTACCGAAGATTGGGATTTTAGTGGCGACGACGACGATCTAAGGGCTTTTTCCGCGACCCCGCGCCCGGCCTTGCCTTCGCTTGATCTTGAGAAGAGGAGCCACCAGCTCAATAGCTATAAAGAACGCTTGCAATTTGGTGAGTCCCAGCAGTCGCTTGACAGTGATCTCTTGCATCTCTTACAAGAAGCCGAGGAGCGCGCCGATCAACACGACTATCAGGGCGCGCTGGATCTTTATGCCCTGGTACTCGATAAACGCCTGCTTGAGCAAGACGCGCTACTGGTGAGCATCTTCGATAAGGCTCTGGATGAGGTAATGCCGTTTCTTGAAACCCTGCTGAGCGAGGCGAGCAGTAGCATTATGTTTGACTCATCTATCTCCCTCTCGCCACTGCTCACGCCCGTTATGCGGCGCTCCTGGCTAGAGCGGCTCTTCTCCCTCTGGCTCAAACGCCTGGACCTCCATCACATGGAGGAGGATGTGCCGGAGATAATCCTTGATGTGGCCTGGAATGAGGATGTCGCGTTTCTCCATACACTGGTGCAGGAGGAGCTGCAACAACTACGTCCGGGCGACCATTCCAATATCGTAGATTTTTCACGCCAGTATCGCGCGCGCGCTCTGGAAAAATTTCTTAAAGAGTTGCCGCATCTCTAATATCTTGTGTGCTATAGCACGATTATGCTATAAAATGTTGCAGCTGCACGTACCCATGTGGTAATATGGTGTATCTGAGTCCGTCTCTTGTGGATGATACAAGTCTCGGGTACAATGGGTAGTGAGGACGCGAGAAAGAGGATAAGTAATGAGCAAACTAGTCATGGTAATTGACGATTCTGCTACAGTTCGCAAAATTATCGAAACGTGCCTTGGCCGAGAAGGATTTCTGGTCAAGAGCTTTGGCGATGGCGTAGAGGCTGTGAAGTGGCTGACGGAGCCGAATGCGCCTGTGCCCGATCTGATTCTGCTTGATATCGAACTTCCCAGAATGGACGGCTACGAGGTCGCCCGTCGCCTGAAAACGAAGCCACGCTTCCACGGCACCGTAATTGTGATGCTCTCGCGGCGCGATGGTGTGATAGATCGCCTGAAAGGACGCCTCGCCGGTGCCAGGGACTACATCACCAAGCCCTTTAAGACACAAGAGATCATCGCGGTCGCACAGGCATATCTGGGAGTATCCACACCGGGTCAGGGATAATTCAAAATGGACGCGGCTATTCCTTTTATATCATTGAGTCGTTCTCAGGCGCATCTCCTCGCACAGTTGAATGATGAGGAGTTCTGGCGCTACGCGGCTGAGATTGCGGCCTCTTCTTCCACGACGCAGCAGGTTGAAAACTACCTGTTCTGCGATCTTGGAACGAGGCGCTGCATATTTCCGCCTGGACTCGCCAGAGAGATTATTCCTCCTCCATACCAGGTGACCCGGCTGCCTGCCACTCCTGCATGGATGCCTGGTTTAACGGTGTGGCGCGGCGAGATTATCCCCCTGGTCGATGTATGGGCGTACCTTTGGAATGATGGCGGTTCTACAAGTGACGCGCAATCGCTTGTACGTCCCCCAGACCTGCTGGTCGTGATGCAGGTACGCGATTGCATCCTTGGCCTGCTGGTGACGGCGATTGCTCCGGCAACAGGTTATGACGACGAACATATAGTGCCATTCGATCTCGCGCCCGACTGGTGTTCAGGGTTGCGTCCGGGAACAATCAAGGGAGTATTGGATGATGCGTTGGTGCTTGATGTTGCTTTCATCTTCAACGATATAGTGCAGCAGATAAAAGAATACACGCCCTGATGGATGAAGAACGCTCCGATTTTGATGAGAATGAACTATCCGCAGAGGACCTCGCGGTGCTGCGAGCTTTTGATGCTATGGAAGACTGGTCCGAGCAGCCAGCTTCTGTAACGTCGTCGCTCGCGCCTGCCCTGCATTCCGCGCCGCGAGATGCAAGGCAGGAGTTTGCTGAGTACTCTCTGGATGATATGCTCCTGATCTTCATTGCGGAGGTCGAGGAAGATATTGTCAGCATGCGGCGTATGCTCAACCAGCTTGAACGCGAAGCCCAGATTCAGCCTGAGCGCTTTAAGGCGTTTCGGCGGCTCGGCCACAAAATACGCGGCTCCGCCTCCGCCATCGAATGCCAGCCGATCGCGAGGATCGCCGAACTCATAGAAGAGACTGCCAATCAGATTATGCGTGGCACGCTCTTTCCAGTTATTGGCGTCAATGCCCTCGCGTATACCCTCCACGCGCTGGAAGCTACGCTAGCAAACGTTGGCGCGGATGAGGATGTGTTGTCTGCTCCTCTGGCTGAACTCGAAAAAGAGCTGGCGCATCTCCTCGCGGACAATCCAGCAGCAGCTCCAGAACCTGGGGAACCAGAGGAACAGCTCGTGACAGAGCCGAATGCGCTCACCGTCGATAGCACATCTCCTCGGTTCGCGCGTGTGGATGGGCAGCGCCTCGAACGCCTGCTTCTCGATTCCGAACGGCTGGCGGAACTGCACACTCCGCTTGAGAGCGCGCAGAGGCAAGTAGACGCTGCCATCAAGGATTTGCACACAGCGCAGGCGCGCCTGGCCCAACTCGAAGCGGTGGTCTTCAATCTGCTTACCGCCAGCAGGCTTCCGCCCTTACTGGATGAATTGCCTATGTCGTCGTTGGCGGCGCGCATTCTCAGTAACGCGGGACAGAAGAACGATGCCCCGCGTTCCGTGCGCAGAAATCGACCCCACTCTCGTTTTGCCCAGGCGACCGAGGAGGCGCTGTGGGATGAGCTGGATATCGAGCACTATACGGAGCAGGACCTCTTGCTGAACGCGCTGCGCGAGGCCATTGCCGCCGTGAATGGAGCTACTTCCCGTGTCAGTACCGCCTTTGATCACCTGCGCGTGGTTACGCAGAATTATAGCGTACAGGCGACCGCTGTGCGCAATGGTACGCTTCTGCTGCGTATGCTTCCTCTGAGCGTGCTGGTGCCGCGCTTGCGCGAGGTAATAGCGACGCCGCATATACAATTCGAGGTAACAGGCGAGACCGTTGAGATCGATCAGCGCATACTGGAAGCGTTCTCTCCTTCCCTGGTTGACTTGCTGGAAGCGTACGCCCTGTCGCATACGACGGAGCAGGAACAGGTACGTGTCTGGCTGCACGCGCGGGCGATAGGCAATGAGATTGCGCTGGAGATTGGCTTCTCAGCTCCAGTCAGTGGAGGGGTCGTAGAGCCGCTGCAGGAGGCCATCCAGCGTTTGAATGGGACGCTTTTAGCGCAACGCAATGACGCCGGTGGCGTGAGCTTCCTTCTTCGCTTCGCGCGCTCACAGGGGACTGTAAACTGCTTGCTGGTACGTGTAGACGATCAGCAGATGCTTGTGCCATTTGCGCAGGTGCAGCGTATAGGCGATGGCAAACGAGAGCAGTTCGACAGGTTGTATAATCTGCGCGATCTTCTCGACGCTCCAGCGGCCCCCGCTGCTAGCGGGCGCGTTCAGCCAGTGCTGGTCCTCTTGCAGGGCGCATCTCCCATATCGGTAGGCGTAGCTGTCGATGAAGTGCTAGATGAGGTCAAGCTCGTTGTAAAACCGCTCGCGCTCCACCTGCGGCGTCCGGGCATCGTCAATGCCGCCGTGAATGGACAGGGCCGCGTGCTATTGCTCGCCGATCTGCCCGAACTGATTCGTCACTATATACAGATACAGCAGGTAGCAAGTAGAAAGAGGTCCGCTCGCCTCAATACGGGGCAAGCTGCGGTCAAAATTTTGCTCGCTGATGACTCCGTATATCTCAGGCAGGTACTGGCCCAGATGCTGAAGCACGCGAATTACGCAGTTATGGAGGCTCGTGATGGCCTGGAAGCGCTTGAGCAGTTGATCCAGCACACGCCGGATGTGTTCTTGCTGGATGTGGAGATGCCCAATCTGAACGGCTACGATCTACTGGGCATTATGCGCCTCTATCCCTTGTTGGCAGCCGTAAAAATTATTATGTTAACTTCTCGCTCATCAGAGAGGCATATGCAGCACGCCCTTGATCTCGGTGCCCACGCGTACCTGACCAAGCCCTGCTCTCAGGAGATGCTGCTAGAGACGATTCAGCGCCTGCTCACGTAGGGAGTACGTGGTAGGCGAGATCGGCTTGACAGAGGTTCTCACGCTTTCTATGCGCGGTAAGCTCCTGGGCCGCTTTCCCGGTCGGTTCGGACGGAAAGCGGCTGAGATAGCCAGGCGGAGGGGTCTCTATCGGCAGCGATCAATATGTGCTATCCTGAAAGCTCAATCTAACATTCGTTCTAGAAAGAGAAGGTATTCTTCATGGATGACTTTGTGAACGCCCCTCTTGTTAATCGTTCTAGGCCACCAGGAGCGGTGATTCCAGTGTTGGGGTACGAGCATGTGGATGAAGCAGTTGACTGGCTGTGCGAGGTCTTTGGGTTTACCGTGCGGCTACGTATCGGGAGTCATCGGGTGCAGTTGCTGGTGAACAATGGTCTGGTGGGCGAGGGCTCGGTGGTGGCAACAGAACGAGGTGGGCATGCTCCGGCAGAGGGTAGCCATTCGGTGATGGTGCAGGTAGCGGATGCGCAGCGCCACTACGAACACGTGCTGGCTTGTGGTGCTCAGATTGTGCATCCGCCAACTGACCATTTCTTTGGCGAGAGGCAGTACACAGTGGTGGATCTGGG
>JALYTQ010000160.1 GCA_030854195.1 Chloroflexota bacterium
GATATGCTATGGCACATCAAACAGGTAGCACGCTCCTGCTTTTCCTCACAGGAGCACTTTACCGTAAAGTTTGATCGTGCTGGACAGGATAGCTCGCTATCGCTATACACAATATTTTAATCCATTGCATGAACAGAACGAATGTCTATTTCTATTATACTTATCCATCCAAAGCATAAATAGATCTATATGCGTGAAATTAAGTACATGCACGTAGAAGGGGAAGAGCGCCTGTTGCAATGCGAGTTTAGAGTGGCACAAAGAGCGTAGTGCCTATGATCGCGGCGCTGACGAGGATCAGGAGGGCGAGGGCCACTACATCGCTGCGTTGAAAGTGCAGGGCGCGCCGTTTGCTGCGTTTCCAGCCGGGGCGACCGCCGTAGCAGCGTGCCTCCATAGCGATGGTGAGCGACTCGGCGCGTTTGAAGCCGCTTACAAAGAGCGGAATCAGCAGGGGAGCGAGCTTTTTCACGCGTTGCAGCAGATTGCCCGTATCGAAGCGCACACCGCGTGCAGCATAAGCCTTTGTCAGACGTTCGACCTCCCCAATAAAGATCGGCACAAACTTCAAGGCGATGACCAGGACCATGATAAAGGGATTGATCGGGATGCGCAGTTTTTGCAGAGGTGAGAGCAGCACCTCCAGGCCATCGGTCAGATCCACCATCGAGGTTCCGAACATAAGCATGGAGACGAGATAGTACAGAAACAACACGCGCAGCATTATCAGGGCGCTCGTAATGATGCCTTGCGTCGAGATGCTCAGGAGCCACCAGTGCCACAGGACGTGCTGGGGAGCCGCCGAATAATAGAAAACGACCTGCATCACATAGATGAACGCCAGAAAAGGTAAGAAAGGCTTGAAACCGCGTAGGACATACGCCGTCGAGATGCGTGAGTAGGCCTGCAGAATGCAGCAGAAGAGCAGGCAGATGGCGAAGGCGAGGAAATTATTGACAAACGAAATTGCCGTAATCAGCAGGACTGCGCCGATAATCTTAGTGCGCGGGTCCAGGCGTGTAAGCGCCGAGCCATTATTGATGTATTGCCCAAAAGTAATGTTGCGCGATAGCTCGATCATGACGTCTTGATCTCCCGCTGCTCCTGCGGCACAGGTGTATGCCGCATAATCTCCTCTTCCAGTTCCGCCAGATTCAGGACATCGGTGCGGATGTTGGGCATAATCTCCTTCAGGTCCAGCGCGATCTGCGCCGCCTCGGGCAGCGCGACATCAAGCGCTTTTAGCGCATCGGCCCGCGCCAGAACCTCGCGCGGTGTGCCGCTGAAGGCGAGCGCGCCGCGATCGATCACATGGATGGTATCGGCCAGGTCGATCACATCTTCCAGGCTGCTGGAGGCATAGATGATCGCCAGGTGCTGCTTCTCTTTGAGCAAGCGGATCATGGCAAGCAGCTCGCGGCGACCGCGCGGATCAAGTCCGGCGGTTGGTTCATCGAAGATAATCACCCGTGGCTGTTGGGCGAGCACGCCCGCGATCGCCACGCGCCTCTTCTGACCGCCGCTCAGCGTATAGGTGTAGCGCAGGCGAAAATCCTCGTAGGGGAGTCCCACCGCCTCCAGCGCCTCTTGAACCAGGCGGCGCGACTCAGCCAGGGGGACGCCCTTGCGCTGAGGACCAAAGGAGACATCTTTGCCCACGGTCTCCTCGAAGATCTGCGCTTCCGGCGACTGGAAGACCGTGCCGATGCTGGAACGGATGCGCTCAATGTCAAAGGTAGCAGCGCTGACATCGCTGTCTTCAAAAAAGAAGGTGCCCGGTAGTGGCTTCAGCAGCCCAGTCAGCAGATCTACGACCGTGGATTTGCCGGACTGTGTGGGACCGATCAGCGCCGTCGTCTGCTGGGGCGCGATGGAGAGCGATAGTCCGCGCAACGCTTCCTTTGCGAATGGCGTTCCCTTGAGATACGTGTAAACCACATTCCTTAATTCGAAGAGCATAGCAGCCCTGCCTTTAATTGTGCTGTAGAAAGGATGACCTCCGAGAGCCCGCTCCAGCCGCGTGTGTAAAGGTTCTTGCCCAGATGCGTCACCATAGGTACATCCAGACCGATGGCCTGGAGTTCCTCGGCGCGCGCGAAGATCTCGGCGGGCGTACCTTGCATAAGAACGCGCCCCTCGTGCATCACAATCACGCGTTTAAACGTGCTAATCTCGTGCATGAAGTGGGTAATGTGTATGATCGTGGTCCCTTGCTCACTGGCGAGGCGATCCAACGTCTGCATAAGTTGGCGCGCTGTATGACCGGAGATCATGGTGGTCGGCTCGTCTAACAGCAGGTAAGCGGGCCGCATTGCCAGGATACCGGCGAGGGCCACGCGCTGTTTCTGTCCCACTGAGAGCTCGCTGATCGCCATATGCGCGTAGCCCTCCAGGTTCATCAACTGAATTGCCTCGCGGATGCGCTCCTCGATCTCAAAGCGCGGCAGGCCCAGGTTCTCTGGCCCAAAGGCGATATCATCAATGACCGTATTCGCCACAAGCTGATCGTCGGGATTTTGAAAGACCATGCCAACGCGTTGACGAATCGTCCAGATATCTTCACCCCTTGCACGTGTTGAGAGTCCATCCACGAGCACCGTCCCACTATCCGGACGGAGAATCGCCGCCAGCATTTTCGCGAGCGTGCTTTTGCCCGATCCGTTGTGGCCGATAACCGCGACGGTTTCGCCAGCTTCGATGCGGAGATTGATATCCTGTAAAGCAGGAGGAACGTCCTGTTCCTCCTGAGTGCTATAGTTGAAAGTGACGTTGTTGACTTCTAACATGGCTAGTAAGGCAGCTCGCTGCGCGGCTTCGTATCGACCGCGTGAATGTAACGCTTCTGAATAATATAAAAGACGCGTGCCAGGATAACGGTCAGAATCGTCGCGACGATCGCCTCCGCCAGCGCCTGTGGAATGAGCGTCAACGCGAGCGCCGTCGGAATGTAGCCACGTATAATCAACATCGCCACCACGAGGACGGTATTGGTAATTGAGCCCAGGAAGCCCGCCGCCCCAGCCGCCACATCGCGATTGAAAGGCTTCAAGCCAGCGAAGACCGCCCATGATACCAGCCCAATAAATAGACGTGGCAGGATGGCAACCAGCGGATCTTTAAAGAGTGGCGTCGTGGCCTGGGTGAAACTCATGATGCCAAATATCAAGCCGGATATTATACCCACGACCGGTCCGGCCAGCACGCCGCCAAGAATGGTCGGCACATGCTCTATGGTCGCGTGCGCCGATATCGTAGGAACTGGAATGAAGCCAATGCCAGGCACCAGGCCAAGGACAATGGTGATCGCCGCCAGGACACCCGCAATAACGATCCGCTCAGTTGTGAGGGACCATGTACCAGTTCGTGGTGAATCAAGAGAGACCTTGTTCAAAAGAGACACTCCTTTGTGGTAGACACGTATGATCTCTTTCAGGCATGAGATTACAAGGAAAGCACTACAAAAGGTAATGCATAAGAAGGCGAAAGAGACCTTCTTTGCTGAACTTCTGGGGTTCATCTGTTGCTAGACAGTATACCTGCTTCCTCGCTTTCCTGTCAAGAAAAAAGACAAACCGGTCGGTCTCTAAAATAGGCAAAGGAAGCGGTCTTCAATTGGCTTGCGATGCGCGAGTACGCTACTTGTAAAAAATAAGTAGCGTACAATCAACTCACAAATTTGTGATATTGGAACGCCGAGCTTTCTTAAAAACCTTCTCTAGTGCAAAAACACTTGACCTTTTCGGCTTGCCCATGTACAATTCCTCAATGCGTGAGCGGCCTGGCTGAGACGGAATGTCGATCCGCTTGAGGATACTGAAATTAGGGTAGGGTTTTCAGGCCATCTGGTCCGGCGATGATCGCCTCTTGCGCCAGGTTGAGGAAGATGCCGGACTCCACCACGCCGGGGATGCTATGGAAGTGCGCGTCCAGGGCAGCCGGATCGGCGATGCCATCGGGGAAGGTGCAATCCAGGATAATATTGCCCCCCTCGGTCACGAAGGTTTTGCCAGCGAGCTGGCGTATCTGCACAGTCGCGCCCAGCGCCTGCAGGCGTCGGCGTACCGGTGTGGCTCCAAAGGGAACCGTCTCGATAGGTACGGGGAAACTGGTTCCCAGCCGTGACACGACTTTCGTATAATCGCCGATCACGATGAAGCGGTGCGAGGCAGAGGCGACGATCTTCTCGTGGAGGAGAGCCCCGCCGCCGCCCTTAATCAGGCTCAATTGGGGGCCAATCTCATCAGCCCCATCGACGTAGAGGTCAATTTCAGGAAACGTATCGAGGTCGCTCACGGCAATACCCAGGCCGCTGCCGAGCGTCTTCGAAGCCTCCGAGGAGGCAACGGCACCCGCGATACGTAAGCCCTGCTGAACGCGCCGGGCGAGCGCGTAGATAAAGTGTTGCGCCGTCGAACCGGTTCCCAGGCCAACGATCATGCCATCTTCAACGCGTTGCGCGGCGGCGCTTCCGGCCATCTGCTTCCATGTATCGCGCTCGATATCGGGCCCCATCATACTGGCACTCCTTTATAGCTAGCAAAAAATATGGTCATCACTGGAAGGTGGTACTTGCATCGCCTATAGCATAGCATGTAGGCGAAAAGAACGCCAAAAAGAGTTCATTACTTTTTAAGGGGGGGCCGCTGTATTGTATCTTGCTATCCATACGGCATCGTGATACACTCTTTGAGTAATAACAGGGCCAATCGGGAAAGAAGTCCTGACCAGTTGCGCAAAAATCCGTCCGGCCTATCTGAGATTGGAACTGGGATTGAAACAGGTGGTAGTAACATGTCTGATGTCTGGCGTATTTTAGTGGTTGAAGGTGACGAAGCGCTCAACCACACTGTGATAAACTCTCTCCGCAAAGACGGCTACATCGTGCAGGGGGTGACGAATGGGGCGGATGCTGTTCGTATCCTCTGGGCGGAAGAATATGACGTGGTTCTGTGCGATCTGAAAACGCCTGGAACTGATGGCTTCGAATTGCTGCAATGGCTGCGTGCAGCGCATCCAAGTACGCGTATGATCTTGCTCGGCGGCAGCGACCCCTCTGCACTGCGGATGCAGGCGCTGGAATCCGGTGCATCGGGCTATCTAGAGAAGCCGCTAGACATGCATCTCCTCAAGGAGGAACTGCGGCGTCTACTCCAACAAACTGGCTTCTCGGCCAATCTAGAATCGTTCGACCTGCTCGATGTCATCCAGATCATCTCGATGAGCCGCAAAAGCATCGCCCTGCTGGTGAACACGGGCCTGGAGGAGCGCGGCCTGTTGTGCTTTAAAAGTGGCGACCTGGTCTGGGCGGAGTACGGGCTGCTGCGCGGCGAGGAGGCGTTTTTCGCCCTGGCCGCCCACAAGAATGGGACGGTAACGCACCAGGCCTGGAATGAGCAGGTAGTCTCGAATGTGACACAGCCGCTCTCGCGCTTGATCTTTCAGGCTCTGCAATATCGCAGCAAGTACGCGCAGCCATTTAGCGGTGAACACCGGCCTGTTGCTGCTGGCGCTCAGCCCAGCGGCGCGCTTGCTCCTGTCGCCCGCAATGGAAGCGGGGCGTTTTCCTTTGCTCATGAAGACGATACCCCCTTTGGTATGGTGGCTGAGCCCACGAATGGGCAGGCTTTCGCCGTCCCATCGGGCATAGCCATGACTGAAAGCGAGAAGGAATGGTGGGAGCGGACCGGGAGTATCCCGCGCCTGGGCAATGGGTTCGATATTGCCAGCATCGGCGCGCCTGCAAACATGGTCCGCGCCAATGCTCCGTCCTTGCCCGCCGACGCACAGGGCTCCCCTGCGATCGATGGGCTGACATCCGGGACGATTACGCCCGCGAGCGTGTACAAGACGCCAGCAAGCCAGCGCGCGGACCTGCCCTCGTGGTTGACAGACCAGCCAACGGCCTCCGATATGCAAAGGATTCGCCCCGCGAGCGACGCTATACCCGCGACACCGCGTCGGACCACGCCCGCCGAATGGACTCCGCCGCCCTCTCCAGATAGTTCTGACCGGGACGCGACGGATGCGCGCAAATCGGTGCAGGGTTCTAGAAAACAGCCGTCGGGCGCGCAGAAGCCTGTATCGGGCGTGCAAAAGCCTATATCCACCGATACGGGTGCACGTCGGACCGCCTCGCCCGAGTGGCAACCACTCGACCCGATGAGTCCCGCGTCGACCCGCTCCAACGGCTACTCCCAGCCGTTCTCATCCCTGTCCGCGAGCGGTCCTCTGGTCCCCGCCAATGGGCAGAGCTCTGCATCAACCGGGATGGCGCGCGCGCTGAAGAGCAACTACAACTACTCCGCACTGGTCTCGGCTCTCCAGACGCTGGGTTACTCTATCGCGGGCTTCATCGCCGCCGCCGTCGTGGGTATGGATGGGCAACCGGTCGCCCAGGTCGCGGTGGACGATCTGGACATCTCGCGCCTCTGCAAATACTTCAGTGAGGTGCTAAGAAATACGTTACAGGCGCTCAACCAGGGGATGTGGGGTGACTACGAAGAGATGGTCATCACCAGCTCGGATCGCTATATCTTGCTGCGCGTCATCGGTGCCGAGCGTAACGCTTTCCATGTCCTGATCACCACGCGTGGGGCGGACACTACGGAGAGTCTGCAGGTCATGTCTAACGTCGAGGCGGCGATCAGCGCCGCCCTGCATCCATAAAGGGAAGAGATTATGAGCAAGCAATCAGAGAAACAAGAGACAAGTGAAGAGGAGAGAAGTAGTAATCGTTTTTCCTTTATTGTAGGCATTTTCATCGCTATGGCCATCATCGTCGTCTTCGTGCTCCTCTTCAATCACTGAGGAGGCTACTCCGCCGACTCCGGCACATCCAGCAAGCGCTTGAGCTGTTCGAGATCGAGTTCGTTGAGCGTAGAAGGTTCTGGAAGGGGCTTCATCTTCTTATCGGTCTCTGGATCGCGCTGATGGGCGGGCTCACCGCTGCGCGGGCGTGGATGTAGCAGGTGAGAGCCCTGGCCGTTTCTTTCCGACAACAACGGGCGTTCTCTGGGCGTGCGTTTCTTCGCTTTCAGCTCGTCGAGCTGTTGCTCAAGGGCCTGGTTAGCTGAGAGTTGTTCCAGCTGTACATCCAGGTCGCGATTGTGGAGGTCCGCCAGGGCGCGGGCACGCGCCTCAGCTTCGAGCACCGCGTCTTGAACTTTGGCCGTGTGCTCCTGTTCCTGCGGCTTGCCAGCCTTATTCAGCGCATCGTAGACGCGCTGTTGGATGAGCGCGTTGCGTTTGCGGGCGGCCAGTAGATCAAGCGTCGTCTCGACCTCGGAGATTTTCGTTTCGAGCTGGCGTAGGGCGCTGCGCATCGTCTGCACCAGTTGCTCCTGCTCTTTCTGCTGTTGCTGATAGCGCTGAGCCTGCCTGGTAAAATCGTTGTAACGCGTAAGCGCGGTGCGAGCGATATCGTCGTTTCCCTGTTGAATGGCCTGCTCGGCTTTCCTCATCCACACGGCGGCCTCGGCCTGACGCTCCTCACTCCTTTTCCGCAGCTTAAGCCCTTCAGCGATGGCCGTTGCGACCTGCGTCTTGACCTGGACGAGTTGATTGCGCATGTCAAGTTGTAGCTGGCGCAGGATCTTCTCCGGGTCGTCGGCCTTCTCAACGACCGTGTTGAGATTAGCGCGTAGTAAGGTGAGTACACGTTCCAACAGGTTCATAAAACATTCTCCGTCGTGGTCTCTTCGGTAGGGATGGGGCTGGCCCCCATCCGCTTCCCCATCACCTGGGGCAAATCTCGGTCATTGGGCCGGATGAGGGCCAGCCCTCATCCTACTGGTACGTTGCCAGCAGGGTGAGGGGTTTCACCCTGCTGGCGTTGGAAACTAGTTGACTGAAGGCGGCGTTGCATCAATAGGGCCGGAGGAACCATTGACGCCAGCGGGGACCTTGCCATCGTTGCTCTGGTTAGAGAGCGCGGGGATGTGGTTCATCAGGTCGCCGATGCGTGTGCCACTGAGCAACTCGAAGAGTGCAGGCACCTGGGCAACCATGTTGACGATATCGCCGGTGAGGCGGCTCGCGCCTATGCCACCGTTGCTATCGCCGCCACCGCCGGTGGAGACGATCGTGACCTTGTCGACCTTGCTCAGAGGCTCGGCAATGGCGCGTACGATCTCAGGCATACCGGTGAGAAGTTTGTCGAGCACTGCGGCCTGGTTGTATTCGTGGAAGGCGGCGGCCTTGACCTTCATCGCGTCAGCTTCGGCCTGACCTTTAGCACGAATGACTTCGGCCTCGGCGAGACCTTTGGCGCGCACAACTTCGGCTTCGGAGAGACCACGAGCGCGGGCGGCGTCGGCATCACCGAAACCACGCGCCTTGGCGGCGTCCGCCTGGCCCTGCGCCTCAAGGATCAAGCGCTGGCGTTCGGCTTCGGCGACGGTCTCGACGCGGCGGCGTTCGGCCTCAGCCGCCTTCTGGATGGTCGCTTGCAGTTCAAGTTCGCGGCGCTGGATTTCGGCCTGTTGCACCTTAATCTGCGCGTTCTTCTCGACCTCAGTGACCCTGATGGCCTCGGTCACGACCTGCTGCTGCGAGACGTTCGACTGAATATCATACGCCTTGTCAGCGTAGGCCTGCTGCTTCTTGACCTCGGCATCGAAGGCCGCTTTCTTCAGGGACAGGTTACGCT
The DNA here is from genome assembly GCA_030854195.1 of Chloroflexota bacterium. Taxonomy (GTDB): domain Bacteria; phylum Chloroflexota; class Ktedonobacteria; order Ktedonobacterales; family Ktedonobacteraceae; genus JACDAE01. The sequence continues at coordinate 8,648 of JALYTQ010000160.1, forward strand.
GGGACTCTGCCTGCAGGGCCAGCGACTCTGCTTCGGCTTTTACGCGCTCTTGATCGGCGGATGCGCGGGCAACGGCGGATTCGCGGGAGGCGTTCGCCTGTTGAATCTGCGTATCGCGCTGTGCCAGGGCGGAGGCGATATCGGCCTGCTTACGAATTTCGGCGATCTGTGGGCGGCCCATGTTGGTAATGTAGTCGTTCTCGTCGCGTACATCCTTGATCGTGAAGGAGATGACCTCAAGGCCCATCTTCTCCATATCGGGCGTGACGGTGCGCAACATCTTGCCGCCGACGCTCTCGGGATCCTTCACCAGGTCCTCAACGGTCAGCTGACCGACGATGCCACGCAGATGGCCCTCCATAACCAGGCGGATCAGATTCTCGCGCTCTTCCTGGCTTTTGCTGAGGAACTGCTCAGCGGCGGTCCTGATGCTCTCATCATCGGAGCGCACCTTGATCTGTGTAACCGCTTCGACGTTGACCGCGACACCCTGGGTCGTGTAGAGCACCTGGCGTGGCGCGACATCGAAAGACATCAGTTCCAGCGAGAAATCCTGCGCCCGCTGATACAGCGGGATCACAAAATGTGATCCGCCGGTGATCACCTTGGTTCCGCCTGCGCCATACACGATCAGCGCCTGGTTAGGGCCGACCTTACGTAGCAGGCCACCGACGACGCGCAGAAGGATGAAGACGACGATAACTAAGGCAACAACACCAATACCCAGTAACATAGTCAGGTCCATAGTGGGTTACTCCTTTGGCGATTCTTTTCTCATTACATATTCAGTATCAGTACTATCCGGTTCAGCGAGTAGCGCGCGTAATTCTGCCAATCCATCGCTATGGGTGGGCATCGTGAGCGACCCCGGCTCTTCCTGGTTGACGAAATGATCCCAGGTGTCTACCTCGGCGACTCCACGTTGATAATTTACGACGACGACTTCCTGGTCGCGTTCGAGGCGACGTCCGTCTACGCTGCGCGCGGGAATGCTCTTGCGCATGCCACCGGGAGAGACATAGAGAACCTCGCCTATGCCGTTCTCCTGTATGGTCGTGCTTACCTTCCCCAACATGCCTGTGCGATCAGAGACATCCTGCACAGTTGCTCCCTCGCTATCGCCGAAAACGCGCGCGATGAGCATGAGGAGCAGCGTGGCGATCACCAGGCCACCGATTACCGCCAGGACGAGCGTAACGGGGAGCGCCAGCGCGGTGGTATTGTGGAAGACGTAGCCGAAGAACCCGAAGCCCAGTAAGAAGAGGACGATGGAGGTCGGGTTGACAACGGTAAAGAGCGCGTTCGCCCCTCCATTATGGGCCGTCGTAGTCGGATGGATTGCGTGCGCATCGTGAACATGGGTCGCCGTATGTCCACCGACATCTATATGGTGTCCAGTAACAGTATGTCCTGCCCCATGACCCCCTACACTTCCCAGCAGAGCCGCGACTATCAAGAAGAGCAGCCCGAAGAGAAAGCAGGCCATAAACACAAGAGAAAGCGGGTCAGTTGCTAGCATGGCTTTTGCTCCTTTTGTCTAGGAAACATTGCAGCCCTAAAACTTTGCCTATCGATAACCTCGATAATACCGATGATACTGGTTAGTATACCAGATATTCCTGTTATCAGAGCAATTGATAGGCAGAGAGGGATGGTCGACACTCCAATCAGCGTCAATACAGGAAATACATTCTCCTCTGCGATTGCCGCGTAGCCTGCGATGAGCGCGCAGCCCAACAAGAAAAGCGGAAATAACAGGGGATACTGCAATCTCAGAAGAGACGCCCGCTCCCTCTTCGTCACAGATTGCTTCCGGCCAGCCGCTTCGTCGTGGCCCGGTATCATAGCTCGTCCCTTTCTCTCATACTCCAAAAGTACCAGTTGCCCCAGTACTCGCATCTCAACATATATTCCAGCATCTCAGCAAAAATGTAATCCTGGTAGATAGACGTAAAACGCATGCCAAAATACAAGCTAATCGAGTTCTAACGCGCCCTCATCTTCCTCTGCGTGTGCTGTAATAGCTTCGGTGATAGCTTCCAGTGACTCTATAGGCAGTTCCATAAGTTTCTCAAATGCTTCGAGGTAGCGCAATGGTTCATCGACCCCGGCGAGACGCTGTAGAAGATCCTCCAGGACTGGCTCCGAGCGCCACTCTGCTGCGCTGGCCGTCAGCCACGTATTGAGGCGCTCCGTGCCATTGTTCTCTATCTCCGATAGGAGATCGGTACTATAGTCCGGTGGGTCGCTCACCAGATAGCCCGGATAGACCTTAAAGAAGCGCGACAACAGTTCGCGGCTAGAGGCTGTGAGATGCAGCCGTTTGCTGCTCTCTAGCTGCGACAGATATGCCTGGCTGATGCTCTCGCTCAGCTCTTCTTGCATAGCCTTGACGACTTCCATCTGGGTCATAGGGCGGTTCAAGCCGCGCAACTCCCCTTCAACGGCGCGCAAGTGTTTGATCTTCTCCGCTAAATTCATCTCGCTATCCTCACATAACTATTTGCTATATTGATTATAGCTGTCTGTTATGCGCTTGTCAAGTAGTTGGGGAGGAAATTTTGGGGGTGGTGCGAAGTCCCTGTATATCTATGGAATGCTCCACATGATGTAAGGGCGCGGTTCACAAGCCCGTTGCGCTCACCAGGCC
>JALYTQ010000161.1 GCA_030854195.1 Chloroflexota bacterium
AGGAAATAGAAGCGTCGGTCGTCGTCGAGCATAAACTCAAGCGTACCCGCGTTGACGTAGCCAGCCGCTTCGGCGATGCGCACGGCAGCCGCGCCCATCTCCGCGCGTAGATCGGGTGTCAGGGCAACCGAGGGACTCTCTTCAAGGACCTTCTGGTGGCGGCGCTGAATCGAGCATTCGCGCTCGCCCAGGTGAATGATAGTGCCGTAGCGGTCGCCGAGAATTTGGATCTCGATATGGCGTGGTTGCTGCAGCAGGCGCTCAAGAAAGACCATCTCGTCGCCAAAGGCCGCCTTCGCCTCGCGGCGCGCCCCGGCCAGTTGCGGCAGAAAATCGTCTGCCGTGTGTACCTCGCGCATCCCTTTGCCGCCGCCGCCCGCCGAGGCTTTGATGAGCATGGGAAAGCCGATGCGCTGTGCCTCGCGTTGCAAGATCTCATCGTCCTGGCTCTCGCCATTGTAGCCGGGGACTGTCGGCGCGCCTACCGCTTGCGCCAGCGCCTTAGCGGCGATCTTCGAACCCATCAGGCGCATCGCAGCTGCTGGTGGACCGATGAAAACGATGCCCGCCTGCTCGCATGCCTCGACGAACGCGGCGTTTTCGGAGAGGAAGCCGTAGCCGGGATGAAGCGCCTCCGCGTCGCAACGCCGGGCAACAGCGAGTATTTTATCGATATCCAGATAGCTCTGCGCGGCGGGAGCGGGACCGATAAAATGCGCCTCGTCGGCCTCGCGTACATGGCGCGCAAAGCGGTCTGCCTCGGAATAGACAGCGACGGTGCGGATGCCCATCTCGCGGCACGTCGCCATAATGCGCACGGCAATCTCGCCCCGATTGGCGATAAGAACTTTTTTAAACATACGGCCTTCCTACACTGTTCCCTCATTGTCAGCAACATTCCACGCGGGGGCGCGTTTCTCCAGGAAGGCACGCAGTCCCTCCTGACCCTCCTCGCTGACACGCAGGCGAGCGATCGTTGCGGCGGTATATTGGCGCGCCTGCTCGTAGCTCATCTGCCCTACATTCATTGCCAGCGCCTTGCTGACGCGAATAGCCTGGGGCGCGCTGGTGAGCAGTTCGTGCAGTGCCTTCTGCACCGCGTCGTCGAGATGTTCGCGTGGCACAACGGCGTGGACGAGACCGAGGCGCTGAGCACGTTCGGCGCTGAAGCGTTCGCCCGTGACAAACAACGCCCGCGCCGCCGTCTCGCCGATCTTGCGAATAGCGTAGGGCGAGATCACCGCGGGCACGATGCCAAGCTTGACCTCGCTAAAGGCGAAGCGCGCGTTCTCAGCTGCGATACCAATATCACAGACGGCGACCAGTCCAACGCCGCCACCCAGCGCCAGACCATTCACCCGCGCCAGCACCGGGCAGGGAAAGGTATTAATCGTATACAGCATATCGCTTAGGCGCAACGCGTCCTCCAGATTCTGCTCCTTGCTATAATTCGCGGCCTCCCGCATCATAGCGATATCGGCACCCGCGCAAAACGAAGTCCCCTCGCCCGTCAAAACAACACCATGCAGGTGCTCGTCCGCGCGCAACGTCGTAAACGCCTCTGTCAGCTCCTGAATCATCTGCGTATTGAACGCGTTATGCACCTCTGGCCGACGCAACGTGACCGTAGCGATGCGGTCTTGAAAGCTGTACTTGACTGAGATTTGTGTGTCCATCTGAGTGCCTTTCAAAATAAGGAATCGCTTTTTTGAACAGGTTACATTCTAAACACTCCAAATGGTGTATCGGGCATGGGAGCATTCAACGAAGCGGCGATGCCCAGGGCCAGGACGGTGCGCGTATCGCGTGGATCAATGATGCCATCGTCCCACAGGCGCGCAGTACTATAATACGGATTACCCTCTTTCTCGTATTTATCGAGCGTCGGCTGCATAAACGCCGCCTCTTCCTCCGGCGTCATCGCCTGGCCACGCGCCGCCAGATTCTCCTGGCGTACCGTTGCCAGCACCATCGCCGCCTGCTGACCGCCCATCACCGAGATGCGCGCATTCGGCCACATCCACAACTGGCGCGGCGAGTACGCCCGACCGCACATGCCATAATTGCCAGCGCCAAACGAGCCGCCGATAATCACGGTGAAGCGCGGCACCGGCACATTGGAGACGGCCATCACCATCTTCGCACCATCTTTGGCGATGCCACCATTCTCATACTGGCGGCCAACCATAAAGCCGGTAATATTCTGCAAAAAGATCAGCGGCGTCTGGCGTTGTCCGCACAGTTCGATAAAATGCGTCACCTTTAGCGCGCTCTCGGAGAACAGAATGCCATTATTGGCGACGATGCCGACCGGATAACCCATCAGGCGAGCGAAGCCGCAGACAACGGTGGTGCCGTAGAGCTCTTTAAATTCGTGGAAGTCGCTTCGATCGACCAGGCGGGCGATGATTTCGCGCACATCGTAGCTCCTGCGCCCATCCTGGGGTACAATGCCGAGCAGATCGTTGGGATCGTAGCGCGGCGGCTCCGGTGGGTGGATATCCCAGGGAACGTAGGTGCGGCGATTGAGGTGGGAGACGATACTGCGGCAGATCGCCAGCGCGTGCTCGTCGTTCAGGGCGTAGTGGTCGGTCACGCCGGAGATGCGGCTATGCACATCGGCACCGCCTAGCTCTTCCGCGCTGACCTCCTCGCCTGTCGCGGCCTTGACCAGCGGAGGGCCGCCCAGGAAGATCGTGCCGTTGCCGCGCACAATCACCGTCTCGTCGCTCATGGCGGGCACGTAGGCACCTCCGGCGGTGCAGGAGCCCATGACCGCCGCAATCTGTGGGATGCGCTGGCTCGACATGCGTGCCTGGTTGTAGAAGATGCGCCCGAAGTGGTCGCGGTCGGGAAAGACGTCGGCCTGTAGCGGCAGAAACGCGCCTCCGGAATCGACCAGGTAGATGCAGGGAAGGTGGTTCTGTTCTGCGATCTCCTGTGCCCGCAAGTGCTTCTTCACGGTCATCGGATAGTACGTGCCGCCCTTGACCGTAGCATCGTTCGCCACGATCATGCATTCCTGTCCCTCGATCAGGCCAATGCCGGTAACGATGCCTGCCGAGGGCGCGTCGTTCTTGTACATATCCCACGCGGCCAGCGGACTGAGCTCTAGGAAGGGCGTATCGGGATCGCACAACAGCTGAATGCGTTCGCGTGCTAAGAGCTTATTACGTTTGCGGTGCTTTGCGATCGCGTCCTCGCCTCCACCCCGCTGGGCTTGCTGAATGCGCTGATTGAGCTGAGCGAGCAGTTGCTGAAAATAAAGGGTGTTTTCCTGAAATTCGGCACTGCTGCGGTCGATACGTGTTTCGATGATAGCCATAATGGTGATGTTCCTCCCAACGCTGGGAACGTTGTGATTCCCTGTGTGCATCATTGCTTGATGCAGGCAGCATAGCACTGGTGAGATGGAGCGTCAAGTTAGAAGAGTTCTGCTCCTCTGTTTTGCTCTTGTAGCTTACGAATAACCTCTAGCTTGTCGCCATCTTTGGGTTTATAAGAAAGAGCATCTTCGCCAGTTTGAGGATCGTGCTAGGAGGTATAGGCTTGACATAAGCGCAATGCGAATGTTGCCAGATCGGTAAAGCGGGATTTTTCACGAGCACTAGATGGTTGCTGCATAATGCCTCTTCCTCAACTCTTCTCTATACCAGAGTTCTGGTGGCAGTATAAAGGCTTGCGCGGCATTGGTCAAGCAAATTCAACGTCACAGCTTTCTTCAAACTGTATAGCGTAAACTTACTCGTCTTCTGGACTGACGGCCAGGAGGGTGCTGAGTTCTTCGAACTCCCCCGCTATCCCTGGGCTGGTTTGCTTTTCATTGCGCATATTGTAGTGTCGAATAGCATGGCAGTTGGCACATAAGACTATGCACTTGTCGATTTCTTTTTTGATTCTACCCAGACTGATCCCGTAACGAGCTGCATCACTAATGTTAAACATTTTGTCATCTGAGTTTAAGTGGTGAAAATGTAGCGTCGCTAGATGTTGCTGACCGCAATCTACACAGCACAGTTGACTTTTGATATTCTGGATGTACTCATAGATAGCTGCCTTTCTCTCGTAGATCCTGGCAAGCCGTTTCGCCTTGTGGCGTTGATGCCAGCTACGCTGATAATTGCGCTGATATTCCTTCCACTCCTCAGACTGATAGCGACCTTTATCTTTATAAGGCATTAGTTTTCTCCGTTAGTATCCTCAGACAGAGGATACCGCTGTGAATGTTAGGCTTTCTCCCAGTCGAAGAAGTAGACAAGATCCTGACTTAAAAGAGAAAACCATACGTGCTTAATATCAGTGTTGGAAATGCGCTTTCACACGAGGATATCTGATAGAAAACACTATGTCAATTATCATGAAAAAACTATCATAAATGCTATAAAAAGGCAAAAAAGATAATTATTTAAATACGAGCTTCTATATCGTTTTAGCAATGCCCTTCATATTCATGTTAATGACTTCGAAAAGTTTGTACAAGAGCGAAAAATCAGAAGAGATGAGGAGTATTTTTGGGAATATGAAATATAGTCTTGTCAGAATCTTTGTAGCATGGTATAATCGCAACGTGCTTACGGTTCTGTAGGCTGCTTAATGATCGGGTGTGGCCAAGCGGTAAGGCGACGGTCTTTGGATCCGTTATTCCCAAGTTCGAATCTTGGCACCCGAGCTTTTTTATGAGATGAAGTTGATTTGTTGCAGGTGGAAGCCAGCGTAGCGAAACACTAGTCGATCCTGCATAGCATATCCCTTGTATAGAGAAACAACAAAAAAAGGTTTGTACATCTTCTTATGAATACATACGCCACCGTAGTGCTTGCCGCAGGCAAGGGTACACGGATGCGCTCCAAATTGCCAAAGGTGCTGCACCGATTGGTCGGCTTGCCTCTTCTGGGGCATGTCCTCAAAGCGATCGAGGATATTCCCTCAACCACTCCCTTTGCATCTTTTGTTGCACCTGTCTCAACCCATCCTCCCGTGGTGGTGCTTGGGCACGAGGCCGAACAGATAGAGGCGGCCTTCGGCGATCGCTGCCTGTATGCCATTCAGCAAGAGCAGTTGGGAACCGGGCACGCTGTCCTGGCGGCGCAATCAGTGGTCAACGCGCTTGATCCACTGCCGCAGACGGTCCTGGTCTGCTACGGCGATACGCCGTTGATCCGCAGCGAGATTCTGGCGCAGGTCCTGGTGGAGCACCTGGCGCGGCACGCGACCGTCACCTTTCTTACCGCACAGGCGCAACTGCCTTCGGATTACGGACGCGTGGTACGCGACAGCAGCGGGCGCGTCCGCGAGATCGTCGAAGTGAAGCGTGCAAGCGAGGAGCAATTGCGTATCAACGAGGTTAATTCGGGTGTGTACTGTTTTGATCGCGCCTGGCTTTGGCTCGTGCTGCAAAACCTGCCACGCAACGCCTCCGGCGAGTACTATCTGACCGACCTTGTCGCCATCGCCGCCGCTCAGGAACAGACCATCGCGACGGTTAGCGGCACCCTCGACGAGACGATCGGCATCAATAATCGCGTGCAGTTGGCCGAGGCCGAGCAATTGCTGCGCCGTCGCATTCTGGAGCGCCACATGTACGCGGGCGTCACTATTGTTGATCCCGCGACCACGTATATCGAGAACGACGTGCAGATCGGCAACGACACTATCATTCTGCCCGGTACAATGATTACAGGCAAGACCACTATTGGCTCCGATTGCCAGCTAGGTCCCGGCAGCACGATCTACCATTCCGTGCTGGGGGACCGCTGCACAGTACACAATTCGGTTGTGGAGGAGAGCGTACTCGAAGACGACGTGAGCATGGGGCCATTCAGTCATTGTCGCGGCGGAGCGCATCTCGCGCGCGCTGTGCGCATGGGCAATTTTGGTGAGGTTAAAAATTCGTATATTGGTGCAGAGACGGATATGCACCATTTTAGCTATCTCGGCGATGCGTCCGTTGGAGAGCGTGCAAATATCGCCGCCGGTACAATTACCTCGAACTACGATGGCAAGGAGAAACATCGTACAACCATCGGCGCAGATGCGTTTATTGGTTGTGACACGATTCTCGTTGCCCCTGTCACTGTTGGCGACTCTGCTTATACGGGTTCTGGGGCAGTTGTAACGAAAGATGTCCCGCCCGGAGCACTGGTCGTTGGCGTTCCTGCGCGCCTGTTGCGTATGCTACAGCCGCTCGACGATGCTGTCGCGACAGAGAGTAGCGAAAAGGAGTAGATGGTCCTTATGGACGGGCCTGGCTTAGCAAGTATAGCCGTTGGCTTAGACTTTCACACGCAGCAGCTCGATGGGAGCGCGTGGCTGCAATTGGTTGTTCTCTTTGGAACGCTGCTTCTGTGTGGCGTCGCCTCAGCCGCTGAAACGGCGCTTACTTCGATGAGTCGCATCAAATTAAAAAATCTGGTGGAGGAGGGCGACCAGCGCGCCCGCGAGATCGAGCAGTTGCTGGCCGAGCCCAATACGTTTCTATCGACCATCCTGGTAGTCAATAGCGTGGCTGTGATCGTTGCTTCCAGTATGGCGACCGTGCTGGCCCTACGCTTCTCGACATCCTGGGGCGAACTGGTCGCGACCATTCTAATCTCCCTGGTCGTCCTGATCTTCTGCGAGATCACCCCCAAGACGGCAGCCGTCCAGAATCCTATGCGCTGGGCACGCGTGCTGGTGCGACCGGTACGTGGCACCGCCTGGGTACTGCGTCCCCTGATCTGGTTTCTCAGCTCGCTTACCTCTCTCTTTGTGCGTATGCTAGGCGGACAGATCAAGCGTAAGGGTCCGTTCGTAACCGAGGAAGAGTTGCGCCTGCTGGTGACGGTTGGTGAGGAGGAGGGCGTGCTTGAGGAGGAGGAGACGGAGATGATTCATAGCATCTTCGAATTCGCCGATACAACCGCCCGCGAGGTGATGGTGCCGCGCATTGACATGGTAACGCTAGCCAGCGATACGACGGTGATGGGCGCGGTCGACCTCGCGCTGCAGGGTGGATTTTCACGTATCCCCGTCTACGAGGCCGAGGTCGGCATCGACGAGATCATTGGCGTTCTGTACACAAAGGATCTGCTTAAACAACTGCGCGAGGATCATGATAGCATGCAGGTGCGCGAACTGGTGCGCCCGGCTTACTTCGTGCCCGAAACCAAGAAACTGGATGATCTGCTGCGCGAGATCCGCCAGAATCGCGTGCATATGGTAATCGTAGTGGATGAATATGGCTCGGTGGCAGGTCTGGTCACGATCGAGGATCTGGTGGAGGAGATCGTCGGCGATATCAAGGACGAGTACGATTCCGAAGAGAGCCTCTTCGAGAGGATCAATGCCGACGAGTATATCTTCGATGCCAAGATCAGCATCTACGATTTCAACGACATGATGGATAAACGCCTGGAGGATAGCGATTATGAGACGCTGGGCGGTTTTGTCTATGCCCAGCTCGATAAGATTCCGGTGGCCGGTGATAGCGTGAAGTTTGAGGATCTGATTTTTACGGTGCTGGCTACGCGTGGGCGACGCATCACCCAGATACGGGTGCAGCGCAAGCACGAGGAGTCGTCGCCGCTCGCGATCGAAGGCAACAAAGCCGATATTCGTCTCTTGCCCGCGCCGGAGGATCGTAACAGGCGAGACGACGACGACGATCAGCCGCCCGGCGAGCGCTCAGGTTTTCAGTATAGAGGAGCGTGATATGGTGCCGATACTCCCCAACCTTCCTGAATATGTGCGTGTCGTTGAGGTGGGACCGCGTGATGGTTTGCAGAATGAAAAGGCGCAGGTTCCTACCGCGCAGAAGATTCAGTTTATCCAGATGCTCGCCGAGGCTGGCCTGCCCGTCGTCGAGGCGACCTCGTTTGTCAGTCCGCGTGCCATTCCCCAACTTAGCGATGCCAGCGCCGTTATGAGTGGCCTACGGTGCCTGCCGGAGACGCAGTATCCCGTTCTGGTGCCCAATCTCAAAGGGATGGAACGCGCCCTCGCTTCCGGGGTGCGCTCGGTCTCAGTCTTTACCGCGGCCAGTGAGAGCTTCACGCGGCATAATATTAACGCGACGATTGCTGAGAGTCTGGCAAACTTCCAACCCGTGATAGAGTTGGCGCGCCGACAGAATATTCCAGTGCGCGGCTACATCTCGACAGTCTTCGGCTGTCCCTATGAAGGCGTCGTTGCTCCCCAACAGGTGCTCCCCGTCGCGCGCTCGTTGCTGGAGATGGGCGTCTCGGAGCTCTCGCTTGGTGACACTATTGGCGTGGCGACGCCCAACCAGGTCGTTGATGTGCTCGACCTGTTGTTCGCGGAGGGTATCGCGCCCGAACTGCTGGCGGTGCATTTCCACGACACACGCGGCACGGCACTGGCTAATGTCTTGATGGCCTTGCAGATGGGCATCACCTGCGTCGATAGCGCCGCCGGTGGTCTTGGCGGCTGTCCTTACGCGCCTGGTGCTGCCGGAAACCTCGCCACTGAGGATCTGCTCTACATGCTGCACGGCATGGGCATCAGGACAGGGGTCGACCTGGAAAAAGTGGTTGCCGCGACAAGCTTTATCGCGCCACTTCTGGGCCATGCTCCAACGAGCAAGTATTACCAGGCCGCCCTGTGTTCGATCTCGTAGCGTGCTTTATCAATGCCCCTGGTCCAGATACTGAATGGCCCGTATCAATTGCGCGTCTCCGCTCGTGAAGATCTGTTGCTGGGTCATATGTTGCACATTCTCATCGTTGGGCGTAAGGATGCTCGCGTTTGGTGCCAGCTTCACCTGGATGTTGGGGGTGATGCCTCCCTGGCCCGTAGCGCTTGAGCGGCGAATGAAATGCCCCTTCGGTGTCAGCCATTCCTGCGTGCCGATCCAGAGCACTGACCCATCGGGCAGATCAAAGCGACTCATCACCGTGCCTGTGCCAAAGGTCGGCTCGCCTATGATCGTCGCGCGTCCGTTATCCTGCAGCGCGCCCGGCACAATTTCTGCCGCGCTCGCCGAGTTTTCGTTGACCAGAACGACAAGAGCCATGTTGGTATCGACAGTGTTACTCGTGACCGGTACAGGCGTCTCTTGGCCGCTACTGTCGCGCTCAATGTAGACGTTGCCGTCCTTCACAAATGCGCTCACGGTATTGATCGCCTCCTGCACCACGCCGCCACTATTATCGCGTAGATCGAGGATAATCTTTGTCGCGCCCATGCGTTTGGCCTGGGTGATCGAATCCTTCAACTGATCCGATACTCCGTCGGCGAATTGGACTATTTGAATGTGGGCAATATGGCTCTCTGGAATGTAGTGCATAATCACGTTCTGTTCAGTGATTTCAGCGCGCACGATATGGAATGTCAACGGCGCGCCTGAACGTTGGATTGTCAGTGCAACGGTAGTACCGGCATTGCCTGTGATAAGACTGGTTACAGCGTCCAGGCTCTTCCCCTGAACGCTAGTGCCGTTGACGGTGAGGATAACATCGTTGCGCCTGAGACCTGCTTTCTCAGCCGGTGAGGATGGAAGCGTAGAGCTAATTACGAACTGTTTGCTGGTGGTATCCTGGCGCAGCTGGACACCGATGCCAATGAACTTGCCGCTGTACTGCTGATCAAAGGCTTTTGATTGTGCAGGCGTCAAGAAGTAGGTATGACCACGATCATTGAGCGATTTCAGCATGGCCTGAATCGCGTCGTATGACATAGTCTGGTAATTGACAGCTTTGCGATCGACATAGTTCTGATCGACGGTATCCCATGCTTGCTGGAACAACTGTGCATACTTTTGCGATTGGCTGTTGATGCCTACCTGGTAGCCAAAGTATTGATGGCTGAACCAGCCACCTAAAAATGCTATGACAACGAGAGCGCCTCCGACCAGGATCTGTCTGAGCATGTGCTGGCGACGATGCTTTGCTGGTAGAGTTTGCGGTTGCTTTGAGCCGTTTTGCCACTGAAAGGGTTCGTCGTCGGCCTCCTGAGAGGTATTGAGATCGTCATATGCTGGCTTGTTTGGGACGGGTGGAGTGAAGTTCTGTTCTTCGTACCAGCGTGGGTCGTCGTATCTGCTCACCGATTGCCTCCATTGATCACCGTTTTTGTCGTAGTGCTCTTGTGGGATGATCTTAGACTATGTTTATCTTAGTGTTCCAACTCTGAAAAGTCAATTGTTGTTTGATTTTAGGCCAGGTGAGCGCGCAAAAAAACGAGGGTGCAGAGATACCTGGCTGCACTCTCGTTTTTTTGCTGAAGGAAAGAAACATTCTGCTGTACGTATCTACTTTATAATAGAATGATCGGTAAAAGATACAGCGTTACTTCTGCGATGTCTCGGGCACTTCGTTTGCTTCGATTGGCTCAATTGGCTCAATTGGCTCAGTTACCTCGGGTGCCACGAGCGTCTCGCTTGCCTCGCTCTCGGTGGGTGCGGCTTCCTCTGGGGACTGGGTTGTGCGCTTTCTAGCAACAGGAGCCTGTTTTTTCGGTGGTTCCCATCCGGGCGCGCGTGAGACGATCATTGACATCATGCGACCCTCCATCATAGGTGAGCGCTCGATGGTAGCCGTGCCTTTTAACACTTCTGCAATTTCGTCTAGTAGCTTACGACCAATATCCGGGTGGCGCATTTCGGCTCCGCGGAACTGCACGCTCACACGCACCTTATCGCCTTCCGCCAGAAACTCCTGGATCTTGCGTGTTTTTACCTCAATATCGTGATCGTCCGTACGTGGGCGCATGCGAATCTCTTTAAGGGTCGTCGTCTTTTGATTTTTGCGCGCCTCGTTTTCCTTTTTAGCTTGCTCGTACTTGAAGCGACCGTAGTCCATCATTTTGCAGACGGGTGGCATCGCGTTGGGCGACACCTCGACCAGGTCAAGATTCCTGTCGCGGGCAATGTCGAGAGCACGTATGGGGGGCATCACTCCCATCATCTCGCCGTTTTCATCAATTACACGTATTTCACGTGCACGAATGCGCTCATTCACGCGTGTTTCGCGTGGACGGTCATTCCCACGAAAATCCCTGTTAATAGGCCAGACCTCCTTTGGGAAACTGCTACTACTTCTTATTTAACAATACTTCTACTTTTTGTGCTTGTTTAACTTCTCAGGCGCTGTAAAGCAGTATAAAATAGCCTGCTCGTGTTCCGCCATGGGATGCCAACAATGGACTGTACAAGTATACTACGACTTATGATCGTTTGCAAGTATACCGGAGCAAATGGGGTGCAGTTCAAAATTTTGCCAAGGGATAGAAGTGCAGGAAAAAAGATGGTATGGTAAGAAGAAAAGAAGTCAAGGCAGAAGGAAAGGGAGAAAAATGGGCA
>JALYTQ010000162.1 GCA_030854195.1 Chloroflexota bacterium
TGATACATATTTGCAACTATTGAGAGAGTGCAAACAATAATGAGCAATGAGAATGATCAGGAAGTGATTGCTCGTAGTCTTAAGGAGTTCCGGCGTCTCACCTTTCGCGAATTTATCTACTCAATCATGCACGCGTTTGAGGATTTTGATTATTCGCTGCCTCAAGTTGCCTCCCTGCTCTTGCTCGATGAAGATGGGGAGAAGACCATCAAGCAGGTTGCTGAGTGGTTAGGGCATTCGGTCTCGACTACCAGCCGATTGCTTGACCATCTGGTGGTGCGAGGCATGATTACGCGGCGTGAGGATGAACGCGACCGAAGAATGAAACGTGTGGCGCTTACCGCACAGGGGCGAGCGCTGATTGCAACAGTTGAACAGCAGCGAGCCAATGTACAAATAGAGAGTACGGAGTATCTTTCGCCAGAAGAACAGGCAGAAGTTCACCGGGCGATGATCCTGCTTGTTGAAGGTGCGAGAAGAATGAGAGAACAGTATGAGTCTGCGACAAGAGCACCAGGAACCCAGAGAGCAGAACCCGGCTCCAGTAGCTAGCGATTTCGTACTTCCTTTTCGTGCTATTTCCCGTGATATGTTGGCCTTAGTCGGTGGCAAGGGCGGGAATCTAGGAGAAATGACGAGCGCAGGCTTGTCCGTGCCGCCTGGATTCTGTATAACGATGACAGCATATACACTGGTAGCGGCGGAAGCGGGTCTGGATGATGTGTTGAATGCTTATGCTGCCAGGCAAGCTAGCAACGCAGAGGAGCTGGCGCGGGCGGCGCGGGCCTGCCTGCTGCAAGCATCGCTGCCTGGGAGGGTGACTGACGCTATTGTGGAAGCTTATCGTGTTCTTGGCGCTGGCGAACCTATCCCTGTGGCTGTGCGCTCTTCGGCTACGGCGGAGGATTTGCCTTTTGCCAGTTTCGCGGGGCAGCAGGATACTTTTCTCAATGTGATAGGCGTTGAGGCGGTGTTGGATGCAGTACGACGAAGCTTCGCCTCGCTGTGGACGGATCGTGCGGTAAGTTATCGAGAGAGCCTTGGGCTGGACCAGAGAAGTGTGCAGTTGGCGGTGGTAGTGCAGCGTATGGTCGCATCGGTTGTGGCAGGGGTGCTCTTCACCGCGAATCCGTTGACCGGCAAACGACGGCAGGCAGTGATCGACGCGAATCCTGGCCTGGGCGAGGCGGTGGTCTCTGGCGCGACCAATCCAGATCACTTTGTAGTGACTACGGCGAGCGGTGAGATTGTGGAGCGTCGGCTGGGCGAGAAACAGATTGTTATAAGTGGGACAGCGAGCGGCGGAACGGTGAGAACGGAGGGCGAAGCTGGCAAGAGCGAATTCTGTCTTAGCGATGAGCAGATTCGTACTCTGGCCGAGCTTGGAGCGCGGGTAGAGGCACACTATGGAACACCACAGGATATTGAATGGGCGATTGATGGGGCTGGCAAGCTCTGGCTCACGCAGACTCGCCCGATTACCACGCTGTATCCCCTACCTGCCAACGCACCCGATACTGATGAGGCGTTGCGGGTCTACTTTTCGCTGAATGTCTTTCAAGGTGTCTATCGGCCCTTCACGCCTATGGGAATCTCCGCATTTCGGCTCATGGGAAGTGCGTTTGCTAAAATTTTTGGCCTGCCCCCCCGCGATTTCTTGAGCGGTCCACCTGTGATGGTTGATGCTGGCTCGCGCATCTTCCTTGAGGTCACTCTTCCTTTACGAACCTCTCTTGGGCGCACCCTGGTGATCGGAGCAGCGCGTTTCATAGAGGCCCGCTCGGCTGGACTCTTTGAGCAGCTCACCAAAGATCCCCGGCTCTCTCTCAAACATACGCGGCGTTGGCCTTTGGTACGCGCATTCCTCTCGTTTGCGCGGAAGACCCGCGTACCACTCTACCTCCTTCAGACGCTCATCAAGCCGAAAGTTGCAGTCACAAGGCTGGACTGGCTGAGAAAGCAACTGCAGGAGATGGGCGCTCCGCTTCCAGGGAGCGGTGCTAGTGATCGCCTGAATACAATTGAATACTTCTTTGCCGACAAGTTCAGCCCGGTTATAAGCAGCATTGCACCGCCGGTTATAGGAGGATTAGGTTCCTATGCTCTGGCAAGCAGGCTGCTGAAGGATGTGGCGACTGCTGAAGAAATGCGGACGGTGCTGCGAGCGTTGCCGCACAATCCAACCACCGAAATGGATCTGGAGATCTGGGCACTTGCTCAGCGTATCCGGGCTGATGCGCAGGCGGCGCAGCATTTGCGTGAAACGTTGCCTGCTCGGCTAGCCTGGGAGTATCGCGAAGGAACGTTACCCCCAACAATTCAACAAGGATTGAAGGAATTTCTCTCTACCTATGGGCATCGGAGCATTGCCGAGATCGACTTGGGATTGCCGCGCTGGTCCGAAGACCCGACGCACATCTTTGGCGTGCTTACCAACTATCTCCAACTCAATAATCCAGACCTGGCACCGGATGTGCAGTTTCAACGTGGAGCACGAGAGGCCGAAGTCATGGTCGCAGAACTTATCCGAAGAGCACATAGCAAAGGATGGCTACGCGGTCAGCTTGTACGCTTCTTCCTGAAGCGGGTACGTGTCCTGGCAGGTCTGCGCGAGATGCCCAAGTTTTGTTTAGTGCTTATCCTGGCACAGATGCGCGCAATGCTCTGGTTGATTGGCAAAGATCTGGCGCAGGTCGGGCGATTGGAAAACGCTGAAGATATCTTCTTCATTACGCTGCAAGAAGCACATGCGGCTCTGGCAGGAGAGGATATGCGCCACGTGGTCAGTGAGCGACGTGCTACCTACGATTTTGAGTTGCGTCGTCGCCATCTGCCACGTGTGTTGCTTTCAGATGGCACCGAACCAACGGCGGCGGCATCCCTTGACGAGGCCGATGATAGCAAGTCTAAGGGTATGCTGCGAGGATCGCCTGCATCGCCGGGAACCGTCACAGCCAGGGCGCGGGTCATTCTCGATCCCACGGGCGCGAAACTTGAGCCGGGCGAAATACTGGTCGCGCCTTCCACCGATCCCGGCTGGACGCCTCTCTTCCTGACTGCAGGTGGGCTGGTTATGGAAATGGGCGGTATGATGTCTCATGGTTCAGTTGTGGCCCGCGAATATGGCATCCCGGCAGTTGTGGGGGTCGCGGGAGCTACGGAGCGCATCACGACCGGGCAATCGATCACCGTCGACGGAAATGCTGGAAAAATTGTAATAGAGGGATACGAATAGAGCCTTTTCATTAAAATTTCATGCGCTTTAGCTGCGCCAACCCCTCATTCACCTCGTCGCGTGCTAAATTTCCGGCCTGCAAGTCAGCGTCGCTTTTCGCAAGCAGGCGCGTATAAAATGCTCGCCCGCTTTCGACCATCTCGCGATTGTTGCCGGTTTCTAGCAGGTCAAAGAGCGTGTCCTCTGCTTTGGCATACTGGCCGCTGAGCTCGTAGTATGCGAAGAGCTTGCTTTTCAGGGAGAGCGGGAGTTCGTAGTCGTCTAGCTTCTGTAGTAGCTGCTCGATATCTTTATACAGGTCGGCGTCGGTGGGGATGTGCTCTTGCAGGACGGCGGTGAGGAACAGGTAGAGCGACTTTTGATAGCGGTAGTAGCTTTCGTTGCCCTTATCCAGATCCTCTTCGTAGATGTCGCCCTCGGTCTTGAGGAGCGCGGCGATCCACAGGCAAGCTTCGATATTGAGCACACCGATGGGCGAGATCGTCGTGACCAGCATTTCGTCGGAGATGGAGTTGATGAAGCGCGAGGTGAGTCCTACGGTCCTGAGAAGCGTATCGTCAATGTAGATCAGCGCTTCTTCGTGCTGATTATATTTGCGCAGGCCCAGAATGATGGCGAGCGAGCGCCCTATCTTCTCCGCCATACGCAAAATGTAGTCTTTATTAATCATATGAGCGCCTTCTATAAAATGCGGAGGAAAGGAACCGTGCAGCTCCTTTCCTCCTCTTGTGCTGTCCCGCTACGACAGGAGGGCAAGCGCTTTGTCGATACGGCTTAATGTTACATCCCGCCCGAGCACCTCCATCATCTGGAAGAGCGGGGGCGTGGCTGTCAGCCCGCTTACGGCGCTGCGGATCGGACCGAACAACTGGCCCGCCTTCAGGCCGAGCGTCTTCGCCAGTTCGCGCAGGGGTGGCTCCATCAGTGTCGCATCCCAGCTCGCCAGGCTGGCTAGCAGAGTGCGTGCCTGCGTCAGGGCGTCGCGTGTGCGCGCCGAATCCATGCCCTTCTCGATAAGAATTGCCGGGCTGTACGTCAGCTCATCGACGTAGAAGAAGCCGATGCGGCTGGCTGCCTCGCCCAGCGTCTTCATGCGCTCTTGTTCAAGCGTCAGCACTCGCTTCGTATAGGCAATATCCAGCGGTCGAGCGACGCTATCGGGCAGGCCGCCATGTTCCGCGGGTCGCTCCAGGTAGGGCAGCGTGCGCTGAACCAGCTCGTCCAGCGGCAACTGGCGGATGTAGAGACCGTTCATCCACTGCAGCTTATCGGGATCATAAATGCCCGAGGAGACGCCGACGCGGTCCAACGTGAACGCCCGAATCAGCTCGTCGCGTGTGAAGATCTCCGTTTTGTCGTCATAAGACCAGCCGAGCAGGGCCAGGAAGTTGAAGACCGCCTCCGGCAGGTAGCCCTCGCGCTGGTAATCAGACCACGAAGGGGCGTTGCGTCGCTTGCTCAGCTTCTTCTTATCCTTGCCCAGGATATTGGGAAGGTGATAGAAGAGCGGTGCCTCCCAGCCCAGAGCCTCGTAGATCTGCACGTGGCGTGGCGCGCTGGAGATCCATTCCTCGCCGCGCAGGACGTGCGTGATGCCCATCAGGTGATCATCGACGAGATGCGCCAGGTGATAGAGCGCCAGGCCGTCCGATTTCAGAATCACCATATCGTCAAGGTCAGTATTTTTGAAGACCATATCGCCATGCACCATATCGTGGACGATTGTCTCGCCCTCCATCGGCATCGCGAAGCGCACCGTCGAAGGCAGGCCAGCCGCCTCGTTAGCGGCGCGCTCTTCGGGCGTCAGAGAGCGACAACGGCGGTCGTAGCGTGGCGGCAGCTTTTGCGCTTCCTGGTCCTTGCGCATCTGTTCCAGGCGCTGCGGCGTGCAGTAACAACGGTAGGCGTGGCCCGTCTCGATTAACTGGTCCGCGTAGTGCTGGTAGAGTGCCTTACGCTGCATCTGATAGTAGGGACCATACGTGCCGCCGATGACCGGTCCCTCGTCATAATCCATGCCCAGCCAGTTCATGCCCGCGACGAGATCATCGACCGCGTCCTCTACGGTACGCGCGACATCGGTATCCTCGATGCGCAGGATAAATTGGCCTCCGCAGTGGCGGGCATAGAGCCAGCTAAAAAGCGCGGTGCGGAAGCCGCCAATATGTTGAAAACCGGTCGGGCTGGGAGCGAAACGCAGACGAGGTGTAGGCTGCGTGGGCGTACTCTGCTGCTCCTGCTGACGGTTATCGATCTGTGTCATAAATCTATTCCCTCTCTCCTCTTTGTCGCCAGGTTCTCGCTTATTGTAGCATAGTCTACCAATAGGTGGGTAGCATTGCATATGAGGCGCAGGTTCTCCTACAACTCACTTTCCATCTGATCCGTAATACTCATAGGTCAAATAGAGCGAGTAGCAGCGTCAAGTAAACAAAGAAGCCTTAATTCGTAATGATACTAGAGTATGCTAATAGTAGATAGTTGTATTCTTTGCTCCGCTCAGGTTTTGGGTGAGGAGGGTTGCCAGCATGAGAAGGCCGTACAAGAAAGGTGTCGAACCGGTTGATGAACATAATCAGCCCACCGAACCAATAGATTTTGCCATATCGCCCGTATCACCATACGCGCCAACCGTGACCAGTGATAGTCCGGCAACGATACCGGTGCCCACTCGGCCCCTTCCACCGCCGCCACAGGCTCCTCTGATCGGTGCTTATCCCTATCTTCCGACCCCTACCCGTCAGGGTGGCTACGATAGCTACGCGGGAAACGCGCCCATGCCAGCGGGAGGGAGCGCCCCTGCAAATACGAAAAGACGCCGCGTTTTTCCTTTGCTGGTAGGGCTGTGCTTTGTTGGAATACAGCTTGTTTTGTTGGTGCGTTTCGTCCTCACCATTGCAACGCAGTGGAACGATATTGCCTGGGTCAGCATTTTTTACAGCGTCACCGCGCTCTTGATCTGGCCGGTGCAGGCATTGTTACAGCAGTTTTCCATGCAATTAGCCGCTTCGGTAGAAATTTCGACCCTACTCGCCATCTTAGCCTATGGCCTGCTTTCGCGCATCCTGGTGCGCTGCTTGAAGCTCATCTTGCGCTCGCGCTAGAGCCGAGGAGGGAGCGTTATCTAGCACAGGGGAAGGATGTGCTAGTCTTTCCCAAACTCGTCCAGCACATCTAGCGTATTGATAAAGTCACGATAGGCGTCCAAATTATCATCTTCCTCCTGCTGCTTCGCTTCGGCCTTGCTCAAGCTTGCCTGTTTCTCTTCCGGCTGCTCTAGAGCGACCCCCGCGCGATCGAGCACGCTCTCTTCAACGAAAATAGGCGTCTTGGCGCGCACAGCGAGCGCGATCGCATCGCTCGGACGCGAATCGATTTCGACGTGTCGGCCCGCGACATCCAGCACGATGCGCGCATAATAGATCTCATCGATCAGATCGGATATCACGATGCTGACAATCTTCGCACCCAGTTCGCCGATAATATTCTTCAAGAGATCGTGTGTAAGTGGTCGTGGAGAGGTAGTGCCTTGCAGTTCGACGGCAATCGCATATGCCTCTGCGTGAGCTATCCAGATAAAGAGATAGCGCTCTTGCTTCGTTGCTTTTAAGATGACCACTCGCTGCTGCGTGGCCAGGTTTATACGCACGCTCTCAACTGTCATCTCAACCATGTTTATCTGCTTCTCTCTTTCGTGCCTGTGTCCGTCGAATAACCAACGACTCTATTGTACACCTATCGAAGTGTCAGGCGCAAATTAGAATGATGTCCTATTTCTTATCAATCCCCTCTATGGAGGCGGATATGAGGAAGTATAACAAAGGCTGGACATTGCTGCAAGCCATTTCCTCACCTTTTCAAGAGAAGACCTGTGGCAATGATGCAAGGGCAGAGTGATCCCAACATGGGCGGCACGAAAAGAAATTCGGAAATTCCGTTCCAAAAACGCTTGTATTGGGCAGGGGGTTATGGTATTATTTTCTTGAATGGCCGTTCTAGTTTTGAGGAGGTTGGGGAATGCATGCAAACGTGATAGAAAGGCAGGAGGATTCCTATGTCGTCATTGGAGCAAGCCAGTGAAATACAACGCCGCATGTATGATTTTATAGTATCATACATGAAGTCTGAGGGGATGCCACCGACCAATCGGGAGATTGGCCGCGAGTTGAAGATTGCCAGCACAGGTCATGTCGATTATCATCTGACCATGCTGGAGAAGAAGGGCTTTATTTCCCGTCAGGCGAAGAAGAGCCGTGGCATCAAATTGATAAAGCCAACGGTCGGTATCCCGGTCGCAGGCACAATTGCTGCTGGCGAACCACTCGATATCTTTCCTAATCCCGACCAGACGGTCGATGTAGGCCGTGATCTGGTGGAGAGCGACAGCACCTATGCCCTGGTTGTGAAGGGACGTTCGATGATCGAGGATCATATCTGCGATGGCGACTATGTGGTGATTAAGCCACAGGCGACATGCCAGAATGGTGATATCGTCGTCGCGGTCCATATGCAGGAAGGCATCAGCGGCAGCGCGACTCTGAAGCGCTTTTATCAGGAAAAAGATCATGACCGCGTGCGCCTTCAGCCTGCGAACTCCGAATTGGAGCCGATCCTCATTCCGAGACTTGTGTGGGATCGCGAATGGCAGGTGCAGGGGAAGGTCATTGCTATCTTCCGCCACTGCGGCAACGCCGCCTGATTTCCTAGCAGCTGGCTCTCTTTTATGACCTGGTAAGGCAGCGAAGAAATGGCCTGACACGCGTTTTTATACTGAACAACGCGTGTAGCGCTATATGCTTTGCTGCCTGTACTTTTACCTTGACTGGTCGCCCTAAATTCGTCTTTTGTAGGTAAATTCCTTCTTTATCCCCCTTGCACTCGTGTACGAAGTCTGGTATACTTTTGCTAACGTATCGATTTCGGAGTGCGTCATTTTTCATCATTCTATGAAAGGTGCCTCTCTCCCAAAACATGATACTCCTAAGATCAGATATAAAGTAGGGCGAAGGGCGTGTATGTGCAGATGGTGTTTCGCTCGTCGGGCCAGGATTTGCCCACCCGCACATGAGCAGAGATGTTCGCAAGGCCCAACGCTTCATAAGGCCAGGGTATCGACATTGGAGTGTTATTAGATGATGAAGGTTGTTGCTGCGGCGCTGGTGCTTATCGCAGGTGCTGCTGTGGTTCTCTGGTTTGGTAATACGCTCAATTCCTGGGTTCTTGGTGGGCTGATAGGGGGGCTGGCGGCTATACTTCTCACCATTCCAATTTCCCTCATGCTATTTTCCTATCTCTCTCGCCGCCACGATGAACAGCTGCGTGCCGAGGCTGAGCTACAGCAGGACGAATATTCACAGGTGTATGAAGATGTGCCTGCCAGGGTCGGGCGTAGAACATATGCTGCTGAAGGATACGCGCTGAAGGCTGGTCCCGAGGAGGAGGCATGGTACGAGGAAGAAGAGTACTATCAGCAGCGTGCCCTGTCACGACAGGCTCCGCGCAGTCTGCCTGCCCCCAGATCTCAACGCTACTCCGAACAGAGTCAAACCCTGAACAGGTTGCCTGCTGCGCAACAGAATGCTCGCGCTCCTTTGCCCAGGCCCGCGCAGAAAAATGCGGCGCGTGGGAAGGATACTCCCGGACGGCGTACGACCCGATACCTCAATGCTCCAGGCTCTCCTGGCTACGAGCCCGGCTCGATGTTGCGCTCCCAGCGGTCGGCGGCTCTCCGTGCTGCGCGCATGGAGAAGGCCCGGCAGGACGACGATGTGGAGGTCATGCCGACACATACCGCAAAACGTATACCCACGGTTCGGCCCGAACGTGATATGACTGGACAATACGGACGGGTGCCACGACCACGCCCTACCCACCAGCTATCGCCGCGAGACCTGCATGCACCGCTGCCTTCGCAGAGGCGAAACCAGTTCGTCGATGCCCATTCGCCGCTTGATGAGCTCTCGCCCTCTTCGCTCGATCATAACGACATATACTCCCATGAAGATCCCGATACAGAAAATCTTACTGACATGCATTATCCCAATACAGGCTCGTTTCGTCGCCCTACCGGGCAGATTGAGCGTCATCCCCATCTCAATGATAGCCCATCTGGCAGCATAAATAGGCCGTTACAGCGCCGCGCACCTTACATGTACGAGGATGATCCGCTGCGCGAAGAACTCTGGCAGCAGCTGCCTCCCCGTAGCGTTCGCCGCTCCTCGCGCCTTGAAGAGCAGGATTTCGACGAAGAAGGATAGATAGTAGTCTCACGAATTCGTACTACTGATTCTGGCCTCTTTTGACAAAGTGTGCTACTATTGGTCAAAAGTGCAGGTTCTCAAAGGAGGCTTTTCATTGTTAGCAAACTTAACAAGCTCACTAACAACGCTTATTACTAATCTCTATCTGATAACTGGTTTATTGGGTATAGTCGTTGCTATGGCTATTGAAAGTTGTTGTATTCCTCTTCCCAGTGAAATCGTTATGCCCGTAGCTGGCATTCTGGCTGCTCAAGCGACCGCGCAGCGCCATCTTCCCGGCACGAGCCCGTCTTTCCCCCTCTGGCTCAATCTCATCCTGATCGCTCTGGCGGGAGCGCTCGGCTGTCTCGTAGGATCGATCGCGGCCTATGGCATTGGCTACGGCGGTGGACGCCCGCTCATGCTGAAATATGGACGCTATGTGCTGATCTCCCAGCATGATGCCGATAAGGCCGATAGCTTCTTCCTGCACTGGGGAAGCCTGACGACCTTCTTCGGACGCCTGCTGCCCGTGGTACGTACCTACATCTCTCTGCCCGCCGGTATTGCCCGCATGCCCTTTGGGAAGTTCTGCCTTTATACCGTCCTTGGCTCGTTCCCCTGGTGCCTCTTGCTTGCATACGTGGGCACGATTATCGGCAATAACCTCGATAAACTGAGCCCGATCTTTCATGATCTGGACATTGTTATCCTGCTGCTCGTGGTGCTTCTCATCGTTCTCTACGTCTGGCGTCACATTCGCAACGATCGCAAGGCCCGCGCCGAGCACGCCGCCACCGAGTCCCCCGTTGCTGCACAGAGACCTGCTCAGCCCTGGAATCAGCAGCCGCCACAACAGCAGTCATGGCAGCAGCCTGTTCAGCCACAGCAGGGTCCGTACAATCAGCAGCAAGCCTGGGGCCAGCAAACACCGAACCCGCCCCCACAGCAGAACTGGGGGACACAAGCGCCGAATCAGCAGCCGCAACAGGGATGGCCTCCACGGCCCGATGACGACCGCAGTCTGAACCGCCGCTAGCCTGCCGCCGTGGAGGAAATGAGAAACCGGATCACGCGGGCATACCCGCGTCGATCCAGTTGCGGAAGAGAGCGATCTGCTCAGCGGGCCACTCCTCGTCGCACGGCATCGAGCCATCCTCGATCCGCTCAAGGATGCTTTCGGCGTGAGTGCTGACATCGCGATAATTCCAGAGATCGAAGGCATACTGCATAGCCTCTCTATCATCCTCGCGAAATAGTGGCTGGATATCGCGTGCAAAGCTGAGTGATCTGTTATCTGTCGTCATACGTGTATTCCTTTTGTATCTATGCTACTGAGAGAAGATGGGCACATCTAACAGGTGTTCCCTCTACTCTCTTTTTACCACGGTTGAAAAGTCACAGGAAGCGAGCGAATTACAAAGGCGATGACCATGTGGACAGTAATCGGAACCCCTTCCACGCGCTGCAGACCTTTGAGTTGCTCCAACATCATCGGCAGGACGATTTTAGCTTCCAGGCGAGCCAGGGGAGCGCCAACGCAGAAATGGATGCCGTTGGAATTTCAGTAAGATCATGGGAACGGAAGAGGGAAAGTCCCTGCGAACGGGAACGCGGCTGTTGCTGCATGTGTTAACCTTTCTTTCTGTGCGTGAAGCGTTCATCCTTCAAAAAAGATACGTCTCATCAGGCGGCTGGGTTTCTTGCACCTGTATACAACAAGCTTTTGAGCATAAACAAAAGAGAAAAATCGTGCGATAATGTCGGAACACCAT
>JALYTQ010000163.1 GCA_030854195.1 Chloroflexota bacterium
GTATTATCCGTGCCAGTGGCATGTCAACGGGACCCGTTACCGCTTTAACGCAGTTCGGTTCGAATGATCAGATAGCGCTGTTGCTATGCGCGGCGATGCGTGAACAGGTCACAGCGGGCACGTGGCCTGGACCCGACGCGTATGGCTGCCTGCATGTGATGACCGAGGATATGAGCGAGCTGTTCTACGCGGTGCGTGAGCGTTACGGAGAGAGCTGGGGCAACGAGGCCCGCAACAAAAGCGCGCGCAGCCTGCTGAACGATGTCTACCGCAAGATGCGCCAGGTCGGTATCCTGCGCGGTCCCGACGAGGCTGGCAATGTGTTGATACTACCGATCGCCGCCCGCTACTCCGCGACGTACGATCAGAGCGAGCGCAGCGCGACCCCACGGAGCCGCGCAAAGGCAAAGGCCGCTAAAAAAGTTGTAGAGGCGGAACTACCCGGCCTGGATAAAGCATAGCCCACAGGTGGAGAAGAGAAAAGAGTATATGCAAAAAACTTTTGATGACGTGGCTGCCTGGTCGGCTGCAACGAATGGAACAGGCGAAAACGCGCTGATAAACCAGGTCGCATCTTTTGTTGAGATGTTACAGGCCCAGCCCGGCGGTCCGCTCGGATACCGCCTGCGCCGCATCATCCTGACCAATTTCTGGCTCTATGGGCAGCAGGAGTTCGAGATACCGCATGGTCGTCTCTTCCTGGCGGGCGAAAATGCCAGCGGGAAATCGACGGTGCTTACCGCCGCCCTGCCGCTTGGTCTGGACGGTGATCTGCGGCCCAATCGCCTGGACACCTTCGGGGGCCGCGAGCGCCACATCGAATACTACGTGCTCGGCGGAACAGAATCGGCAACGCCCTACAACCACGAGCGGCGCACCTCCTATATCGCCCTCGAATTCGAATGGTGCGACCCCGAGCACCCGCCGATCGCCGAGGAGCTGCGTCAGCGCTGGGAGAACGGCGAGCGCGAGCGCACGCGCTTCCTCACCATCGGCCTGAGCATCGCGGGCAACGCCAATACGACCGAGCGCATCCGCCCCCTGCGCTTCCTGATTACCGATGGCTCGCGGCTCGGTTACGACCTCGATACGCTGTACGAAACTGGCAACCACCACGAGAAGCGCGCCTATGATCACTCGCGCTTCAAGCAACTGCTGGAGGGCCACGGCATTATCTGCGACACACAGGCCGACTACGAGCGCCAGGTGTCGCGCTATCTGTTCGGCTTTGCCGATAGCAAAGATTTCGAAAAACTGATCAACCTCTTGCTGGTCCTGCGCCGCCCTAATCTAAGCACCGAGCTCAGCTTCTCGCGTGTTCACGAGTATCTCAAGATGTCGCTGCGCAAAATCTCCGGCGAGACGACATCGCGCGTCATCGGCACCATCGAGCGCATCGACGCTATCCAGAGCGAGATCGAGCGCATCCAGGAAGCATTTGATGCCACCGAGCGCGTGCACGCCGCCCGGCAAGCGCTGGCCCTGGTGCGCGCACAACTGGCGAGCTGCGAATACGCGGGCGCGCAGATAAGCGAGGACGCCATCCAGGGCCGCGTCACAAAGCTGCGCCGAGACCTCGACCGGGCAACGAACGAGCGCGCTCAGTCCGAGCAGCGCATCCACGATCTACAGACTGAGCAGTATCAGGTGGGAGGCCAGATCAAGGCATTGGAGGCCAGCGAAGGACTGCAGGTCGCCACGCAGCTCACCATTGCCCGCGAGCGTCAACAGGAGACCTCGGCCCAGTTGCGCCTGCAGGAGCAGGGTCTAACCGCTGCCCGGCGCGCCATCGAAGAAAGCGCCGCCGCCCTGGAAAGGCAGCGCGCCCGCTTCGAGCAGATCAAGACGGAGAGCAGCGCGCACCTGCGAAATCTGCAGTGTGTTGCCCGCGATGAGGCACTGTGGGAGGTCGCGGCCTTCCAGTTGGAAGAAGCGCAACGCCAGATCGACGCCATCGCGCTAGGAACCTCCGAACCTCCCGCAATGCCCGCAGCAGTCACCACGCTCGTCGGCGAGCAGGCTGACGAGCGCAGCGCGTGGCTGCGTCAACTGGAGGAGCTACACCAGCAGCGCGAGAGGCTGGACTCGCGCGTGCAATTCGCCCGCAACCTGGAGACCACGCGCTTTCAGGAACTGGACGAGGCGCGCCGCCATTTCCAGGCAGTGCAGGACCGTGCCTATACCGCGCGGGAGCAGCTAGAGAAGGCGCTAGAACCGTTCTACGCCGAGAGCGAGCTTGTCGCGCAATCGTCCGACGAGCTTATGCTGGACGCGGGCGATGACGACGAGTCGCAGAGTGGGCGTATCGTCGAACAGCTCGCTGCCGCCATCAACGGCTATCGCCAGGAGATCAGCGCGCTCGAGAGTGAGCTGAGCGAAGCCGCCGATGCCGCCCAGGGCGAACTCAACGAACTGCAATTGCTTACAGGCGGCAAGATGCGCGAGATGAGCGAACTCAAAGCCCTCTACGAGCAGAAGCAGGCCGAACCGGAGTACGTTCCGCCGCGCTCGGAGCGGCGCACGCTGGCCCGAGCAAAGCTACTGGAACAGGGCATCGCCGCGCAACCGCTTTACGCCCTGCTCGATTTCATGCCTGATACAGCCGAAGATGAAGCGGGCCGCATCGAGTTTATGCTCGAAGATGCCGGTCTGCTCGACGCGCTCGTCGTTGCTCCCGAACAGGTCGCCGCCGCCGATGCCCTCCTGACCGAAGATGGCCTGAGCGATTGCCGCCTGGATAGCGCGTTCCTGCGCGCAATGGCACAAGGACATGCTGGCGAGCATGCTCTACTGCGCTTCGACTCCGCCCAGGATCAGCGCTGGGAGGCAGTCACGAACGAACTGCTGCCCGTACTTGGGGGCCAGAACGGCGAGGCCACAGCGGCGCGTTACGCCCTGCACGCGGACGGAAGCTGGACGCATGGCCTGCTCACGGGCCGCGCTGGCATAGGCATAGCGCGCAGCATCGGGAAAGCCACGCGCCTGCGTGCCCGGCAGCGCGAACTTGACGCCTTGCAGCAGCAGCAAGCGGCCATCGCTGCCGAACTGCAGGAGCTCACCGAGCGCCTCGCGTACTACGAGCAGCAGTTGGCGCAGATCCAGGAGAAGCAGACACAATTGCGCCGCTTGTTGCGCAATAGCGGCATCGAAGATAGCTACGCCGAGCTCGCGCAGGTCAGAACGACGGTGGACAACGCCAGGGGCAAATATCAGAAGGCCCGGCTGCAGACCCAGGAGGTGCGCCAGCAATATAACGCGTTGCTCGCTCAACTGGAGCGCGAGAGCAGGGGCGTCGGCCAGTTCGTCGGCGATGCGCGCCGCGTGCAGGCCGCACTGATGGGTATGGTCAAGCTGAAAAATCAGGCGCGCACGCTGCAAAATCAACTCAATAACGTCATTCACACCTGGCACGAGCATCAGACGGCCCGCGTGGGAGTAGAGCAGGCCAGGACCAATGAGATCAACGTCGTCAGTCTGTACGAGCGCGTGCGTTCGCAAGCTCTACAGGTGCAGGCGGAGATGGAAGAGCTGCTGCGCGTCGCCGCCTCCTCGAACGCCGAGGAGTTGAGCGAGCGCCTGCGTACACTGCGCGAACGCAACGAGACGCTCTTTACAGAACTGGACACTGCCAGGGGAAACTTCATCCGCCTGGACGAGCGCATGCATAACGTAGAGAGCAATCTTGCAGAGGCCGAGAGCAACCTGCAGGTCGCACAGACCGATCGCAACGATAAGCAGGCGCGCTTCGCTGAACTGCTGGCGGCGTACCCGGTCGCGCAACTGGTAGCGGCACGTCAACAGGCAGTGAACGGCGACTACATGAGCGTGGCCCGCAAGCTGCTAGGCACCGAACTACGCGAGGGCGAGATTCCGCCGCGCAAAGAACAACTTGAGGGCGAGTACCGCGACGCCTACAACGCCCTCGTGCGCACCTTCACCCACGAGCAGCCAACCCTGCTCGAATATGGACCAGACCTGGACGATCAGGGGCACGTGCTCTTCCTCAACGAGAACAGGTGCATTCCCGTCGAGCTGCTGCAGATTCTGGGCGAGCGCATCGAGATGCAGAAGACGCTGCTGGACGAAGAGGAGCGCCAGTTGTTCGAGGACTTCCTCCTACAGGAGATCGCCGAGGCCATTCGCATGCATATTCTGGAGGCCGAGGAATGGGTGCAGCACATCAATGGCGTGCTCAGCAACCTGCCCATGATCGGTGAGCACTACACGCTGCAATGGAAAGCTCCTGCCGAATACGATATGACGAAGCTGGGCAGCCACCTCGCTCAACACTATCGCCTCCTGCGCAAGCCCGCGCAGAGCCTGACGACCGAGGAGACCGAGACGCTGATGAGCGCGTTCCGGCGCGAGATCGAGGCCGTGCGCCTGCGCCAGCAGGAGAGTCCTGACACCAACTTCATGGAGGCGCTGGAGCAAGTCTTTGACTATCGCGAATGGTTCCATTTCGATGTCTGGGTTACGCCCATCGGCGGACAGCGCCAGCGCCTGACCGATCGCGTGGCGGGCACACGTAGCGGTGCCGAGCAGCTCTTCGCGCTCTATGTCCCGCTCTTCGCCGCCCTGGGTGCCCTCTATCGCAGCGCCGCTCCTGGCGCGCCGCGTCTGCTGGCCCTGGACGAAGCCTTCGACAAGGTAAGCGCCGCCAACACGCAGCGCATCATGGAGTTCCTGGTCTCGCAGGACTTCCAATGGATCATGACGGGTCCCCAGGTCAGCGGCACCGGCTCAAGAATCCCCGCCAGCGCCCGCTACCTGATGATCCACGAGAAGGGCTCGCCGGTCGCCACCGCCTCGGCCTCGTTCTGGAGCGATAGTAAGAGCAACTCTAAAAGAGGGAAAGTATGACCGGCATCCCTGATACATGGAGGCCCGTGTAATGAGCGAGGCGGGCGCGCAACGGGCCGTGAATTTTTTTGTACAGGTCGGCTTGACGCGCCTGCTGGAGAGGTTGCGCGCCAAATACATCAACGAAGGGCAGGTGCGAGGCCAGGTCGTGCTGGAGGAGAGCAGTGCAGGTGAGCGTCGCGAGATCGCCAGTTTCCTGGGCAAAGTTCCGTATCGCGATACCACCATTCGAGTCAGGCTCGCGGATATTGACACAGCATTGCGTCAGAGCGGTTTCGCCTGCTCGCTGCTCGATGTGCTCATCGCCTTCCGTCCCGACGAGCCACTGGAGACGCAGCAGGAGCGACGAGCCGCCCGCGCCGCGCATCAATTCGACTTTTCCTCGGCCTTGCATGCCTTAGCGGAGGAACTACCTGAGCGCGGACGTTTCTGGCTGCTCAACGGTCTACACGGGCTGGAATGGCTCTTTGCGCGCTACAAAAATGCGCCGCTGAAGGAGCAGGAGCGCCAGCTTGCTATCATTGGCTATGTTGCGAGCCTGTTAGATCAATTACCTGTGCCCTCCGAGCGGCTGGCCCTCTTTGCGCAGCGGACGAGCGGCGATCCGCACGCCCTTGATGCGGGGCGTCCCGCCGGTCGCCTGTTTTTGCTCGCACTCAACGATCTCTCTATCACTGCGCTGCCCACGCCTCCGCAAGAACGCGCGCACGCGCTGCGCCTCTACAACGAGGTAGGGCTACTGGTCGATACCATCTCATCGAGCGTCGCCGTCTTCAATCTGGCGAGCGCGCTCACCCGTTCGGGCGAGGTCGATCCGCTGCCACGTACAGCGGGAGCGCGCATACTGCTCCTGCCGCAACGCCAGCTATTGGAGTGGAGCAGCGCGCAGGCGGCGCGGCCCGCTATCTACGTCTTCGAGAATCCCCAGGTCTTCGAAGAGGTGAGCGACGAGCTTGTACGCCAGAATGTACAAGGGACGCCGCCCACGCTCGTCTGCACGGCGGGCTGGCCCAGCGTTGCCGCGCTGCTCCTGCTCGACCAGTTGCTGGCTACATCAGTGGAGCATACGCTTTATTACAGTGGTGACTTCGATCTCAAGGGTTTGCAGATCGCCGCGCACCTGCTGGCGCGCTATCCGGGCTGCTGCCAGCCCTGGCGCTTCGATCCCGCAGCCTACGACCTGGCCCTGCAATCCGAAGGCATGCCAGCGCGAGAGAACGAACTGGCCCTGCTCGGCGCGCTGCCGGAGGTCTTTGCTCCCCTGATCACGGTTATGCAGCAGAGAAGCAAATGGGCCTACCAGGAGGGTATAGCCCACCTCCTGGCAAGCGATGTGCTAGCTAGCTCATAGCGTCCAGACCTGCGCGTTGGTGAACGCCTCGTCAACGTTATTGCCGGTGTTATAAGCAACTACGCCAACATGGCCGCTGGTATACGTGCTGTCGTTCACGGTGGCAACCTGTTGCTGATTGATATAAAGGTCGATCTTGTTGCCGCGCGCGACCACGCCGATCTGTAGTGGCTGCTTGACGTTGGCCTGCGCGCCCCCTTCGCGAAGCGTCTGTGGCTTGGTATCTGGCTTGGTGTACAGGAAGAGTGCAAACGAGCCATCGTTAGCTACGACATAGGAGTAGTAGTGCCACTGCAGCGCGTCGCCACGGAAGGTAATCCCTCCGAGTTCGTCAGTTTTCAGCTGCACGGTTGCCTGGTAGGTGAAATCTTTGAAATTGGACTTGAGGGCGGTGCAGGGCGAGATGGAGTTAGCCGTTGGGTCAATATCGTGGTAAGCCCCGTTCGTAAAGGCGCAATTCGCATTCTCTTCCCACCCATTGCCATGGCTGTTGTTGCTCAGCGGATCGTTCAATTGGAGATTGCTGCTGAAGGGATAGGTATTGGCGACTGCTGTGGCCGTGGCATAGGTTCTTGCCTGGGCCGTGGCTGTGATGTAGGCATTGGCCTGGGCGGTGGCGGCGATATGCGCGTTCGTCTGGGCGGTCGCTGTGGCGTTCGCGTTAGCGACCTGGGTATTGTGGATGGGGATAGCGATGGCCGCGATGGCCGCGAAGATAACGACGAGCGCTACGATAACGATCACGGCAGTACGCATTCCCGACGGGCGCTTCTTGGGCAGATGGTCCGGCTGGTTAAACTGGTTAAACTGGTTCCCCTGGTTATACTGCGGCAAAGGTGCGTTTGGATATGGATAAGGGGTATTTTGAGCCGCAGCGCCTGGCTGCTGACTATAGGGACCGTAAACGGTTGGCGGCGTGCCGCCCTGTGGCGGCGGGTACTGATTGCCGGGCGCAGGATACGGCGGCTGTGGCGGCGGATACTGGCTGCCTGGCTGCTGTGCGGGATACGGCGGCTGTGGCGGCGGATACTGATTCCCCTGTTGCGGCGGATACTGATTGCCGGACTGCTGTGCAGGGTTTTGCGGCTGTGGCGGTGGGGGATACTGATTGCCGGACTGCTGTGCAGGGTTCGGCGGCTGTGGCGGCGGATTCGAAGCTGGTGGTGGCGCTCCATAGCCTGGCGTCTCGTAAGGATTAGGAATGGGCGCATTGTTTTCGTATGGATTAGAATCTGAATGCATGAATGCTCTTTCTCCTTGAGTAGTACGAGCGTCGTAATAGCTTTTCAACTAGTATTATCGCACAGGGAATGTGAGCGGGGTAGTCGAAACTACTCTTTTCATGAGTGATCTGGTAACTAGTCAGAAAGGACCACCCGGCTCGTGAGCAGGATCACTCATAGAGCTTTATTATGTTGGTTCTGCTACAATAAGAAGGGAGCGCCCCACTTTTGTAGCAGGCGTTTTGCTTCTTCCCAACATTTGCTATAATACGGTGAACTGAAGAAGACCTATTTTAATGTAAAATAATAGAAAGCAATTATAGAGCTCCAATGTTTAAACAGAAAGAAGCATGGAAAGAGGCGGCATGGGTTTTTGCTATGAGCCGCCTGATGATTATTCTGATTAGCATTTTTTGCGTCGGCTTTTTCTCGCACGCCACTCAAAATTTCAGCGCGGATTGCAAGGTAGACGCCTTTTGTATCTACTACCATTGGGATGTCGTCCACTATGTCCATATCGCCTTCTATGGCTATCGTGTCGTGCAGGATACGGGCTTTTTTCCACTCTGGCCATTAATTCTGCATGGAGTCGGCTGGCTATCAGGGGGGAGCGATCCACTATCCTACATTATCGCTGGTCTGTTAGTTGCGAATATCTGTTTTTACTTCGCGCTGGTATTCCTATACAGATTGGTGAGCGAAGAGTTTGAGGAGTCGACCGCCAGGCGAGCGCTTTATTATTTCGCGTTTTCCCCGTTCTCATTCTTCTTTTTCCTGGGCTATACGGAATCGCTCTTTGTCATGCTGTGTATCGCAACGTTCTTGCTGCTGCGGTACGAGAGCAGGTGGGCGTGGTTATGCGCGGGTCTGCTCGGTTTTCTGGCGACCATGACGCGCTCGTCGGGGTTGGCGCTGGCCGTGCCCTTTCTTGTTATCGGGCTGCGCGACGGCTTGCGACTACATTTTGAACGGGCCAGCTTCTCGCAATGGTGGGGCCTGCTGCTGCGCCTCGCGCCGGTGCTTTTGATTCCCGCCGCCCTGGGCATCTACATGCTCTATCTTTGGAGTACCACGGGCGATCCGCTGGCCTTTAGCTCTCAGGAGGCGGCTGTCTGGAATCGTCACCTGTCGTTGCCGTGGCAGGGCATAGTGGCATCGTTGCAACTGATGTTTGATCCGCGCTCGAATGTCTGGACACGAACGCAGAATCTGCTAGATACGCTCTTCACTATCCTTCCACTGGCGATCCTGTTCATCGGTTGGCGGCGTATCCCGCTGCACTATATCCTGTTTTCTCTGGCCCTGGCACTGATTGCACTCAGCTTTCCCATTTATTATATAGAGCCCCTCACGTCGCTCCCACGCTACTTGCTCGTGGCCTTCCCGGTAACGATTCTCTGCGCGCTATGGGGCAAGCATTCGCGCTTCAATGACTTCTATATAGCGTTCTCATTGCCGCTTTTCTGTCTGATTACGATTATGTTTTTGGTAGCTTTCTGGGTCGCATGAGGTGATGGTACAGGCTCTACTGCTTTATGACCAGTATCAGGTAGGGACCGCATTTATGCCGTCCAGCGATTCATCGCCCTGTAACACGATGAATCAGGCAACAAGCGCGGTGGGACCATACACGGCGATGAATCGCCGGACGCGATAAATCGGGTCCCTACGAGCAAACCTCAATGTCCTTTGACAGAGCGCTACGATTGGGCCTCTGCTTTATGCGCTGCCAGATCGACAAAGAACTGCATCGACTGCGGGTTGCTCAGCGCATCCATACTGATAGCCTTCTCCAGCGGAACGCCCATGAACAGTTTCTTTACCGGCACCTCCAGCTTTTTGCCGCTGAGTGTGCGCGGCACCTCGGGAATAGCGATAATCTCGTCGGGCACATGATGGGGAGAGATGTGGGTGCGCAACGTTTGCTTGATCTTCGTCTTCAAAGCGTCGGTGAGCTCCACGCCTTCTCTGAGTACGACGAAGAGCGGCATATAATATCCACCATTCGCCATCTCGACGCCGATAATCAGGCTATCAAGTACCTCTGGCATCGCCTCGACGACGCGATAGATCTCGCTGCTCCCCATCCTGACTCCCATGCGATTGATCGTCGAGTCGGAGCGCCCGTAGATGATTGCGCTGCCATGCGGTGTGACCTTGATCCAATCACCGTGCCGCCACACGCCTGGGAACTCGCTGAAGTAGCTCTCCCTATAGCGCTGCCCATCGGTGTCGTTCCAGAAGTAGAGGGGCATGGAGGGCATGGGCTGCGTAATCACCAGCTCGCCGACCTCATCGATAAGCGCCTTGCCCAGCTCGCTGAACGACTGCACGCTTGAACCGAGCAGGCGGCATTGCAGCTCGCCCGTGCGCACGGGGAGCAGGACCGAGCCACCCACAAAGGCCGAGCAGACATCGGTTCCACCGCTGATCGAGGCCAGCCACAGATCGCGCTTCACATGCTCGTAGACCCAGTGGAAGCCCTCCGGCGAGAGTGGCGATCCGGTCGAGCCAATCGTGTGCAGCTTGCTCAGATCATAGGTCTTGCCAGGCTCAATTTCGGCCTTCATGCAGGAAGAGATGTAGCCCGCGCTTGTCCCGAAGAGCGTCATCCCGCTATCCTGCGCAAACTTCCACAGCGTCTCCATATTCGGGTAGGCCGGGCTGCCATCGTAGAGCAGCACCGTTGTATTGACCAGCAGGCCACCGACCAGCAGATTCCACATCATCCAGCCCGTCGTCGTAAACCAGAAAAAGCGTTCGCCCGGCCTCAGATCGACATCCAGCACGAGCTGCTTCATATGCTCCATGAGAATACCGCCCTGTCCCTGCACGATCGGTTTGGGCAGTCCCGTCGTACCGGAGGAGTAGAGGACCCACAGTGGATGGTCGAACGGTACCTGCTCGAATGTCAGTTCAGCAGAGTTTTCGAGCAGCGTATGCCACGGCACCAGCGAGGTGTATTCTCTGGGGATGGTCTCGGTGACGTAGGGGACCAGCACCGTCTGTTGCAGGGTTGGCAACGCCTTTTGCAGCTCGGCGATGACCGCGAAACGATCGAAGGTGCGCCCGTTGTACTGGTAGCCATCGACCGCGAAGAGCACCTTCGGCTCGATCTGCTTGAAGCGGTCGATCACGCTATCTTTCCCGAAGTCGGGCGCGCAGCTCGACCAGATCGCGCCTATGCTGGCACAGGCCAGAAAAGCGATCACCGTTTCAGGAATATTCGGCATGTACGCCACCACGCGATCGCCGCGCTGCACGCCCATGCGCCGCAGCGCCCCAGCGATCGCGCCAACCTTCTGGTGCAGCTCGTCCCACGAGATCTCGACCCTCTCATGGCGTTCGGAGCGGAATAGCAGCGCGGGACGATCCGGCGTCCTGTTCCTGAAGACGTGCTCGGCGTAGTTCAGCTCGGCACCGGGAAACCACTGCGCGCCCGGCATCTTGCGCTCCACCAGTACCGTCTCGTAAGGCTTTGAAGCTTTTATATGAAAATACTCCCACAGTGATGCCCAGAAATCTTCGATATGCGTCACCGACCACTGCCACAGATCCTCACGCGTAACAAAGTGCAACTTTTGTGTATCCGCCAACCATTGCATGTAGCGCGTCACGTTGGCCTCTTGCTTTCGCTCCTCCGAGGCTTCCCACAGTGGCAATCCCTCGCTGATAGGAGTGACCATAGAAACACCGTCCCTTTCTCTTTAACTCAGTAGGGAGGGGGCTTGCCTCCCTCCGGCCCAGAACCACGTAATGGGGACACGGAGGGAGGC
>JALYTQ010000164.1 GCA_030854195.1 Chloroflexota bacterium
ATCTACGCCGAGAGTCGCCGGGGCTGTGGCCCAGGATACTACATACGCCCTCGGCTGCCCTGGGCACGTGTCGCTACAAACTGCAAGAGCACGATATTGAGAAGGCGATAGATATTCTGCGGCGCTACGATGTGCGCTACGTGCTCTACATCGGCGGCAACGATTCGGCTGATA
The DNA here is from genome assembly GCA_030854195.1 of Chloroflexota bacterium. GTDB lineage: Bacteria > Chloroflexota > Ktedonobacteria > Ktedonobacterales > Ktedonobacteraceae > JACDAE01. Next base: position 175 of record JALYTQ010000164.1, read on the forward strand.
CAGCCCACCGCCTGGCCCAGGCCGCGCAGCAGAGCGGGTACGAGCTACAGACCATCAGCGTCCCCAAAACCATCGACAACGACCTGCCCTTCACCGACCATTGTCCCGGCTATGGGAGCGCCGCGCGTTTCCTCGCCCTGGCGACGATGGACTCGGCGCTGAACACGATCTCGATTCCGACGCACTATCCGGTGAAGGTCATCGAGACGATGGGGCGCGACGCCGGTTGGCTGACGGCCTCCGCCGCGCTGGGCAAGGGACACGAGAACGATCCGCCGCACATCCTCCTGCTGCCCGAACAGACCTTTGTCGAGGAGCGTTTCCTGGCACAGGTGGAAGAGGTGTACCGACGCCTCGGTTACGTCGTAGTTGTCGCGGCGGAAACGATTCGCGACGAGAAGGGGCAGGCGCTAGGTGAGGCTGAAGCGGTCGGCACCGATGCATTTCAACACCCGTTGCTAAGCGGAGCGGCGCAATATCTGGTAAAATTGATCATACAGAAACTACAGTTGCGCGCACGTTTCGACAAACCCGGCGACCTGCAGCGCATGTCGTCCAACAGCGTCTCGTCCACTGATCGCGACGAGGCGTACCTGGTTGGACAGAAGGGCGTGCAGGCGCTGCTGGACGGCGAGAGCGATAAAATGGTCACATTGCAGCGCTCCGCCAGGCCCACGTATGCTTGCATAACGGGTCTGGCGGAGCTCGCGCAGGTTGCAAACGTCCAGCGTCTGCTGCCGGATGAATACCTGCACGCGGGCAAAACGATGGTCACGCAAGCGTTTTTTGACTACGCGTTGCCATTGATCGGCGATCCGTTGCCAAAACCTGCGCGTTTAGCATTGAAGAGGGTGCAGCGATGACGACACTGAGACGCGCCATCCTGGTCGTGCTCGACGGGGTGGGAGCTGGCGAGGGTCCCGATGCCCAGGCGTATGGAGACGAGGGAGCAAGCTCGCTCGAACATTGCGCCCAGGCGATCGGGGGGCTGGAACTACCGCACCTGGGCAGCATTGGCCTGGGCAATATCACACCGATTCTGGGCACGCCGCCGCGCAAGGAAGCCCTGGGCGCGTATGGGCGCATGGCCTCGCAGGCAGCGGGCAAGGATAGCACAGCAGGCCACTGGGAGATGACCGGCGTCGTCTTGCAGAAGCCGCTGCCGACCTATCCACATGGCTTCCCCGCGGAGGTTGTGACGGCCTTCGAGCAACTGATCGGCCATACGGTCATTGGCAACAAGGTTGCATCCGGCACCGAGATTATCAAAGAGCTGGGCGAGGAACACATGCGCACAGGCTCGCCCATCCTCTACACATCCGCCGATAGCGTCTTCCAGCTCGCGGCACACCAGGAGATTATTCCCCTCACCGAGCTGTATCACATGTGCGAACTTGCGCGGGGCATGCTCACAGGAGACCACGCCGTTGGCCGCATCATTGCACGTCCGTTTATCGGCACGCCCGGCGCTTTCCGACGCACGGAGCACCGGCGCGACTTCTCGTTAGCACCGACCGGGACCACGCTGCTCGACCTGCTCAGCGCGGCGGGGAAAGAGGTCATCGGCATTGGCAAGATCGAGGATCTCTTCGCAGGCCGTGGCCTGACACAGCGCGACCACACGGAGACGAATCGCGAGGGTATGGCGGCGACGTTGCGTTGGCTAGAGCGCGACTTTACGGGTCTCCTTTTCGTTAACTTAGTAGAATTCGATATGCTCTGGGGCCATCGGCGCGACAGCCAGGGCTACGCGCAGGCCCTACGCGACGTGGACGCCTGGCTCCCACAGGTGCAGCGGCTCATGCGCCCGGAGGATGCCCTCTTCTTCAGCGCTGACCACGGCGTCGACCCAACCTATCGTGGAACCGACCATACACGCGAATGTGTACCGCTGCTCGCCTATGGTCAACAACTACATGCGGGCGTCGATCTGGGCACACGCGCGACCTTCGCCGATCTGGGTCAGACGTTGGCGCAGGCGTTCGAGGTGGGACCGCTGGCGGCAGGAACAAGCTTTGCAAATGCGATATTTTCAGTATCCTGATCTCAGTATCCTCAAACGGATAGCGAAAGGACATGAGCGCCTGCCGCTTCCAGCGAGGAAACCACAAAAACTTACGATGTTAAGTGAAAATTACCAGGACTAGCATGACAGAGACACAACACGACAATAAAACAGAGCAGGCGCTGCACGGAGAGCGCGTCTACCTACGTCGGCCCGCGCTCAGCGACGCCACGCGGGTCTTTCACTGGGAACGCGATGACGAGGTGTGGCGCTACGATCCGCATCGTCCCTACTCGCGCACCATGACGGAGTTTATACCCACCTTTGAGCGAAACTATGTGCGGGGCAATGGGCGGCAGTTCTGGTTTATCATCGAAGACGAGTGGCACGTTCCTATTGGTACAATTACCTATTTCAACATCGACCACCGCCTGGGACAGGTCGAGGTGGGCCTGGGGCTGGGCGAAAAGTCGCGCTGGGGCCAGGGCTACGGCTCGGAAGCGATCCGCACGCTCGTCAGGCACCTCTTCACCTTTTCCAGCATCAGGCGCGTGTACGCGGAGACCGCGCTGGCCAATCAGTCAGCGCGCCACGCGTTCTCACGCGCAAAGTTCGTCGAGGTCGGCCAGATCTACGATCCACGCAGCACGGGACAACCCTGGGTGCTGCTAGAAATTTGGAAGTCAACGACCCAGACGGACTACAATACATAAAGCAGAGGCGCTAAGGAAGCAGAAAAGATGTTATAGAGAGTCAATTGAGAAAGGAGCAAAGCACTTTCCTCCTTGCACATCTTATTTTCGGGGGAACGTGCTTACAGCAAACAAAAATGAGCACATCACATAGCACCGTCGATCCCTCTATTTTCAAAGCGTACGACGTACGCGGCGTCTACGGCGAAAACCTCACCGAGGAGACCGCCTACGCGATCGGGCGCGCAGCCGCCCAGTACCTCAATGTGACGGAGATCGCTGTCGGGCGCGACATGCGCCTCTCTTCGCCGCAGATAGCGAAGGCGCTCATCCAGGGTATCAGCGACCAGGGAGTGAACGCCATCGATCTTGGCCTGACCACGACCGACCAGCTCTATTTCGCCGTGGGCAAATTCAACTATGCAGCAGGAGCTATGGTCACTGCCTCGCACAATCCCGGCAAGTACAATGGCATTAAGTTCTGTCGCGCCCAGGCGTTCCCCATCAGCCTGGATACGGGCCTGGGCGACATTCGCGACCTGGCGGTCAGCGGCAACTTCACCCAACCCGCGCACAAAGGCGAGATTACGCAGCGCGACACCAGCGAGGATTATGTCAACCACGTCCTCTCCTTTATCGATGTCAGCAAGATCAGGCCGCTCAAGATCGTCATCGATGCGGGCAACGGCATGGCGGGCTTGATTGCGCCACGCGTCTTCAAGCGTCTGCCTTGCGAGCTGATACCGCTCTACTTCGAACTCGACGGCAGCTTTCCCAATCATCCTGCCAGTCCAATTGAGCCGGAGAACATGGCCGATCTGCAGAAGAAAGTGCGCGAGACTGGGGCCGACATGGGCGCGGCCTTCGACGGGGACGCCGATCGCATGTTCCCGGTCGACGAGCATGGCACCATTGTTGATGGTTCGCAGGTCACAGAGACCGTATCGAACAGCCTGCTGCATAAGTATCCAGGCTCGACCATCCTCTATAACCTGATCGTCTCCAAAAGCGTGCCCGAACTCGTCGAGAGCCTGGGTGGCAAGGCTGTGCGCACGCGTGTTGGACACTCCTTCATCAAGGCCGAGATGCGCGACCTGAACGGCATCTTCGGCGGCGAGCACTCCGGCCACTTCTACTTCCGCGACAACTGGTTCGCCGACTCTGGCCTGATCGCATTCCTGATTATGCTGGAGTTGGTCTCAATCGAAGGCAAGCCGTTTTCGGAGATCATTAAGCCGCTGGACCACGGCATCCGCAGCGGCGAGGTCAATAGCACTGTGACTGACGCGCCGGGCAAACTCAAGGCGCTGGAAGAGCATTTTGGTCAGGGCGCGAAGCTAGTGGATCACCTCGATGGCCTCACCATCGATTACGGCGACTGGTGGTTCAACGTGCGCCCATCCAACACTGAGCCGCTGCTGCGCCTGAATCTCGAAGCCAACAGCCAGGCTCTCATGGAGGAGAAACGCGACGAGCTACTGGCGTTTATACGCAACTAAAAAATAAGGCATGGTCGCCTTTTACATGCAACGCGCGACCATGCCTTATTTTTATGTATTATATATTTAAACCGTAATCCTGCGCGCCATTGCCAGTCTGCGACAGGAAGCGCAACGAGAAATTGTGCAGACCGGATTGTACGGAAAAGACTACACGACCGTTGATCGTCTTGCCTGCACCAAAGGTATAGGGCAGGGTATTGTCAACTGGTGGGTTGCCATAGCCGTTGACCACCATGCGCAGATAGTCGAAACCATAGCCGGGCGAGATATCCACGCCATTCGGATTAGCAATCTGGAAATTGAGGATGTAGAACTGCTTGCCCGCTTTAGACTGGTTGCCCGCATAGTCGAAGCGCGTCTCCACGCTCGTCAGGTGATAGTTCAAAGTTCCGCCCGAGAAATAGTAGCTGTAGGTATCGTCCTGGCGCGAAACCCGGTCGGCATACTGGCTCCCATTAAATTTTCCAGTCAAGGGAATAGTTACCAGCGACTCGTTCAGCACGGTAGAGCCGAGTTGCAGCGACAATGTATTCAACTGAACACCCTTAGCGACAGAGAAGTCAATCCAACCGCTCTCGCTTTTGCCTGGCTTTGGGCCGGTCGAAAGGAGCACGTTTGTCGGCGCAATCGCTTCCATGTGCGGGGCGATCAGATGCGCGATCATGTAATACACCACATTGATCTGGCCGGTCGTATGGTTCGCGATCTGCATATTGAGGCGCACGATCGCCGCACCGGACTGAATATTATCGTCGCCAAAAGAGGTCGCGTACTGCGCGTTCACCACCGTCATATCCAGGCCCGCGTAGGGCGAGGTCCGCCCTACGTTCAGCGTCGTCACCGGAACCGTCGTGGTGGTCGGATTGATCACGCTGGCCGCAGTGGGCAGGTTAGCGTTTTGCAGCCAGTAGCCCGCGATAGAGCTTACCACAATCAGAACAACGGCTCCCACAACGAGCACAGCAACCAGCCAGAGCCACAGCCAGGAGGCAAAGCGGCGTTTGCGCGGATGTGTAACGGGGGGCATCTTCTCTTCTTCCTCTTCAGAACGTGATAAAACTGGTATAATAGCTGTTTTTTTACCCATGCATCGTGTTTGACGAGAACTTGCCCCCTTTAGAGGATGGGAGCGAGCCGCGCCTCCTTCCTAAAATAACAAAAAATACTCATTGACCTCGACGTATTGCCGCCTTCGGCGATATTTTGTGATGGTTAATACCTATAATGTACACGAGTCAGATCGCCCATAGGTGATAGCATAGATGCGCGCATTCTCACACCGCGATAATTTTTTCCTCAATATACGCTATAATGTTTTGCAGATGCATTGTATCAAGTTTGCGCCGATCCGTCTACGGAATCGCTACTATCCTTGACAAAAACGCTAATGGACGCTGTTTTGTCTCGCATTTATCTCCGGCATTACACGTCTTTCATAGAGAAGAGACCTGTTCATGCCGGTGGAAGGTGGACAAAAGGCCACGCCCGCCGCTTATACGGTGCCCGGACACGTCGTCGAGGAGGTCGTCAACGACATCGGATGCTGGATAAAGCAGCAGTAAGTAGCATTACACATGCACGATAAAAGCAAGCACGAAGACGATCGCAACGACAAAATGGAGGAGGCGCAGTCTCTGAGAGGCGCGCTTCCTTCTCACCGCCAACTCGATCCACCAGCCCAGAGCGACTCCCAATCCCAGGAGGGCCAGCGCGATAAAGCCCGTAACCACCTCGTACAGCGACACTCTCGTAAGGATAGGCAAGAAATACAGTGCGTGCGCCACAGCCGTAATCACGACCAGCCAGCCCAGAAATTGGTGCTGCTTGCGCAGGAAGAGAAACGCGTTACGCACACGTTGAGTCAGCCAGGGCAGCGCGCCCTTTTTGAAGACCAGATACGAGCGCCGCATTATCCACTGGCTCCATGAATCTATTGCTATAAGAAAAGCAATGGCACCCAGCAGGTTGCTCGTGCCGATGTCGGCAGAGACGCCGATCGGCGCTACAAGCGAGAGACAGAACAAGCTGCTGACCACAATGAGGAAGGTGCCAATGATCCAGGTGATCCAGTTCACCGAGATATGTAACAGCCGCAACAGGCCGTAGCTACCGATAAGGCAGAAAAAATCTATAGTCGAGATTACCATAACCAGAATGGAGCGTCCAACCAGGCTACTAAGTGTAATCATAACGTATAATGGACCTCGCTTTGTTTTTATCAGGAACAGACGGTGAACCTGAGTTAACTGTAGCAGAAATCTGTCGCGGCACTATTAAATATATGTCGCAAAGCTGTCGTGGATATCACAAAAAATTGAGAATGGAAACGTGACAACACTGTGAGAAATACGAACAAGGGCACTTTTTAGTTCAAGTCTCTACGTGCATCAAGCGTGCATAGTGCGTGCGTCGCCTGTGCGACAAAATAGGAGGAGGTCGCGGCCAGCAGACAGGGAAACTCTTGCTGAGCCGCGAAACCTACCTTGACGCTCAACATTTCACGTGCTAGCATTTCAGTAGAAACAGTATTTCCTTCTCGGGCCAGTGGAGGGGGTCTGCAACGTGTTGCTTATTTTTTAACAAGGAGCATCAATCAGTGAAGATTCACGAATATCAGGCCAAAGATATTCTGGCGCGCTACGGGATTCCGATACAGCCCGGACGAGTAGCGCACACGCCGGAAGAGGCCGAAGCGATTGCTCGCGAGTTGGGCGGGCCGGTTGTGATCAAAGCCCAGGTCTACGTCGGTGGGCGCGGCAAGGCTGGCGGCATCCAGTTCGGTGATACGCCAGAGCAGGCGCGTGCTTCAGCGGCACGCGTGCTCGGCATGGACATCAAGGGATTGAAGGTCGAGAAGGTTCTGGTGGTCTCGAAGATCGATATCAAGGAAGAGTACTACCTCGGTATCATCCTCGATCGCAAGAGCCAGGCACCGGTGGTGATGATCTCGAAAGAGGGCGGCATCGATATCGAAGAGGTCGCGGCGACCGCACCGGAGAAGATCATCAAATTTCCGATCGACATGCGCTGGGGTCTGCGGCCCTTCGAGGCACGCGATATCGTGGCCCGCGCAGGTCTGCCCAGCGCGATCGTCGGCAAGGCGGGCGCGATCCTTACCGCGCTGGCCAAAGCCTTCATCGAGAGCGACGCCAACCTGGCCGAGATCAATCCCCTGGTGCTGACAGCCGAGGGACAGGTGCAGGCCGCCGATGCCAAGATTATCATCGACGACAGCGGTCTGTTCCGGCAGAAGGAGTACGCCAGCTGGGCCGAGTCGGAGGAGTCGAATCCCCTTGAGTACGAGGCGAAGCAGGCGGGCCTGACCTATGTGAAGCTGAACGGCAACGTTGGCATCATCGGTAACGGCGCGGGTCTAGTCATGACCACGCTGGACATGGTGGCGCGCGCGGGCGGTAAACCGGCGAACTTCCTGGATATCGGCGGAGGCGCGAAGGCCGAAATGATGTACAAGGCGCTGACCTTTGTGGCACGCGATCCACAGGTAGAGGGCATCCTGGTCAACATCTTCGGCGGCATTACGCGTGGCGAAGAGGTCGCGAAGGGCGTCATTATGGCGCAGGCCGAGCTGCCAAAGGGCATGCCGATCGTTGTGCGCCTCTCCGGTACCGGTGCGGAAGAGGGCCGCGAGATGTTGAAACATGCAGGGCTTGAATGGGGCAAAGATATGAATGACGCCGCTGAGAAGATCGTCAGGGCAATTGCAATATTGGATCGGGGGCAGAAGCTATGAGCATTCTTTTAGATAATACAACACGGCTCATCGTGCAGGGCATTACCGGGCGCGAGGGCCTGTATCATACACGCAATATGAAGGCAGCCGGGACCAATATTGTTGGAGGCGTGACGCCGGGCCGTGGTGGGCAGGCGGTGGAGGACGTACCGGTCTTCGATACCGTCTCGGAAGCGCAGCAGGCCACAGGTGCCAATGCCACGTGTATCTTCGTGCCACCTCCCGGCGCAGCTGACGCCATCATGGAGGCGGCAACCGCTGGTATCAAGCTCATCGTCTGCATTACCGAGGGCATTCCGGTGATCGACATGACGCGGGCAATGCTGGTGGTGCGCGAATACGGTGCCACGCTGATCGGTCCCAACTGTCCCGGCATGTGTACGCCAGGCAAGGGCAAGATCGGGATTATTCCTTACCAGATATTTACACCTGGTCCTGTCGGCTTCATCTCGCGCTCTGGCACGCTCACCTACGAGGTTGTGGCGCTGCTCACCGAAGCGGGCCTGGGACAATCCACCTGCATCGGCATCGGCGGCGATCCCCTCATCGGCTCGACCTTCATCGACCATCTACGGTTGTTCGAGAAGGACCCCGAGACGAAGGTGGTCGTCATCTGCGGCGAGATCGGCGGCAGTGATGAAGAGGATGCCGCCGAGTACATCAAGTCCATGAGCAAGCCTGTGGTCGCCTCCATCTCCGGGCGCACGGCACCCGCTGGAAAGCGCATGGGACATGCTGGCGCTATCATCTCTGGCAATACCGGGACGGCACAGGGCAAGGTCGCCGCGCTGGAGGCGGCGAAGGTTCCCGTCGCTGACACCATCTTCGAGATTCCAGGGCTGGTCAAACAGGTGCTTTAGTACTACAATATCCTCACAGGTACGTTGGGCGTGATCCGTCGCGCCCAACATGCAATCTATCAAAGCCGAGGAAATTTGTATGACCACCGCCCTTATCTATGATCCAATTTTTCTAGAGCACATCACGCCGCAGCACCATCCCGAGAGGCCACAACGTCTCAAAATGGCAATGGCGATTCTCGAAGCGCTCAACTGGCTGGAGCGCGATGGACTGGTACAACTGCCCCCACGGCCCGCGACCGTGAAGGAACTGGCGGCAGTCCACGAGCCGGACTATATTCGCGAGGTGGAACTGTTTAGCCAGGAGGCCGCGCGACAGGCCGAGGCGGGCAAGCGCCAGTCGCACTTTTTCGCGACCGATACGTACATCTCGCCGCATTCTTACGAGGCGGCGCGCATGGCGGCAGGTGCTCCGCTGGTAGCTATCGATGCAATTATGCAGGGCAAGATCGATAACGCCTACTGCCTGGTACGTCCGCCGGGACACCACGCTCTAGCGAGAGAGGCAATGGGCTTCTGCCTCTTCAACAATGTCGCCGTGGCGGCACGCTACGCCCTGGATCAGCACGGACTTGAGCGTGTGATGATTATCGACTACGACGTGCATCATGGCAACGGCATTCAGGATATCTTCTACGACGATCCGCGTGTGCTCTACTTCTCCGTCCATCAGGCACCCTTCTATCCCGGCACCGGCGCGTCCGGCGAACTGGGCGAAGGCGCGGGACTGGGCACGACGATCAACGTACCACTGCCCGCGACGACCGCCTTTGACACCTACGAGGCCATCTTCCGCCAGGTAATGTCACCGGCGGCGGACCGCTTTAATCCACAGCTGATCCTGGTCTCGGCGGGCTTCGACGCGCACTGGAAGGACCCGATCGGGGATATGTACCTCTCCACAGCAGGCTTTGCCAGGCTGAACCAGATCATCATCGACCTCGCTCATCTCTTATGCGACGGACGCCTGGTGATGGTGCAGGAGGGCGGCTACGACCTTGACGCTATGGGTGCCTGCGTGGCAACTTGCATTAACAATCTGCTCGGCGACGACGCGGCGGTCGATAGCCAGGGTCCACCTCCAACAAAGGCGTATCGCCTCAATACCGATGTCCTGATCGCGGAGCTACGACGCATCCATCACCTGACAGGTTTTCGCATGCGCAATGCAGTGAAGCCAGACGTGGAGAAGCTGCGCCGCGAAATAAAGGGACCGGGACCAGAAGAGACGAAAGCGTAAGTACTTCATAGAGAAAAGGGAAATCATGGCACCTGGCAGAGAGCAGATACGCCTGCTGACATCCGACGACATGCGAGCTATCGAGCGCCTGCTCAACACTTCTGAATATGTCTATCAAAGATTTACACTGGAAGAGCTGCCAGACCAGCTCAAGCACTATCCCGCCATAGGGGCATTCCACGGCAATGCGTTGTATGGCTTTCTGCTCTCACAGATCCTGAGCACATCCTGCGCGTGGATCGGCGGCTTCGGCGTCAGTTGGACGGAAAGCACACACTATCTCGATATTCTCTATCGCCTGCTTGAACAGCTTGCCGCTCAACTTACCCCGCGTGGCGTGCGCACCCTGCACTACTCGGGCAACGACGCCGAGCACGACTGGTTGCGCGCAAAGCTGCTGGCGCGTGGCTTCGTGCCGTACCGACAACTCTACGCTTATGACAAATTCGACTACACTATTCCTACGCAAGGGAATCAGCAGGTGAAGATCCGCCCGGTCAATCTGCCGAGGATACCTCTCAGCGGCGATATGCCCGCGCTGCTCGCTATCGAGAACGCGTGCTTCGAAGACTTGTGGCGCTATGACAGCACGGCGTTCACCACGATCGCCGCGACACATCCGTACTGCGTGGTCGCCGAACTAAACGGACGGGTTGTGGGCTACCAGTTCAACGCGCTAGACGCGGACTCGGGCTACCTGGTACGCATCGCGGTACATCCTTCTGTAAATGGACAGGGCATCGGCGCGCGCCTGATGGCCGAGGCTATACGCTTCTTCGCGCAGGCAAAGGTGGCGCGCATTATGCTCAACACGCAGGACAATAACACGCACGCGCATCGCCTCTACGAATGGTTTGGCTTCTACCGCATTCAGCAAATGGGCTTCGTTCTGCGCAAGTATTTATGAAGAATGAGCCAACCCCAACAGGCTGCGCACACTGAGCGGTTCGGCCTTGTTCTTCACCTGCAGCGGAAAGGGGGGGCTGGCC
>JALYTQ010000409.1 GCA_030854195.1 Chloroflexota bacterium
ATGATTATAGTAGTGAGCAACCGATTGGGCGGACTGACCATCTTCCTGACCACCGTAGCTATTGCTGATCACGTTTGCGCCCAGGCGGACCGCCGTGTTGACGGCTGTTCCCAGGTCATTGAACGATGAGCTGCTCGCTTCGACCAGGAGAATGTGGCAGTTGGGACAGATCGCACTGGCCATGTCCAGATCAAGCGCGATCTCGCCGGACCAGTCCTGATTGGCTCTGGGATAGTGAATGCTGCCGAACTGGTTCATTCTTTTGAAACAGTGATTGGTGGTCGTACAGGCTGGCAGGCCGAACATTGCGCGATAGACACCCATATCGGTTTCGGCGCGCGGATCATTGTACGCATCAACGATGGCAACGGTCTGACCTTTGCCAGCCGTGGCTGAAGGCAATCCATACGCGCTCTGCAGGTCGCCTGGTGTCAACCCATCGGGAGCATTGCCCGCAGTATGGAGGTCCCCGATCTCGTGCGTGTGCGCGAGTAGCGACCAGAAGCGTGCATTGGCGACGCGGATATCACCCTTGCTGAGAATCACTTCCGGGCAACCACCCTGTTGCGCCTGCACCTTCAATACGGAGGAGCCACTATGCAAAAACGTCAGTTGATATTGGGCAGTCAGGTACATGGGACAAACTTGCCGTGCCGATCGCTTTGGCAGGGCGAGCACTGTATGATAGATGTCCCGCACCAGTTGCGTCTGGGTAACGTTGCCCTGTTCGCCGCTGGTACCGGATGAGCCCCGCACGATCTCCAACACGTTTGGCTCTTTGCCTGCCGCCGAGGCAACGGAGGAAGATAGAACAAATCCTGTAGACAATAGTGTTGTGATCAACAGGAGCATGAACCACTGTCTTGCTTTCATCGCGTTTTCCTTTGCTCTCAGAATATGCCGACTTCTACTATTTCGATAGATACTATGCTTGCTTTGCTCCATAACTTGTAATGGCATATCTCTATTTAAAGAATAGCTATGTAAACAAGCTCGACAATTGGAAAATTTCAGTAGGGATGGGCCTTGCATTCATCCGGTCCACCATCGGGAGAGCGGGCACGCGGATGGACGCAAGGCCCATCCCTACTGTAGAGTTGAAAATTGGAGGTGAAGCAAAAGCAAGGTGAGCCATCTTGCCTTAATAAGATGACTCACCTTGCTTTGAGGCTGATTGGTGTTAGAAGGCGCTGGTTCCGTTCGGCGTTCCCAGTCCGGTCGGGCCATCATAACCCACGTTCGAGGTGCAGAGGTAGCTGTGGGTACATGTGCCATTCTTGCCATCTTTGATATCATGCAGGTCTTTCGCGTGGCTGTACAGGTAAGCGCCATTGACCTTCGCGGCGTTTCCGGCCAGCGCGTAGACACCGGCGATAATGGGTGCCGCAGCACTTGTGCCACCGTCGATAGACCAGTTACTATAGCTCTGATAGGAATTGTAGACGGCGACTCCGGTATCAGGATCAGCGACGGCGGCGACATCGGCCACGGTTCTGTTATGGCACAGGCTGTCCTTCTGCCATGTTGGCTTCTTGACATATTGACTGCAACCGCTACCAGATCCACCCCACGCGCTTTCAACCCAACCTCGCGTGCCACTGGCGCGGCTCAGCGAGGTTCCACCAACCGCGATCACGCTATTAAACGCCGCCGGGAGCTGAACGCCGTAGCCAGTGTCGCCAGAACTGGTAGTGATAGCCACACCACGATGATTGTAGTTGCTGGCGAGAGCGCTGGCGTCGGAGCGGTCTTCCTGACCGCCATAGCTGTTGCTGACCTCGGTTGCGCCCAGGCGGACCGCAGTGTTGACCGCGCTCCCCAGGTCATTGAAAGAATCGCTATTCGCCTCGACCAGGAGAATATGACTATGGGGGGCGATCGCGCTGACCATATCCAGATCGAGCGCAATCTCACCAGCCCAGCCTGCATCGGCGCGTGGATAGTGTGTATTGCCGCGCTGATCCACTTTTTTGAAGCAGTGATTAGCTCTCGTGCAGGGTGGTAGACCGAATGTGGAACGATATACAGCCAGATCAGACTCGGCCTTCGGATCATCATAAGCATCAACGATAGCGATGGTCTGGCCCTTGCCCGCTGTGTTCGATGGCAGGTGATACGCGTTTTGTAGATCGTTCGGGGTTAATCCCGCAGGTGTTGTCGCCAGTGTGGCTGGATGAATGCCCGTTGGTTTCAGGGTGATCGCCAGGCAGCGCGCGAAGCCTGGAGCGACCTGTGCGCAGTCATGGACCTGTTCGTAGCCCGTGGCACGCGATGATATATTGAAAGAAGAATTGGATGATGCAAAAACAGCTTTGACATTTATTAGTATAGTAATCAGAATAGCAAAGAATGAGAGTGCAAAAAGTGATTTCTTCATCGTTTTTTCCTTCTTTTCTCATCTATCCCTGTGAAAATGCTTCATCTCTATTGACAGTGATTTCTTCCTGCTGATTCCTCTTTATTGTCTTGCTTATTTCATCGGCTGAAACGCTGAGAAAAGAAGGGGAGAATCTGTATCTATCGATGGAATTCATTTGGAGGGCTGTTTATCATAGTAATAGGGATGTCAAATCTATTTAGTGGGCATTCTCTTTGATAAGAGAGGGCGCTTCGGAGCTTCTGGCGAGCCATATTATCTTATCCTGCTTCGGAGCGCTCATGGAATGTAAGATTGTACGCCGCCTGGCAAGGTGAACGTACTCAGGTATTGCGAGGAGGTTCTATGCGCCGCTTTATCTACAGTGTTCTCTTCGCGTTGTTATGTGTGTTGACTGGCGTTCTCTCGCAGCCAGCCCTCGCCGCGCCCTACGAGATGAACGTGCACTCCGCATCGACGACGAGTAGCTCCTTTCAAACCATGGAAAGAGTATATAGGAGCTCTAGCATCGTTCGCATCGAACTGCACGCATATGTTAAGATGCGTGTTGGCCCACATAGGTCTGGTACGACCTCTTCTAATAATGCAGACTCTTTTTTCTTCGAATGGGCTTCTTCAAATGGTGCGGAGTGATTTCCTGCACCATTTTCGACCTGGCAGCTACGCCCGCGCACTTCTCAGCGGGCGCAGCGACTAAATAGAGCGTCTGGCTCTTTGCATCAGTAATTCTCTTCAATATTTATAGCGTGATTCGTTTGTATAGTCATTTCTATAGAACACTTATTGCAAAAGTCCATGTACCATAACTCATCAGTAGGGATGGGGCTGGCCCCCATCCGCTTCCCCAGAATGC
>JALYTQ010000016.1 GCA_030854195.1 Chloroflexota bacterium
CCGCTGCAGCTGTGGACTTCATAACGAGGCCACCGGCGTATGCCTTGCACATCGACGCTTCCTTAGAATTGGGCATGCGGTTATCAGCCATCCAGGCCGCGCGCCAGACCAGGAAACGGGCCATCTGGATCTCCTGCCGCATCTCCTCCAGCTCATCCTCGATTGCGCGCCGTTTGAAAGAGGAGTATCCCCGTGGTAGTTCCTCACTGATCCACTGCACCGTTGCTTCGTAGGCGGCACGCGCTATGCCGACGGCGAGTGCGCCGACCATGGGCCGTGTGGCGTCGAGTGTCCCCATAGCGGCCTTGAAGCCTGCTTTCTTGCTCTGCTCACGACCGGCCAGCAGGTTCTCCCTGGGAATACGGCAGTTGTCGTAGAGCAGCTCGGCGGTCTGCGAGGCGCGCAAGCCCATCTTCTCCTCGATACGCCCCACGCTCAGGCCGGGCGTTCCCTTCGGCACAACGAACGGGCGGATACCATCGCGCCCAAGACTCTTATCAACCGTGGCAAAGGTGATAATCAGGTCGGCGCGGGCACCGTTGGTGATATAGTGCTTCTGCCCATTGATGACCCATTCGTCTCCGTCCAGGACGGCGGTGGTCGACATGCCCGCGACATCAGAGCCGATGCCGGGCTCGGTCAGCGCCAGCGCGCCCCAGTGCAGCTGACCATCCATGAAGGGCGAGAGAAACCTCTGCTGCTGCTCGCTTGTACCTTGCGAAAGGATCGGCGGCGCGGCCAATCCTGGACCGGGAATGGCAGTCGAAAGGGCCGCGTCGCCCCAGGCCATCTCTTCCTGCGCGAGCATGGAGAAGACGTTCTGCTGCCGCTCCTCTCCCTGCTGGCGCGCCTGGGCGGAGGAACCGGCCCAGAAGCGCTTCTGCATATTCCAGAAGAAGGTGTCGGGAATCTTCTCGCTGCGATCGCATTCCAACGAGATCGGTCGCATCTCTTCAAGGGCGATCTGGTGAGCATAATCGCGGAAGGCTTCCTGCGCCTTACTGAGGGTGAAATTTATCATCGCTGCTACTCCATCGCTGCTGCATTGCGCATCCACATCTCTACGGAGTGATCCTGTATAAAGCCAGCGCCGCCCATGACTTGAAGCGCGTCTATCGTCGCCGCCTTGCCAAGCTTGAGCGCCTGGAATTGCGCGGCCTCGGCATCGCGTACACGCATCGCATTGTCAACACCCTTATCCCAGTTGCTTGCCGCGTTCCAGAGCAGCAGGCGGGCGGCGTCAAGCTTCATGGCGATCTCCGCGATAATGAAGGCGATGCCCTGGTAGGAGACGATGGGGCGACCAAAAGCGACGCGCTCCCTGGCGTAGTCGCTGGCGTACTCAAGCGCGGCGCGGGCGGTTCCGCAGGCAATGGCGGCGCGCAGGATAGCATAAAGCGTGGCGGCACGCAGTACGCCGTTCTGATCGCTCAACAGCGCGTCGGCGGGAATGATTGTCTGCTCGAAGGTGTAAGATGCGCTGGGGGCGGCAAGCAGGCCGAGCTTCTCCACATCGGGACTGACGCGCAGGCCCGCCAACTGCTCAGGCAGTATAAAGGCGAGGAGACTCTGTGGACCCTCGCCGCGCAGCAGGACGACACGGGGGGAAGATTGCACGCCGTGGATGACGTTGCGCTTGCTACCATTGAGGATATACGTATCGCCATCGCGCCGGGCGGTCGCGCCGATCTCAGCGAGCGTATAGCCACCAGTATGTTCGGCGAAGGCCAGGCTGCCACGCGCTGTAGGGGCCGTCTGGGGATCACAGAAGGGCGGAATGGCGCGTTCCTGCTGCTCTTCGCTCCCAGCCAGCGCGACCGTTAGAGGACCCATCATGGAACCAATGATATTGCTCGCCAGGCCACCATCGCCATAAGCGAGCTCCTCGGCGATCAAGGCATAGGTGATTGCCTCGATGGGGCCTGAGCCGCCGTAGAGTTCTGGAAAGGGCGCGGTCAGCCCTGTACGGGTAAGCGTCTGCATTAGGGCGAGGGAGATGTCACCATCCTTCTCGGAGGCGCGTCCCTGCGGGCGTAGCTGTTCGGTCGCCAGGCTATGGGCCAGAGAACGTATCTCTTCCTGCTCTTCCGTCGGGGAGAAATGGAGCATGAAACTACATCCTTTCACTATGCGCAATTGGAAGCGTGCCCCGCCATCCTATGACACTATATGGAAAATGAACAGGGATGGCAAGTGAGGTAGAAACAGGGAGGAAGATCAGCATTGATGCTCCTTATCTAGCTGTGTACGCTTCTTACAGGCAAGGGTTATGTGGGATAAGCGGACGATGTTTCGCATGTGGGGATATTGTATCATGTTTCGCCTGCTAGCGTTTTGCTCACCACTATTTCCATAAGAAAGTAGAGATTTGACGCGCGGGGGCCGCAGTCGTCATTTAAAGTAGATGGTACGGCAGATGGAAAACGCTTACTGCCATCTACTGAGGGAGAAAAAAGAATTTAAAAGTGAGGGCTATTCTAGCTTCTAGTACATGAGACAGGGATTTCTAAGCGGAGGAGGGACAACATGAAGATGAGCCAGCAGCAGCGCCAGAGCACGATACGAGATCTATCCAGGAAGGAGGTGTCTAACTACTTCTACCCACGTCCAACGCCTGCCTGGAACATTGTTGCGATCATAGTGGGCATAGCGCTTCTCCCAATAAGCATCATCCTACATTACATACTTCTTTTTGCAGCTGGCTTGCTTATTGTGGCCGTGGGCGCGTTTATCATCTACAAGCACGCCAGGGCACATCCCGACGATGAGAGCTACGACGCGTGGGTAGGAAGCCTGGCTATTGGATTGTACGACAGGGGTCTGGATATGCTCAATATTCAACCACACAATCAAGACAGCGTGTTGACTATACGCAGCTACGTCTTGCCTGGCTCCCTGGCAGCAGACGACTATCCATCCGATGAGGTCTTGATGAAATATGGCAAGGATGGGCGTCTACGCTTCAGTGTCAATGTCTATACATTTATCATTTGTACCAAAGACTATCTGGCGGTCTTTGAAAGCGATGTGAATGTTTTTAGCCCTCTGATTCATAGAGATATCCACGAGATATACGGCTACCGCACAATATTCAGCGCCACAACCATGCCGCTTGAGGACACGGTTCTCTTCGGCGGGGAAGAGGTGCCCTATCGTACTGAGCAGTTCTGCCTGAAGTTCGCGAATGGCGAAACGCTGGACTTTAGCGCGGCAGTAAGGGCAAGGCCATGGGGCAATATGTCAGATGTGCCCACTATAACGTTGCCCAGTACAGGCTTCGATAAAAACCTGAGCAAGCTGCGGCAGATCCTGCTGCAACACCAAAAATAGTTGCTCAAATTTATCATCTGTACACGGGAATTTAACATTTGTCACACAACAGATAAATGTATGTTTTCTAGCAGCGCAAACAATGTTACGACATGCGCTTGCATTTCTCACAAAAGCAAGGTATACTTGTAAAAGCGATACTCATATTAAGGCAGGGGTACCGAGAATGGCGACTATTCTCAGTATCCCTGCCCCGTTTTTTGGGAGATGCATTGCTCGTTCTACGATGGTAATAAATGAGCACCTATCCTAAAAGGTGGGAGAAAGAGGGTAAAACCGCTTCTCAAGTAGATTCAGGTACAGCCAATATTGACAATGAAGCCGCCACTGGCGTATGCTTAAAAGCACCAGCAAAGGTCATACGTGCCACCACATTGATCCGTCTGGGCTGGTACCCCGTAAGGTCTTCTGAAAAGCTCATAGGTGAGTTGGAACAGAAAGGACACTCCTGGCATGGCTAAAAAAATGGCGGTCCCTGAACTCTTCCGTCCCCCGGTAGAATTTCCTGATGTCCCCTACGATCACCTGGTGCGCGCCGCCGCCGAGCGCGGACCCGATCGGCAGGCAATCATTTATCACGATCTCATTTTGACGTATCGCGAAGTCATTGGCATGATTAACTGTATTGCAAATGGGCTCTATGATCTTGGCATACGTAAAGGCGATCGCATCTGTCTCTATACGACCAATCGACCAGAGTACACACTGACATTTATGGCCGCCGCTACAATCGGTGCCGTCGTCAGTCCGATGAATCCAGTCTACAAGGAGCGCGAGGTCGCCTATCAGCTTGAGAATTCGGAGGCCAGTGCAATCCTGATTCAGCGCGAGCTCGCCCCTACACTGGCGCAGGTGCTCGCCAACAAAGATTTGCCCAATCTCAAACACATTCTGATAACGGGCGACAAAGCGCCGCAAGGGCTGCCGGGAGCAATACCCATCGCCGCGTTGATGCGCCGCTCGTCGCCGAAGCAGCCACCGCACGTCGATATCTCCGGCGACGACCTGCTCGCGCTCCCCTACTCTTCCGGCACCACGGGCCTGCCGAAGGGGACGATGCTCACCCATCGCAACCTGGTCTGCAACAACCTGCAATTCACAACGGCGCTGCAGACCAATCTGACCGATGTCGCCCTGCTCTTCCTGCCCTTCTACCACATCTACGGCGTCATGCTCACCGGCGGCTTCCTGGCTTGCGGCGGTACCCAGATTATGATGGAGCGCTTCGACCTGATGCAATCGCTGGAGCTGAGCGAAAAACATAACGTCACGTACTATTTTGCCGTGCCACCCATCATCCTGGCATTGGCAAACGCGCCCCTGGATCTCAGCAAGCTGAAATCGGTCAAATACATTTTCTCGGGGGCCGCGCCTATGCCAACGGAACCGGCGCGCAAGCTGCAGGACAAGACCGGCATCCTTGTGGTGCAGGGCTATGGCCTGACCGAGGCATCGCCGCTCACCCACTCACAGCCGAAGGACAGGGACCTCGTACGCATGGAGAGCGTGGGCCTGCCCACCCATAACACGGAGCAGAAGTTCGTAGATATCGAGACGGGCGAGCGCGAACTGCCGGTCGGAGAAGATGGCGAACTGATCATTCGCGGGCCGCAGATTATGCAGGGCTACTGGAAAGCGCCCGAGGAGACCGCGCGCGCCCTGCGCAACGGCTGGCTCTACACCGGCGACATCGGACACGTCGATGCCGATGGTTATACCTATATCGTTGATCGCAAGAAAGAGATGATCAAATACAAAGGCTTCGGCGTCGCTCCCGCTGAGATCGAGGCTCTGCTGCTGGAACATCCCGCCGTCGCCGACTCAGCCGCGATCGGCGTGCCTGACGATGATGCGGGCGAGTTGATTAAGGGTCTCGTCGTCCTGCGCAAGGGGCAGGAGGTGACGGTAGAAGAGATCCTGACCTTCGCCAATGGCAAGCTTGCTGGCTACAAGAAAGTTCATATGATCGAGTTTATCGATAGCATCCCCAAGACGGCCTCGGGCAAGATTCTGCGTCGCGAACTGAAGGAACGCGAACGGGCGCTCCGTTCTGGCAGGAAAGACGGGTAGAGCTTGTAGAGCTTAAAGTAAAAGAGGATGAAGAAGAGTTGGCAGCCTGAGCCGTCAACCCTGCTTCATCCTCTTTTATACGCGCGTTTACAGCCCGATCAGGAAGAGTCCACGTGCCATCGCCTCACCAGCAAGGGTACAAACAACCACGAGATAAAGCATACCTGTCGCGGACTGGAACGAGCGGTCGCGAATCAGCTTCAAGGCCAGCGCGCTCAGCACCAGCGGAATGATGAAGCCAACCAGGATGTGCAGCCAACCGATCGCACCGGTACTGATCGGCGTGACGACAGGCGCGTTGCTGGGCTTCACCTGCGAGCTCGGAACCGGCGTCGCGGGAGTCGAGATGGTAGTTCCGCTGGTCGACTGGTTGGCTGGCATGGTCGTTGGCCCCATACCGAGCGTAAAGATCACCTGGGCCAGGATGGCAACCAGGACCAGCGTCGTCGCGAACTGCAGCGGCTTCTCCGAGAGCGCGGGCGTGACGAGGTACCAGTGACCCAGCCACATCGCGGTCAGCACGCCGCCGAGCGCGAAGGCAGAGGCGAAGAAGCCAGCCACGGTCAGCGCGCCGCCCAGGTTGACCGCTGCGATGGGGCGGAAGATCATCGCCATCACAAAGAGCATGACCAGGCCAGCAACGACGGTCGCTATGCCGCTGATCAGGCGCAGGACGCGGATGACTGAGAGGCGGCGCGGCTCGCCCTGCGCTTCCGCTTTGGCCTGCTCCACCTTGCCGTCGACACCCGCGCTGCGATCGATCAGCAGGAAGAGGTTGTAGGGAATCAGCAGCAGGAAGAAGAGCAGCAGAGGCAAGGTTAGCGCGCCCGTCCAGGCTTTGTCGAGGTGCTGATAGGTATTGAGCAGTTCTGGATAGGCGAACCCTTGCTGGAACAGATAGGTGAGGCCGGTCAGGCCCAGGTAAATAAGCCCATATGAGATAAGGAAGCCGCGCTTGACCTCGTTGCGCCAGTCGAGGAAGACCAGCACGCTGACGGAGCCAATGGAGACCTCTGTCATAATGATGAATAGTACTAACGGTAATGTCTGTAGCATACCACCCTGTTATCCTTTAATGATATTTCGCGTTGCAAGCGTGGGGAATAAGCATTTCCACGGTCGTACAGATTATACATCCATGTGCCAGAAGGGACAACAGGGTTTTATTTCAGAAAGGCAACCCCCATCACTACTGAGCTAAAACAGCGTCCTCAGCCGCATAATCGAATTGTTTAGGATCGATCTCCGTAGGAGGATTGGCGCGTTCCCAGGCGATCGTGCGCGTGAGGGCTTCTTGTAGCTCGATTGGCTCACTATATCCCAGTTCCTGGCGTATGCGCGTCGTGTCCGTCAGCAGATCCTGCGTTGCGTCCATATCGGCGACGAGGTGGGGAGGCAGGCGATCGGCAGGGAGGGGAATAATGTCGCCGCGCCAGCCAGTACTATCTGCTATAACGCGAATCCATTCGGTGATGGTAAAGGTATGTGCTTCACCAACGTTGTAGATGCGTCCAGCGGCATGCTCACTTGTTATGGCAAGGACGATGGCGGCGGCGACATTTTCGACATAGCCATGCGTCCAGCGCCAGGAGGCCACAGATGCGTCTAGAAGGATCGCCGGGCGCTTATCATCCATGCGCTTCAAATATTCAAAAAGCCGATGCTGGTTGTCGCCTGGACCGTAGACCATAGGCAGGCGCAGGATTGTGCCGGGCAGGTCGGGATCGCTCATGATGATGCGTTCGATGGGGATCTTGTCATAATCATCCATCCAGCTCTGCTTATCCTCCGAAGCTCGCAGGGTAACGCCACGATATGGGTAGAGCTTCTCGCGCAGTGGAGAATCTTCAGTAAGCGGAACGGGATCGGCGGGACCGGGCTCCGTACGAAGCAGGCGTCCATAAGCGCGGTACACATCCTGACTGCTAATCGCCACCACGCGCCGGGCCATCCCTTTGAACAGATCCATAACGCTACGAGCATGCTCTTCAACAAAGGGAATCATATCGAGTACGATTTCGGGCGAGAAGCGCGCAAAATCTCGTTTAGAGGCGTGAAGCTGCGCTCTATCGCCGAGTATCTGCTGAACACCCATAGGCACATTCGCCTGTGTGCGATGAAAGACCGCGACCTCGTGCCCCTGCTCGTTAAGGAGCTTCACGACGGCGCGCCCGATAAAGCGCGTTCCGCCGATAACCAGAATACGCATTGTGCAAGTCCTTTCGAAATAGCGTGATATGGAGTACTATGAGAAACGATACAGCCATTGTATGTGGCTTGCAAGACAAAAGTAAGGCTATGAGCATAGCCGATTAAGAGACACATGCTCACAGCATAGTTCTCAAAGGAGATATTCGAGATGAGTTCTTCGCGGCAACACATTTCATCGGGGTCGCCATATGAAGGGCAACTGGGCATTGCGCGTGCGGTGCGCTCTGGGAACATTATCGCGGTGGCGGGCACCGCGCCAATCGGAAAAGACGGACGCACCATCGCACCCGGCGATGCGGCGGCCCAGATGCGCCGTTGCCTGGAGATTGTGCACGACGCGTTGCAAGGATTAGGAGCAGATCTCTCGCAGGTGATACGGACGCGCATTCTACTCACACGCATCGAAGATTGGGAGAGCGTCGGCATGGTGCATGGCGAGTTCTTTGGCGAGATACGACCAGTAACTACGGTAATGCAGGTCACACGCTTTATCGATCCAGACTGGTTAGTTGAAATCGAAGCGGATGCCGTTGTTGCTGAGTGAACAATTTGGTCTCATTGAGGCACAACCGTGTATCCACAAAGGTACATGCTGCACACTACATTGACATATGTTTCCCATCCTCGTACACTAAAGGGGCAACAATAGCCCCACGAAGTAGACGTTCTACGTTGACAATAAAGTGATGAGAGTGAGCATATGCCGCGTTGTCCCAATCCTCGTTGCCAGGCCGACTATCCGGCTGGTAGTACGCAGTGTACCAATCCGTTTTGTCGTTGTCTGCTGCCGGAGGCCGTGGTGGCCGGGCGCTACCGCATCGAGACGCTGATCGGTCTGGGCGGCATGGGCGCGGTCTATCGGGTCAGCGATACGTTCGAGATGGAGCAGGCGGCGCTCAAGGTGTTAACGCTGACCAATGGGTCGATGGACGCGGCGACGGCGGTCGAGCGTTTCAGGCGCGAGGCGCGCTACGCCCACCAGTTGCGGCATAGAAATATTGTGCCGGTCCTGAATTTCGGGCAGGATGGCGAGCGGCTTTATCTGGTGATGCCGCTGGTCACTGGCGGGACGCTCAAACAGCTGCTCAAGGCCCAGCAGCCGCTCCCAACGGCCCAGGCAATGCGCTACCTCAACGATCTTGCGGCGGCGATCGACGCGGTACACGCTCACCCGCAAAAGATCATTCACCGCGATATCAAGCCCTCCAACCTGCTTATTCACCAGGACGATGGTCGCCTGGTGCTGACCGATTTCGGTATTTCGCGGGCGATGGAGCAGGAGAAGCCGCTCACACAGCGCGGCTGGTCGCTGGGTACCGAGCACTATATCGCGCCGGAACAGGAGCAGGGGCAGGCACAGCCGTCCAGCGATGTCTACTCTATGGGAGTCGTGGCGTACCAGATGTTTACCGGCCTGCTCCCTTTTCAAGCGGTCGTGAAGAGCCGAGCCGCCGAGCTGCCCGTACCCAGCAAGCTCAACCCAGCGCTGCCACCGACGATCGACGCGATTGTCATGCGCGCAATGGAGATCGATCCAGGTAAGCGTCACCGCTCGGCAGGTGCCTTTGTGGAGGCGCTCAACGACGCCTTCGCCAATGATGTGACCATAGCCGACGAGGTAATCGAGCCGACGATAATGACGACCAGCAGCGCCAACGTCATTGTGAAAGCGCTCATTCCTGAGAATCCTTGCGCCAGTTGCGGAGGAGAGAACCGCAGCAGTTCGCGCTTCTGTCGCCACTGCGGCCACAGTCTTGACGAGACCTCGCCGCTGGTCACAGCGGTCTGCCAGGTTGGCTATATCAGCGATACGGGACAGCAGGCAAACGATAACGAGGATATGCTGCTTGTGGTGCAGGGATTATGCGTGACGCTCGCGCCCCCGCCACGTCCATTCAGCCTGTTTGCCGTCGCCGATGGGCTGCGCGGTGCACAGGGAAAGTCCGCGAGCGGGCACGAGGCCAGTCGCCTGGCGATCGAGACAGTGGCGGATGTGCTCCTGCCATTGATCGCGACTTCGCCGCAAACGGGCCTTGCGCGACCCACACCCGGCTCGTCGAATCCACCCCAGGCGGTGCATCATTCGTCTGACCGCACATCACAGAGGAAGCCGCCAGCCGATACTATCTTAGAGCAATGGTTGCGCGACGCGGTCAGGCAAGCAAACCAGGTCATCTACCACTGCAACGCTGATTATGATACGACGATGGCCAGCACACTGACGGTGGCAGTCATGTATAAACGGCGCTGCTATATCGCTAACGTAGGAGACAGCCGGGCGTATTACTACAGCGCCGGTAAAGGAACTCTACGGCGTATTTCGCGCGCTGCTCCAGCGGCTGAGAATCTCGCCGAGGCAGACCTGCAGCGGCCCGACGGAGTAGACAAGAGCGCCAAAGACAATCATTGCTATCTGGGGCAGACATCGAACATGTCCGTGGACCTCTTCCAGCAGGATGTCGAGCCCGACGATCTTATTGTGCTGTGTACCGATGGGCTGTGGCACATGGTGCGCGACGAACGCCTCAAAGAGCTTCTCGCACTGGGCGGTGATCCCCAACGCCTAGCGAGCATCCTGGTGGAGATGGCTAATCAGGCGGGCGGAGAGGGTAACGTAAGCGCGATTGTCGTGCGCGTGCAATAGCGCGGAGTGGACTTCTTCCACGACCTGAGCAAAGGCTCTGGCGCTACGGAGGTGGAGCAGCCAGGGGGAGCGTGACGGTAAAGGTCGAGCCGCGACCGGGCACGCTCTCCACTGAGATGGAGCCGTTCTGGGCGCGCACCAGCCAATCGGCGATGGCGAGGCCAAGGCCGGAGCCACCAACCGATTTGGAGCGCGCTGGATCGGCGCGGTAGAAGCGTTCAAAGATGTGCTCAATATCCTTCTGGGCGATACCAATGCCCGTGTCGCGCACGATAAGATGGGCAAGCTCGTCGCTGACCTTGACGGAGAGCGTGACGCTGCCACCCGCATTGGTATAGATGAGCGCGTTATCGACCAGACTTATGATCACCTGAATCAGGCGTGCTGCATCGCCTATTACCGTCGCGGCTTTCAGATTTTCGGTACGCAGCGTCAGGTGGCGTTCGGAGGCCAGCGGCTCCATGCTTTCTACAACATCAGCAGCCAGCAGATCAATGCGTACGGGTTCGAAGTCGAGCTTGATCTGCTGCTCATCGGCACGCGCCAGGGCGAGCAGATCATTAATCAGGTGGCTGAGGCGTTCCGACTCCGCGTTGACTTCGCGCAACACCAGTAGATTGTCCTCGGCATTTGAGGGCTGCGCAACGGCCAGATCGGTCATGCTGCGAATAACCGCGACGGGCGTGCGCAACTCGTGCGAGGCATCGGCGACAAAGCGTCGCTGTTGCGCGAAGGCGCGTTCCAGGCGCTCGATCATCTGATTGAAGATAATAGAGAGATCGCGCACTTCGTCCTGTGCCTGGGGCACGGGTACGCGCTGATCCAGATCCTTCGCGCTGATCTCGCGGGCGGTATTGGCGAGGCGATGAATTGGACCGAAGGCGCGCCCGGCCAGCCAGTAGCTGCCAAAGGCGCTGAGTATGAGGACAAAAGGCGTCGCGATCAGTAGTCCAAGCAAGATATGCATCAGGTTCGCATCCAATGTCGCCAGCGACTGGCCAACCTGGACGACGCCCACGACTTGCTTATCATCGGTGAGCATAGTGCTATAGAGGCGAACCGACTGCCCATTTGGTCCCGTAACATTCCCGCTCCAGGGGTGGCCTTGCAGTGGCTGCATCACACTCTCGCTCGGCAGGGGTACTTTTTTTGAAGAGAAGACGCAATAGACTACATGGCCCTTCGTATCGAGGACACGGACTAGCATGCTCCTATCAGCACGCGGCAAATTCTGGGCTGACGCGCTCGCTTCGGTATTGGTAACAGGAGTGCCATCGTCATCGGAAGAATCGATGAGGGCTGCCGTTGCATCGAGTTCGGGCAGTTCGTTGACGATATTTTCGACGACCATATTCCCATTATGAATGGAGATGCCCTCCGCCACTTGCTGGGCCCGGAGTTGCAAGGTCGCATCAAAGCTCGCGGCCAACTGGCGTTGCAAGATAGTATAGAAGGCAACGCCAAAGATAAGCATCAATATGGCTGAGACAAGGGTGTACCACAGCGTCAACTGAATACGTATGCCTGGTAGTTTGAGATGGCCCAAAAGCGTGCGCATTAACCGGGTTCCTTGAGCTGATAGCCTGAGCCACGCACGGTATAGATCACATCGGGCTCGTTTTGATCGCATAGCTTGCGGCGCAGGTAGCGAATATACACATCTATGACATTGGAAAGATGCTCGGTATCACCATCCCAGACGTGTTCCGCGATCATTGTGCGGCTCAGAACCTGGTGGGGGTGGCGCATAAAAAATTCGAGCAGGGCATACTCTTTATTGCCCAGAACAACGACGCGCTCCCCACGCCGCACCTCGTGCGTACCGGTATCGAGGGTAATATCCATAAAACGGAGGACTGGCGTTTTTACAGGCGCGCTTCGGCGCAGCAGCGCACGCACACGCGCCTCCAGCTCGCTAAAAGCAAAGGGCTTCACCAGGTAGTCATCGGCACCCAGGTCCAGGCCCTTCACGCGATGATCTACCTCGCCCAGCGCGGTCAGTAGCAAGATAGGCATATTGCGATCCCGCTCTCGGAGCCGCTGACACACCTCAAATCCGCTCAGGCCCGGCAGCAATATATCCAGGATGAGCAGATCATAGGGAGTGGCAACAGCCATCAAGACCGCGTCCTCGCCATCGGCGACCAGATCAACGGCATAACGGTTTCCCTCTAAGCCTTTTTTCAGGCTTGGGCCCAACCGTGGATCGTCCTCCACCACTAGAATGCGCATAAGCGTTCCTCGATCCCCTTTTCAACAGATCTTCTGATCCGCGCGCCTGAGCGTTAGCTCTTCTGCTCAGCATGCCTGAGCGCGAATGCGCTAGCTGCGAATGCAGCGTTGGCATGCTGAATAAGGATACAGCTGTGAATACAACGTTGGCGCGCGGAATACGGGTACGCATCAATACATACGTGATATTGTCTTCCGGCTGTCGTAGCACCACGACTCCTGTAGTCTGACGGACAGCCAGATGACGTGTTACAGTGTATCGGTCCATCATTAGACAAACATTAATTCCTTCAGTAGTACTAGGCATTACCGCTTAACAGGCACTCATTCCCACTGTTTGCTATAAGCGCATCGCCAGGGCCGCCTGCATACGTGCGAGGGCCGTCTCGATACGCTCCTCGGGCACCGTCATCGAGATGCGCACGTAGCCCTCGCCCGCCGCGCCAAAGTTCGTGCCGGGCGTGACGAAGACGCCGGTCTCATCGAAGAGCCAGTTCGCGAAGTCGCGCGCGCTAAAGCCTTTCGGCACGGCGGACCAGACGTAGAGGCCAGCCTTCGTTGGCTGTGTGCGCATACCGAGCTGGTTGCAGCCCGCGACGAGCAGGTTCCGACGACGCTGATAGATGGCGTTGCGCTGCTCCAGCCAGGACGGCGGCATACGTAGCGCCTCGATGGCGGCATACTGCACCGGACGGAATATACCGCTATCGATATTGCTCTTCAGACGGCCCACGGCATCCACCAGCACGGGATTGCCGACCAGCATGCCGATACGAAAACCCGCCATGTTATAGGTTTTGCTCAGAGAGTGCAGTTCCACCGCGACCTCCTCAGCACCCGGCACCTCCAGGATGCTCGACGGGCGGAAATCGTCGAAATAGACCTCGGCATAGGCCATATCGTGAATGATGACGATATTGTGGCGGCGCGCAAACTCTACGGCACGCTCGAAGAAGCTACGCTCGGCACAGGCGGCGGTTGGATTATTGGGGTAATTGAGCCAGAGGAGCCGCGTCCGCGCCAGGATCTCTTCGGGGATATGCTCAAGATCGGGGAGATAGCCATTCTGCTCCAACAACGGCAAAAAGTACGGCTGGGCATTGAGCGTCGTGCAGGCCGTTACGTACACGGGATAATAAGGATCAGGGATCAGGGCGATATCGCCCGCGTTGAGCACGGACATGGCGGCATAGGCCAGGCCCTCTTTCGAACCGAGCAGCGGCAGAATGTCCCGTTCGGGCGTCAGGCTCACATGAAAACGCTGCTCAAACCAGGCAGCAATGGCCTCGTGGAGCGCGCGCATGCCACGGTATTCGGGGTAGCGGTGGTTCTCCGTCTCCTGCAAAGCCGTGCAGAGCCGCTCGATGACGGCGGGAGGCGCGGGCAGGTCGGGATCGCCCATTGAGAGGCTGATTACGTCAACGCCGGCAGCCTGGCGCTCGGCGATCCTTTTCTTGGCATCAGCAAAATGATATGGCGGTAGGTTATTGATTAGTTCAGATAATTGCACAAATTAACTCCTCTAGTAACGGCTCGGAACTCCTTGCTATCTGCGAGGAGTCAGTCCATAGGTTCGGCCTCGTACCAGTTGCGCCCAACCTTCATCTCTACCTTGATCGGGACGGCAAGTTGGGCCACGCCCTCCATCTCCTTTTTGACGAGGCGGCGGGTGCGCTCAAGCTCCTCAACGGGGACCTCGAAGACCAGTTCGTCATGCACTTGTAAGATCATGCGCGTCTTCATGTGTGTCTCCTTCAGGACGTGATGGAGGCGGAGCATCGCGATCTTGATGAGATCGGCGTTCGTGCCCTGAATCGGCATATTGATGGCCTCGCGCTCCAGTGCCTGGCGCTCCGTGTGGGACAGGACACGCATATCGGGAATGAAGCGCTTGCGCCCGTAGAGCGTGTTGACGTAGCGCTGCGTACGCGCCTGGGCAAGCGTGCTATCTACATAGACCTTGATATTCGGAAAGGTCTCGTGATAGCGCTTGATAAAGGTGGCGGCGTCGGAATTGCTCATACCGGTTACCTGCGAGAGGCCGAAGGCCGACTGACCATAGAGTACCGCGTAGACAACCGTCTTGGCAAGGCGACGCTGGTCCTTTGTCACCTGCTCCACGGGCACGCCGAAGAGCGAGGAGGCGGTAATGGTATGAATATCTTCATTGTGGCTGAACGCCTCGACCAGGCGCGGCTCGTGCGTGATGTGGGCCAGGATGCGCAGCTCGATCTGCGAGTAGTCGGCGGTCAGCAGCACGTAGCTGGGGTCGGCAATGAAGGCGCGGCGGATCTGGCGTCCCAGCTCGGTGCGCACCGGAATGTTTTGCAAATTGGGATTGCTCGACGACAGGCGACCACTGGAGGCAATCGTCTGATTGAACGACGTGTAGACGCGCCCGGTCGTTTCGTCCATCAAAGACAGCAGACCGTCCGCGTAGGTCGATTTGAGCTTGCTGAGCTGGCGATAGTTCAGGAGATAATCGACGACGGGATGGCGACCTTGCAGGCTTTCGATTACATCGGCGTTGACCGAGTAGCCAGTCTTGGTCTTCTTGCCGGATGGGAGCTTCAGTTCGCCGAAGAGAACATCGCCCAGTTGCTTTGGCGAATTGATATTGAATTGATGGCCCACGGCATCGTAGATACCGCTCTCAAGCAGATGTAACTGCTCGGCAAGCTGCTCGGTGAATGCGCGCAGGAAGTCGGCATCCAGCGCCACGCCGTGGAGCTCCATCTGCATCAGGACTGGGATGAGCGGCAACTCGATACGGTTGTAGAGCTTCAGCAGGTTGTGTTTTTCCAGATCGGCTTTGACGGAGGCGACGAGGCGCAGGGTCATATCGGCATCTGCGCCCGCGTAATCGGCGGCCTTGCGCACAGGAACACGGTCCATCGTGATCATCTTGCTGCCAGAGCCGATCAGGTCGCGGATGGGCGTCATCACCACGTTCAGACGTTGAAACGCCTGGTCCTTGAGTCCGAGGCCGCGCCGACCCGGTTCAGCGAGGTAGGCACCGACCATGGTATCGAAGGCCAGACCACGCACATCAATTTTGTAGCGCTTGAGCAGCGCCATGTCGTACTTGGCATTGTGCATGTACTTCAGAATCTGCTCATCCTCCAGAACGGGCCTGAGCTTCTCCAGCACATAATCGAGCGGCAGTTGCGCCGCCGGTTCCTGGTCGTCAAACGTGCGACCGTGCCCGACGGGAATGTAGTAGGCTTCGCGCGGGGCCATCGAGCAGGAGATGCCGACCAGGGCGGCGCGGCGTGGGTCCTCTGAGGTAGTCTCGGTGTCGAGGGCAAAAGCTCCGGCATCGGTCAGGCTTTTCACAAGCACGCGTAACGCATTTTCGCTATCGACGACCAGCGTGCTTGTATTCGGGGCCAGCTGATCATCCTCTAGAACGAGCGGGAAGCTTGCATCCGTCGCGCTGGGAAGGTGCAACTTATGCACCACCTCGCTATGTGGTACCTCGATATCAAAAAGGCTCAGTTGCTCCGGTCCCTCCTGCTCAGCTATGGCCACGGCAGCCTGAGCAGAGGTGGCAAGCGCCTGTGCGGAGGGCAACTCTGGCACCTGTGAGTCCGGGAGCATGGCGACATCTGGATCTTCATCTGGCGGGAGAGGCGGCGGTAGGATAGGGACCACGCCCGTAGGAGGCGCGAACTGGAGATCTTCATCGTCGTCGGTCCGCGTATCGCCCACTGGGGTCTCATCCTCCGCAACGGTCGCGGCGGTGGGATCATCCGGGCCTGTGCTGACACCGAGCTCGCGCAGCAGGGAGCGCACCCTCTCTACCATGGTGCGGAACTCCAGCTCGCGGAAGAGCGCCAATACCTTTTCGCTGTTGACATGCGTCAGCCTGCACGCCTCCAGGTCAAGATGAACAGGGGCATCCAGAACGATCGTCGCCAGAAACTTGCTCTGGCGCGCCTGCTCCGCCCACTCGCCCAGCAGCTTCTGTTCTTTCGGCTTCAGCTCAGCGACATGCGCGAGAATGCCCTCCAGGTCTCCATACTCAGCAATCAGGCGGCTCGCCGTTTTCTCACCGATACCGGGAACGCCGGGGATGTTATCGGATTTATCGCCGACCAGTCCCTTAAAATCTGGCAGCTTCTGCGGCACAAAGCCATAGCGGTGCATCACCTCGGCCTCGTCGTATTCAGTCACCTCTGAGATGCCGCGCTTCGCCACCTTCACCATAACATGCTCATTGACCAGTTGCAGGGTATCCATATCGCCAGTATAAATGATCGTATCGACATCCAGCGGCTGTGCCTGCACGGAGAGCGTGCCCAGGATATCGTCGGCCTCGAAACCGTCCTTTTCGTAGATCTGGATGCCGAACGCCTGCACCATCTCACGAATGCGGGCGAACTGAGGTCGCATATTATCGGGCAGCGTGGGGCGCTGCGCCTTATATTGCGGAAACTCCTTGTGACGAAACGTCGGCGAGGGACGATCGAACGTCATGGCGATATAATCGGGCTTCTCTTCCTGCAGGGCCTTCATCAGCATCGATGTAAAGCCAAAGGTGGCATTGGCAGGCTCGCCAGCGCTGGTTGACAGATCTTCTGGCACCGCGTGAAATGCGCGGTGAATGATGGCGTGCCCGTCGACGAGCACAAATTTTTTTCGTTTCACGCCTCTTTCCTTCCTCTCCTGACCCGACCTGCTCTCAACATTCCTCTTGACATATTTCTAGAATATCTATTCCTTGTATTACGCCAGAACACGGTAACTGCCCTGACCGGCGAGTCCATTCTCGGTCCAGGCGCAGAGACTGGCGTGAGCAGGGCCATGCTCAGCCGCTGTCAGCAGCACAAAAACGAGTTGGGTTACATCGCGCAATGGGATAGCATCCCAATCGGGAGCGCGCAACCACGCGAGCAGTTCAGGCGTCATTGCGACCGGCTGGGCATAGCGCCGCGTCCAACTGGCCGTATTGAGATATTCCTGAACGCCGCTCATGTCGTGGTACAGCATATGCGTATGCCCCGCGATAGCATAACGCAAGTGGGGGTCGCGTTGCAAGACCGCGCGCATACCCTGGGCCACAGCCTCGCCCATCTGGTACACAGCGGGCGTGCAGATCGACGCCACGGCCTCCGCCAGCGGCAGAGCCAGGTCGACGCGCAACTGCATAAACTCCTGCAGTTCGGCGGACGAGACCTGCATCTCGGAAGAGTCAACCATCCAATCACGCTTCTGCGCGACCATGTCCTCCTGGAAAGCGACAAAATCGGCCATCGTCTCTTCAAACAGGCGCACAGGGAGACGCGCTTCATCTGGCTGTAGGTTTGCCAGGGCTGCGCGGGGATAAGACAGGAGCTGCATGGTGAGCTGCGCCGTCTCTTCAAGCAATGCGGGAGCGAGCAGGCTGAGGAGGGCTATCTGGCGCGTCGTGTTCATCGAGGGCTCGAAATGATCAAAGTAGGGATAGCGCTCGCTAATCAGGTAGGCAGAGTGCTGGTAATAGCGCGAGCCCATTGAGAGCGTGATGCGCTCTGGCTCGCGCGTCAATGGCTGCCCCTGCTCATCCCAGAGGCCCGCGATGGCATGATTCCAGAAATCATAATGGTTGCCGTGCTCTATATATACATCTGGCAGAGGACGGTAGAAACGCGTTGGACAGAAATAGACGCGTGGATCGCTCTCCTGTCCGGTGATGGCAGCGCAGACGCGGGCACGCACACGCGCAAAGCACAATTCGAGATCATGATTGCCGGTGGTAAAAGTCACGGTGCAGCCGGGATGCCCAATAAAGGAGCGCAGCGCAGTAAAGAAGCGGCCATGCGCGGCGATAATCTTCTCGATCTTCAAAAGGGCCGTAGGTTGGTCAATCGTGCCATCAAAAGCATAAGGTCGCGTCACCAGGAAATCGAAACAATCGCCATTGATAATCATCTCGACAGGCCCCTGCTCACTCCCAAAAGACGCCAGCAGTCCCTCAAATGCCGCCTGCTGGCTATCAGCGAAGCAATCGAGGATGGGAGAGCCATCGGCCAGGTGCAGATCGCTCACAACAATCTTTGTAGTGGACATAACTACCCTTCTTAATCAGACGGAATATGGAGTCAGAATGTGTGACAACAAGAGCTATTTTTTAATGCAGCATCACTCACTAGCGTCTACTAGTTAACTACCTGTTGTACGAGATTGGAAGGGTAAAGAAACCGCGCGTCTCTTACAAGTGACAGGTAAAACTACTCTATTTTAGAGAGTTTGCGTCGATCTGTATAGTATAGTTAGCTGCCAGGCGGTGTTGTAAGTTCTCACATTATACGCAGCAGTCTCAAATTCGATCGTAAGGAAAACCATGTGATGAGCATTCACACTACTGACAGTGTACCACATCTTCAGACGGTTCTGAGGGTGATGCAGCAAGGTCGTTTATAGCACCAGCAAAGGGGGACAACATGCCTCGCAGGAGTAACACACTGGCACAGCAGCACCTGAACGGTGCGGGAGAGAACGTAATGGCAGAAGATAGTAGAGATGATCTTTTAACCGTGCGCGAAGTGGCGCGCCGCCTGCGCGTCGACGACACCACGGTCAGGCGCTGGATTAAGAGCGGCGCGTTGGAGGCGATCACCCTGCCACACCAGGGGAAGCGGCAGGCATACCGCATCAAAAAGTCGACGCTTGATAGTCTGTTGAACGGCTCGCTGAAGCTTACTTAATTTCAGTATCCTTTAGCGGATCGAGAAAGAACACAAGCGCCTGCCACTTCCAGCGGGGTAAGTATACCTACAAAAACCTACGCCGTCAAGTGGAAATGCAGTAAGAGGCACGCTTTCTGCAAACGTCCACGTGCAAAACTTCCCAGAGGGTTTGTGTCAGCGTTTTGCACGGAACGAAGCACGTCATATGCGCTTTCTTCTATAGATAGTCGCAGTACACTGGAAAGAGAGGTTTCCGGTGTACTGCGACTATAGTTTCTCTAAAGAGACGTTCGATGAAGAAAAGCGAGGTAGTATCGATGAAGATAGCTATTACAGGAGGCGCTGGCTGTATCGGTGCACGCCTGGCGAAGGCATATCTGGATGATGGGCATGATGTGCTGATTATCGACAATCTGCTGCACGGAAGCCGCCAGGCAATTGATCCGCGTGCGCGCTTCTATCAGCTCGACATACGAGATAGCAAGCTGCGCACTATTTTGCAACAAGAACGTCCCGATGTCGTGAGCCATCACGCGGCCCACCAGCGCGATGATATAGCGGAAGCACAGACGCTGGCGGACGCCGACGTGCATGTACGCGGGTTACTGAATGTCCTGGAAGGTTGCGTCAGCGCGGAGGTCAGAAAAGTCATCTTCGCATCAAATGGCAATAGCCTCTATAATGCCATGGAAAACACGCTGCTCCCCATTAAGGAGAACGCGCCGCTCTGTCCGCGACATCCCTATGATATTAGCAAGCTTGCTGGTGAATGGTATGTGCGCTATTACACACACCAGTATGGGTTCAAGCACTGCATTCTCCGCTACGCCGATGTTTATGGAGAGGCGAATAGCCAGCACGCGCAGCATCCACTGACCTACTTCTTTCGCATGTTCAGCCAGCAACAGCGCCCGGTCATTCGCGGCACAGGCGATGAGATACGCGACCACATTTTTATCGATGATGTGGTACGGGCGAACCTGAGCGCCCTGAAGCTGGGAGACAATCAGACGCTACACATTAGTAGCGGACGTGGTTGCAGCCTCAATCAGCTGTGCCGCATGGTCGCTATTCTGTTCAAAAGCGACTTCGAGCCACTGCACATCTCAGGCACCCTGGTAGAAGAATGTTCGATCGTGCTGGATAATAGCTGCGCTGAGCGCGTCCTTAGCTGGCAACCCGAGGTGGAGATGATCGAGGGGGTGCAACGCGCGCTTCAGTTATGGCTCGGCGAGCCACTAGCGTCCCCTGATGCGCAAGCGAGGGCCGCTTATGCCGGAACGGCGGAGCGGTTTCGTGCATAGGGCGCTCGCTGTATTGACCATCTGCTGTAGGGGCGCGGTTCACAAGCCCGTGGCGCTTCACAGGCCAGTTCGCTGGGTATGTATAGGGCGCAACAGGTTTATAAATTGCGCCCCTACATCATCAATCGCATCCTTACTTCTTGCGCGGCGGGTAGGAGACAAACACGCTCTTCGTCTCGCTGAACTCTTCGACGGCGCAGGAGCCAAGTTCGCGATGGCCGTTGCCGCTCGCCTTCATGCCGCCGAAGGGCAGGTGGATCTCCGAGCCGGTCGTCGAGGCGTTGACATAGACAAGGCCAGCCTCGATATCGCGCATGGCACGGAAGACGAGGCGCATATCGCTGGTGAAGATCGAGGTGGACAGCCCATAGTCGGTGGAGTTCGCGACCTGGATGGCCTCTTCGTAGGACGAGATGGGCAGGATCGAGACGAAGGGGCCAAAGACCTCTTCGCGGGCGATGCGCATCTGCGGCTGCACGTCCGCGAAGATCGTTGGTTGGTAGAACGCTCCTTCGCTATAGGAGTCGTTTGTGAGGGGAGCGCCGCCGGTCACAAGACGAGCGCCCTCTTGCAGACCTACCTGGGTATACTCGTGGACGGCCTTCACGCGCCCGGCATTGACCAGCGGTCCCATGTCGGTGCCTGGCTCAAGGCCATCGCCGACGCGCAGCGCCTGAGCGGCAGCAGCCAGCCTGTCCGTGAAGGATTTCTGCACGGCAGTATGCACGATCACACGGCTCGTCGCGGTGCAGCGCTGGCCGGTCGTTCCAAAGGCACCCAGGGCAACGCTACTTACCGCGAGCTCTACGTCGGCATCATCCATCACGATAATGGCATTCTTGCCACCCAGTTCCAGGGCGCAACGGCGCAGGTCACGTCCACACACCTCTGCGACACGCCGCCCAACCTCAGTAGAACCGGTCAGGGAGATCATATTCACGCGTCGGTGGCTCGCCAGCGCGTCGCCCAGCACGCCGCCGGGGCCCGTGAGCACGTTCAGCACGCCAGCGGGCAGTCCCGCCTGACTGAGCAATTCGGCCAGTTTGAGCGAGAGCAGCGGCGTATCACTGGCGGGCTTGAGCACGACGGCGTTGCCAGCCAGGAGCGCGGGGAAGGTCTTCCAGGCGGGTATCGAGAGCGGGAAGTTCCAGGGTGTGATGATGCCAACGACGCCGAGGGGATGGCGCAGCGTCAGGCAGAACTTATCGGGGAAAGCAGAGGGCAGCGTCTCACCCTCGGCGCGGCGTCCCTCGCCAGCAATGAACCGGGCAACGTCGATAGTCACCTGGACCTCGCCGCGCGTCTCTCTGAGAATCTTGCCCATCTCGCGGGTCATCAGGGTAGCCAGTTCCTCTTTTTGCTGCTCCAACAGGGCAGCGGTGCGCAGCAGGATCTCGCCGCGCTCGGGAGCTGGCGTGGCGGCCCAGGCGGGCTGCACCTGCGCCGCTTCCGCTACAGCATCCTCAAGATCGGCGAGACTTGATTTTTGGTAGACGCCCGTAATATCAGAGCTACGGGCGGGATTGGCACGCGTAAAGGTCTCGCCGCTCTTCGCAGCGAGCCAGCGACCTCCGATAAAGTTCTGAAAGACGGGCGCTTGCTTCGTAGTAGGAGATAGCGTCATAAAAAATAGCTCCTTTGCTTCTTCTGCATCAATGCAGCGGAATAGAAAAGGATGACCACGAGCGGCCATCCTTTACCAATGTACAACTTCTAGAGAACATTACTGTTGCAGACCACTCACGACGCGCGCGTACTTCTCGGCCAACGCCTGAGCCTGCTCGTTTGAAACGGACTCAGCCACCACCAGGAAGAGCGGGCTATCGGCATCCGGCAGGACCAGCACCCACTCTTTGCCGAGATCGATCTTAATGCCATCGATCGGGCGAGCGCGGCGCTCGCGATACTGCTCGCTCAGGATGCGCATCACCTTGCCCTTGTGCTCCCAGGGACAGCTCACGCGCGCGGTACTCATATAGTATGCGGGCAGATCATCGACCACCTCGGAGAGCCGCATATCGAAGGTCGCCAGCAGCTCCAATAGCTTCGCGATAGCCAGCATGCCATCGAAAGCGGGCTGGAAGTCAGGGAAGACGAAGCCGCCGCGACCATCGCCGACCAGCACGACTCCCTCGCGCCCGGCAGCGGTCATCAGGGCATGAGGCAACACCTTGGTATGCTGGATATAGCCGTCGTAGCGCTTCGCGATATGCTGGAGCGCACTGGGAGCCGTTACGGGTGCCGCGACAGTGCCCCCGCGCTTGTAGCGCAGGTAGAGACTCGTCATCACCGCCAGCATCTTCATACCATCCAGGATGCGCCCACGGTCGTCGACCACCGAGATGCGCTCACCGCTGGGATCGATGCGGATACCCATATCAGTGTTCAGAGTCGAACTGATGGTGGCAAGGCGCTGCATATCCTTATTCAGCTCATCGATGGAACGGGAGGTCTGGACCTCATCCGAGCTTGTATTGAGCACTATCACTTCACAGCCCAGGCGGTTGAAAATACTGGGCAGGATCTGCGTCGTGCCGCCATGGGCGTAGTCGATAACGAGCTGGAACTTGCGCTTGCGCACCAGCGCGGCATCAACAACCTTATGAAAGCCCTCCATATAGCGACCGATTACATCGACATCGCGCAATACTTCAATCACGCCGATCTCATCCAGGTAGACGCGGCGGTAGTCCTCGCGAAAGAACAGGTTCTCGATCTTGCGCTCGGTCGTCTTATTGATGTCCAGGCCGTGCTGGTCGAAGAACTTAATATCGATCACGCGCTGATCGTGAGGAGCCACGCGCACGTGTACGCCGCCAACCGCGTCGGTATTGCGGATATAGTAGCGCGCCACCGGAATCGGCACCTGGTTGATGTCGTGTACATTGATGCCCGCGGAAGGCAGACCGGCATTTATGCCGCGCTTAATCATGCGCGAGGTGCGATGGGCATCGCGATTGAGGCAGACGATCGAGCCTCTGGGCAGAATCGCACCATAGGCCGCGCCCAGGCGCGTCGCGAACTCAGGCGTCAGATCGATATTGACCAACCCGGTCACGCCATAGCGACTGAAGAGACCACGACGACCCTGCGAACCCCAGATAATGCTGGTATTGACGACTGCGCCCGCCTCGATCTCCTTATCCGGCCAGATCTTCACGCTGGGCTGAATGATCGCGCCATCCTGCACAATCGAATTATCGCCGATCACCGAGCCCTCGAACATCACAGCCTTGCTCTTAATGCTCGTCGAGGAACCGACAAGCGAGCCGCGCAGTTCCGCCCGTTCGCCGATATAGGAATTGTTCCACACGATACTGCGATCGACCTGCGCACGCTCATCGATGATCGTATAGTGACCGATCGTACTGGGTCCATGAATAATCGCGCCCGCCCGCACGCGGCAGTCGTGGGCGAAATAGATGGGACCGTACAGCTGAGCCTCCTCGGCGATCTCGACCCCCTCTTCGCACCAGATATTGCCACCGATATTTTTAGCAGGTATTTCGATATCCACATTGCCCAGCAAGGCATCAGCGTTGGCGCGCATATACTCGCTCAGGCTGCCCACATCGCACCAGTAGCCGCTGTTGACCACGTAGCCATAGATGGGATCGCCCTGCTTGAGCATCATAGGGAAGAGTTCCTGGCTGAAATCGAACTGTTTATTCTTTTCGAAGTACGAAAACACCTTTGGATCGAGGACATAGATACCTGTATTGATCGTATCGCTGAAGACCTCGCCCCAGCTCGGCTTCTCAAGGAACTGAGAGATATGGCCATCCTCATTGGTGATAATGACGCCATACTCTAGAGGATTATGGACATGTGCCAGGAGAAGAGTCGCCATAGACTTCTTCTCATTGTGGTACTTGATAAGATCGGTCAAGTTATAATCGGTAAGAGCATCACCACTAATCACAAGGAAAGGTTCAGTGAGCTGCTCCTCCGCGTTCTTTACGCTGCCTGCTGTCCCCAGCGGTACGTCCTCGCGCGAATAGGTAATGCGCATACCGAGTTGAGAACCATTGCCAAAATAATCTTCAATGCTACTCGCCAGATATTGAACCGTGACGACGACCTCGGTGATGCCATGACGCTTCAACAGATTTAAGATGTGCTCCATAACCGGCTTCCCGGCGATGGGAACCATAGGCTTAGGGCGTCGAATCGTCAATGGACGTAGCCTCGATCCTTCCCCTCCGGCCATTACAACCGCTTTCATATGAGGCCTCCCTTGCAAGCAGGCAACGTACAGTGTCGCCCACCCTCTTCCATCAGAAGAAATACAAGGACGGCGTAGCAATGCCACGCCGTCCCATCTGCTCCGCTACACTTATTGTACAACATCTTTGAAGAGAAGCGCAAATCAGGGCAATACGCGAGCGGCCAGGAAGATGACCGGGCGCAATCCTCCACACGAAAACGCCCACCCATATTCCAGCGCACGCCTTCGCCATCCTTATACCCGGCATTTGCTGCTCTCTTTCGATTGTGAGGTCGCCCCCAATTCTCTATTGTTCAGCGTATTACCACTCGCTCAAGCGTCCATGCTCCACCAGCCAACGCACAAAACGATGATAGTTGGTCTCCTCGGTCGCGCGTCTCTCTTCGTACTCTTCCTGTAATTGAATGAGCCGTAGAGCCTCTTCGACGGTGAAGCCCTCATCTAGAAGGGCATCGATGAGCAGGTCTGTATACTGTTGTTGCATATGTAAGTCCTGCCTTTCGAAATGTATTCTAGTATAGTCAATCGTCATGAAAACGTTCACACACTACACGGAGATGCGCTCCATCAGAAGGAAACGGGCGTTCTGCGGTACCAAACCGGGCCAGCCTGGGTCGTTTGCCTGCTTGCAGTATAGGCAACGACAGGACCGCCAAACAGGTTTCCTTGCGCTTAGTAATCACGGATAATACGGCAACGTGGAGCGCGAATCGAGAGAGTAGCCAGCATCTCGTCAGTGAGTGGCCCAACTACACTACCCTCTTGAATGCTACTATACATAGTATAGCATCTAATAGCAATTTCGACAAGGTTTTGGAAAATTCGTGCGAATCGGCCTGTGTACTACATTCATGGCTACGATATTCGCACAAGCTAGCGGCCATCCCGCTTTTTATTCCCTGAATCAGGAATATTACTGTATAGACGTTCACACGAAGAGATACGGGGAAAGTTACACGTTTGTATTGTGTTTGTCCAATGTATACTCTGCACAAGTATTTTCGGCAGGATAAGGATAGAGGCGAAGAGGAAGCGCGGGTGCGGTAGGATCGAATAAACATCTGGTACACCTGGTGATGGCAACGTATTCCATCACCAGGCGCTTCAGGATAAGTTCAGGGAGTGTTATACTCTTCTTCTGGTACCGGTAACGGCGTGCAGAATGGCGATAAGGATACAGGCACCGATAATAGCAACGATAATGCTGCCCCAGAAGCCGAAATTGGCATCGGGAACCAGCAGATTTACAAGGATGCCACCGACGAAGGCACCCACCAGGCCGACAATAATATCGCCGACGAGGCCGTAGCCACCACCGCTCATGATACGGCTCGCGAT
Organism: Chloroflexota bacterium; assembly: GCA_030854195.1. Classification (GTDB taxonomy): domain Bacteria; phylum Chloroflexota; class Ktedonobacteria; order Ktedonobacterales; family Ktedonobacteraceae; genus JACDAE01. Next base: position 26,029 of record JALYTQ010000016.1, read on the forward strand.
AAAGCCAGCGATCAAACCGATGATGAGCCAGATGATAAGACCTGTGACGCTAAAAGCTGAAGCGAGAACCATGCAAATGCTCCTTTCTTACTCTTAAAACCTTCCATAAAAACGCCTGGGCAGATGTGCTTCGCGAGGAAAACCCCTCCAGGCGGATCGATCGATGCAGGCGCTGTAACATCTGCTATTTATGATACGGCTGTGATAACAGAAAGGATACAGGCATTAAGCTCCGCTATTGATAAAGTGTTTAATCTCATCTTCATTGTCGTAGAAGTAGCTAATTGCGTCATAGACCTGAGCGAGCGAGAGGCGCTGGGTGGAAGCAATCTCCTCGGGGTCCTGACCACTCTGGAAGAGCAGCACGACGTGGCGCACACCGGTCCGTGTGCCCTCCACAATGGGCTCTCCGGCGTAGATGGTCGAGTCGCGAACGATGTAAGGGTGGGCTGTGCGTTCAATAGACATAAAGCATAACGCTCCTTTCTTCTCTCCTATCTATAGTGTATCTGCAATAAGAGAGAGCGTCAACCTTGGAGATGAGAAGCAGGCTGGCTGGGAAAGAGGATTGTGAAAATATATGTTCACAGCATTTTCACAAAACAAGCGAGCGACTCTGCTGGCTTCTCAGGCCGGATGGAGGGCACTCTCTAAGAAGGACAACAGGTGAGTTTTTCTGTAACGCTTGACAACTGTTTATATACGATGGTACAATACGGTCATCGAAAGGAGGTGGTGTGTAATGGATCAACCCAGTAGCTGCACAGGCAGCTTAATGAATTCTCACACCTTCCAGACGAGGGGGACTCGGCGCTAGCTAACCCTCTCTGCACCTGGCTTTGGAGCTCGGTGAGAGTTTAGAAACAGAGCATGGCAGGGTGAAATTCTTTCCTGCCTGTGCAGCACCCCCAGAGTAAAGGCCGAATAAAATTTGCCCTTGCTCTGGGTTTTTTATCCGCATCTATCCTGTAACCTTATGTAAAACGCAAGGCTCATACAGCGGTATACCTCGGCCCGTCTTTTCCTGGCTGGCATACTATTTCTAAGGTAAAAACGTCAATAAAATAAAGAGAACGGGCACGCTTCTTTTTTTCAGGTGCTCTCGCCTTCTCGGTACGACTGGAAAGGAAGAGCAAAAAGATATCTGGTAGAGTTTAGATAGAAGTGGTAAAGCAACGCATGCAGACTCCGACTAGAACGCTCGATATCGAGCACTTGCAGCAGCAGTTAAGCACTGTTCTTTTCGGCAGAGGAAAGCGTTTAGTGTATCTACCAAGCGTAGATTCGACGAATACGTTTGCAATGAAGATGGCCCGCGAGGGGTCAGAAGAAGGGATGGTGGTACTTACCGACAGTCAAACTGCTGGCAAGGGCCGACAGGGACGCCACTGGGTAGATGTGACAGGACACAATGCCATTTCGTCTACCGTGCTGCGACCGGTTTTCTCACCCTATTTGCTCGTAATGATCGCCTCGCTTGCTGTTATTGATGCCATCGCCGAGACCTGTGGAGTTGTCGCAAGTATTAAATGGCCTAATGATATTCTCATTGGCACCTCCAAAGTCGCGGGAATACTGATCGAGACCAGCCATGACCTCGCCGGTCGCCTGGTTGCGGTCGTAGGCATAGGTGTGAATGTGAATGGACACATTCCACAACTGATGAGCAATGAGTCCGAGGCAACGGGTACCGTTCATGAGGAGCTGCAATCGCTGATCACGGCAGCTACGACGCTTGAGACAGAATGCGGTCACCCGGTTAGCCGAGAGACGTTCATTGCCCATTTGTTGCGCCATTTTGAGACCAGCTACCTCGCATTGCAGGAGAAACAAGGTCCGGGCAAACAAGGCTCGGAACGAGAGGCCCGGCGCGTGCGAGAGAGATGGCGCAGCCACCTTTCAACCCTGGAGCGCACCGTTCAGGTACGCCAGGGAGACGCCACCCTCAGCGGCGTTGCTGAGGATGTGAATGAAAGTGGAGAGCTGTTACTTCGCCTTCATTCGGGAGAACGAGTTAGCATTACCTGGGGGGATGTCTGGCACATTCCAGATTCTCAATAGAAGATGCTAACCGCTTAGAACTATGGTTGGAGGAGCTTCTTCCGCCACTACAAAGGGGAAATAAAGAATGGAGACACAGGACGTATTCCTTACCAATGATGGAAGGCAGCGCGCGATGAGCCAGTTAGAGTTCCTACGCACTGTTCGCCGGACAGAGGTCGCCCAATATTTGCATGACGCAAAAGAGTCGGGCGATGTCATCGATAACGCGGCGTATGAAGACGCCAAGAACGAGCAGGCGCGCCTGGAAGGGCGCATTATGGAGCTGGAGCAGTTGCTCTCCAAAGCAAAATTGATCGATCGCGTGCAATCGGAGGTCGCTACCCTCGGCTCCGTGATCCACCTGCGCACAGACGACGATCGCGAGTGCAACTATACTATCGTTGGAGCCTTCGAGGCTGACCCCCGCGCCGGACGCATCTCCAATGAGTCGCCGGTCGGTAGAGCTTTGCTCGGACATAAAGAAGGTGACTCGGTGATCGTCGCGACCCCAGGCGGCGTGAAGGAGTACACGATCCTCAGCATTCGCTAAAGCGTTCCATCCACTGGCACTAACAGCTAATCGACCCGTGGCCGCCTCTCCAGGGCCAGGGTCGATTTTTTTATCTTCTTCCCTTTTACGTCGCCACCGCTTCCATATCTTCAAGTTATACCCTTTAGACCTATAGTGAGTTTTCACCATAGCAAAACAATGTTACAATAGGTGGCAATGTGTTGAATGAAATTATGCATAAGTTTTATGCTGCGTGCAGGTTTCTCTGCCACCGATTATGGCAACTTTTCGGCAGAGAAGATGGTGCGAGACATTTCACCCGTCAGGAGGACCCTCCGGTCGTCCAGAGCAACCATGCACAATTTATTGGGAGGAAGAATAGGACAAGTATGCCAGACGAACGGGAGATACGATTACAGCGCCTGCAGGAGCTGAGGGAGCAGGGCGTCAATCCCTACCCCAACAGCGTTGAGCGCACAAACACGATTGCAGATGTCCTGGAACATTTTGATGAGTTCGTGGGACCAGAAAACAGTTATACGCTGGTGGGCCGCATTCGCCTGATGCGCGAGATGGGGAAAGCAGCGTTCGCCAAAATAGAGGATGGCACCGGGAGCATCCAGGTCTACTTCCGTATCAATGACGTCGGCGAGGCGGCGTATCGCGCTATCAAGCTGCTGGACCTTGGCGATTTTATTCAGGTGAGCGGCTTCCTGTTTGTGACACGCACGGGGGAGCGCACCCTGCACGTGAAACACTATCGCATTCTGACCAAGGGGCTGCGCCCTCTGCCAGAAAAGTATCACGGCCTGGAAGATAAAGAGATCCGCCAACGCAAACGCTACCTCGATCTGATTGCCAACGGCGACGAGGTGAAGCAGGTCTTTGTCACGCGCAGTCGCACCATCACCGCTATGCGTCATTTTCTGGATGAGCACGCCTTTATAGAGGTCGAGACGCCCATTCTACAGCCGCTCTACGGCGGTGCGACGGCGCGTCCCTTTATTACACATCACAATACCCTTGATCGTGATCTCTATCTGCGCATTGCTGTAGAACTTTATCATAAGCGTTTACTTGTGGGCGGTTTAGAGCGGGTCTATGAAATCGGGCGTAACTTCCGCAATGAGGGGATCGACCGCAGCCATAATCCCGAATTTACGATGCTGGAATTTTATGAGGCATATGCTGACTATAACGATACTATGAAGCTGGTCGAGGAGATGATCGCGTATATAGCCACACAGGTCAAAGGTGCTCCGAGCATTACCTATCAGGGCACGCAGATCGACCTGACGCCGCCGTGGAGGCGCATCCCGCTGCTAGAGGCCATCGCCCAATATACGGGTATACAGGTCGGTCGCTATCCCGACCGGGAGAGTCTGGCCGCCGAGATGCGCGCACAGAACTACGAGGTCGATCCCAAAGCGGGACGCGGACGCCTGATCGATGATCTCATGAAAGCGATGTTCCGCAAGGGCCATCCAGACCTCAAACAGGCGCTCTTCCTGACCGACTATCCGCTGGATATCTCGCCCCTCGCTAAGAAGCATCGGGAAATTCCTGGACTGGTCGAGCGTTTCCAACCCTTTGTCGGTGGTCTGGAGATGGGAAATGCATTTACCGAGCTGAACGATCCGCTTGACCAGCGGGCACGCTTCGAGGACCAGTTGCGCCAACGCGCACAGGGAGACGATGAGGCACAGGTGCTCGACGAAGATTTCCTGGAGGCGATGGAGGTCGGCATGCCACCAACCAGCGGCGTGGGCATCGGCATCGACCGCCTCGTGATGGCTATGACTGACCAGGAGTCGATCCGCGACGTGATCCTGTTCCCGACGCTGCGCACAGTCGTCGAGGAGTAGGAGAAGGCGCGCTCAGGAGATGGGGAGAGAATGCTATGTTGAAGCGAGAGGGCACAGGTACCACAGGTGTTCCCACCATCCCCATCTCCTGGTGGAGCTGGCGACCGGGCATGAGGCCAGGAAACGCTCTTCTGCTCGGCATACCCCTCACTTTCCTGTCGCTGCTCCTGATTATGTTCGGAGCGATCACCTTGAGCGCGGGTATAGAGGACAGCTCCTCACCGCCGCTCCAGGTTCCCGCAACCGTCATTACGCGCATGCCCAACAAAGCTACCGGCCAGGCGCAACTTATGCTGCTCCTACAAAAAACAGCTGGCATTCCCACAAAGGCAACGTTCACGCTTGCAAGCAACCGCGCAATCCCACTGAACGCGCCGGTAACGGTCAGCTTCTCGCCGCGTCTGCACGTTGCGTACGCGCTGGAGTACGCGGGACAACGTTACGCATTGCAGGGAGCCAGCGCGGCGGGCAATCTCCCCGGCTCGATTATCTTCATGCTGCTGGGACTGCTCCTGCTCCCCTATCCGGCGCTGCTCGTGCATTGGGGCTGGCGCGACCTGCTGCTAGCGCGCTACGAGCGAGGAAGATTGAGCACAATAAAGGGGCGCGTGGTGGCGCTGCGCGAAACGACCAGGAGCCGCCAACCGGGCTTCGCGGGCCGGGGCGCGCGCCTGTGGTACGGTCTCGCGCTCCAGCCCGCTGAAGAGCCGCAGAAGATACATACCTTTAGCATAAGCGAAGAGACCTACCGATCTCTACAAAAGGGGATGCCAGTCAGGATCGTCTATTCGCCGCATCTGCATTACGTCTATACGATCACGGAGACCAATCCTTTTTCATAGAAACAGGCAGGTGGAGACGTGGAAAGTGGAAACAACGGGAAAGCTATAGGGACATGGCAGGCTATCCGCAAGCTACTACAACAGGGACTCGACCTGCTCTTTCCGCAGCGCTGCGCCGTATGCACGCGTTCAGGGCACGCGCTCTGTTCAGCCTGTCGAGCCAGCATTCGCCTGCTCGCTCCTCCTTATTGCGAGCAGTGCAACCGTCAGCTCTCTTCTCCCGGCGTATGCCAACAATGCCAGCGCTGGCCGCTCAAGCTCAGCGGATTGCACGCGGTGGGAACCTATGAAGGAGCGCTGCGCACATGCATCCACGCGCTCAAATACAATGGTCAGACGCGCCTGGCAGAGCCGCTGGGCGATCTGCTAACGAGCAAGTACAGGGCCAGCGGATTGCAGGCCGACGTAATTATCCCCGTCCCGCTACACGCCGGGCGGCTGCAGCAGCGCGGCTACAACCAGAGCAACCTGTTGGCGCAACACTGCTCGCGGCAGATAGGCATACCTGTACGCGAGGATATTCTGCTACGCAGGCGCGCAACGTCAGCACAGGTGGGACTGGCGGCGCGGGAGCGCCTGCAAAACGTCGCGGGTGCCTTTGTCTGCTCGCCTGCCTTCGCGGGCCGCGTACCGCGTCGAGTGCTCCTCATCGATGATGTCTGCACCACAGGAGCGACACTGGAGGCATGTAGCGAACCGTTATTCGCCGCCGGCGCGCAGGAGGTATGGGCGCTGGTACTGGCACGACCACTACCATAGAAATTGTACGTAGTTACAGAAGAGAAACTTCTAGCGAGTTCTGACGTATATTAAGATGGCGATTTCTATTCTTCTGCTCAGGTGACCTCTGCACCAAGGGAGGGGAATCGAATAAATGTGCTATAATAAGGCACGCAATTATCATACCAACGACACATTTATGCACTGTTGCGGCAAAAAGAATTAAGAGAGGAGCCATAATGTCAACCAATGGAAAATGGCTCAGAACGAGCCTTTTCTGGCTCCTGATCACGCTGGCTGTTATCCTGGTTATCGTGCTCATTTTCCGCCCGCAATCCGATGTCAAAACCGTCAACGTGTCTACCATCTTGAGCGATATCAAGACCGATATGGCGAAGGGACAGCGAGACACGCTCGACATCGGGAGCGATACAGCCACGCTTACCAGGGGCGCGGGGACCGATTCTACCAGGGAAGCGGCGACGATCAACGCGAATTTCGACGCCACACAGGTACTGAAGGATAACGGCATCGACTACTCGAACAACAAACTGCTGCTGCTGCAATACGATACCCCCAGCGCGCTCTGGGGCTTTCTCACCGCTATCGCTGGCTTTATCCCCTTTATTCTTTTTGGTATCCTTCTCCTCTTCATGATGCGGCAGGCTCAGGGATCTAACAACCAGGCAATGTCCTTTGGCAAGAGCCGGGCGCGCATGTTCATGGGCAACAAATCAACCATCACGTTTGCGGACGTAGCGGGCGTTGACGAGGCCAAGCAAGAGCTACAAGAGATCGTCGAGTTCCTGAAATATCCCGAAAAGTTCGTCGCCCTCGGCGCGCGCATT
>JALYTQ010000410.1 GCA_030854195.1 Chloroflexota bacterium
TTGCGCGAGCGTCACATCGTCCATCGGTGGATTGTGCAGACCGGCGCGTATATCGCGGTAGTGACGCTGCAAGGGACCGTTGATCGCCAGGCTGGCCCCGCCAACCACGCGCATCGCCAGATCCACCACCGCGATACCATTGTTGACCGCCAGATATTTGGCGGCGGATATCTGGCTGCCGGGCACGCTGGCCGGATTCGCCACATACTGCGCCGCCAGCCCCAGGAGGACCGCGCGACTCTGCAAGAGCGCGAGCTCTATCTGTCCAATCTTCTCTTGAATATGTGGCACTGTGGCGATCGAGCGATTAAGCGAGTTGGGACGCCGGTTCTGCGCGAAATGCACGGCATCGTTGCGCGCAGCCTCCGCGATACCGTGATAGACGGCGGCCACGGCCAGCCCCCAGGCCGTCACGGCGGGATTGGTAGGCATTGTTCCCATGTACGCCGAAGGTTCGACATGTACATCTTCCAGCACCAGATCGTTGCTGGCAGAACTACGCATGCCCAGCGAGTCCCATGTCTCCTCTATGCGCAGACCTGCGGCATCGCCTAGAACCAGGAACGAGCCGCGATCCGCCTTCAAGGGTGGCAGGTTGCTCTGCTCGCCCGCCTCGTCCACCATACTACAGCCCACGGCGATCAGCTTGAGCACAAAGCTGCCTGTCGTATACGTCTTGCGACCAGTAATGCGCCAGGAACCGTCAGGTTGACGCCGCGCCGTCGTCGCGGGCCGTCCACCGCGGCTGGGACTCCCCATCGCGGGCTCGCTGATCGCGCTATTGAAGATGGCTCCATCCTGCACCACCGCTCGGCAGATGCGCGTAAACATCTCGTTGCTCCTGCTCACTCCTTCGCCCAGGCGAGCGACATTCAGCAGGTGCATGCCCGCTACCAGGGCCGTCGAGGCGCAGCCCTGCGCCAATTGCTGCTGCGCGAGCGTCACTTCGAGCACGTCGGCACCCCAGCCACCCAGTTCACGCGGCACGGTCAACGTCAGGTAGCCCGCCTGCTGCAGGTCTTTATAGTTCTCGAAGGGAAATTTCCCCGCCCAATCATACTCAGCCGCTCGTTTCGCAAACGTCTCGGAGAGGTTGCGCGCGATGGCAACGATTTTCTTCTGTCGCTCGGTAACAGGATATGCCGGAAAGCTCATGAGTTGTCTTGCTCCAATTTTCGGTGATGTTCCGCACGCAATAGGCGCGGGTTTATAAGTTCGTTTCTCTTCTCAGTATGCTCCATACAAAGGCGCAATGTCGAGTAGTCGTTCGCAGCGAAACCCATTGTCCTTCTATGTCGTACTAAAAGGGAACAAAAGGGAACGTTATGACATGCCCTGCTTTCTGTTCAGTAGGGATGGGCCTTGCGTCCATCCTGTCCGTCATCGGGAGCGCGGGCACCCGGATGGACGCAAGGCCCATCCCTACTGATATGAATAGAAACATATCTAAGCGTCCTATATTGGACATACATTCGGCATTGAAGAAAGCCAGTGGTACATATGATTAATCATGTAGGACAACAAATTGGCAATTATCGATTAATCAAATTATTGGGGCACGGTGGTTTCGCCGATGTCTATCTCGGTGAGCACATCTATCTCAAGACGCTTGCCGCCATCAAGATTCTGCGCACCGAACTGGCGAACGAGGATGTCGAGCAGTTCCGGTCGGAGGCCCAGACCATCGCGCACCTGATCCACCCCCACATTATTCGCGTGCTGGACTTCGACGTTGACAATCGCGTGCCGCTGCTGGTCATGGACTACGCGCCCAATGGCACGCTGCGCGATCGCCATCCCAAAGGAGAACTGCTGCCTCTCGCCCTTGTCGTCTCTTACGTCAAGCAGGTCGCCTCAGCTTTACAGTACGCACACGATCAAAAGCTGATTCACCGCGATGTCAAGCCCGAAAACATGTTGATTGGACAGGGCAACGACGTGCTCCTGAGCGATTTCGGCATTGCTATGGTGGTCGAGAATTCGCGCTCGCAGACCACCGAAGACATGGTTATCGGCACGATGGGCTACATGTCGCCCGAACAGATTCAGGGCAAGACGCGTATCGCCAGCGACCAGTATTCTCTAGCGGTCGTTGTCTACGAGTGGCTCTGTGGCGTGCGGCCATTTCGCGGCTCGTACATGGAGATTGTGACGCAGCACCTCTCCACCGCGCCGCCATTGATGCGCACCTACGCCCAGATCCCATCCGCCGTCGAGTGGACGGTCATGAAGGCGCTTGAGAAGGACCCGCATCAGCGTTTCAAGCGCGTGCAGGATTTCTCCGACGCGCTGGAGCAGGCCTACCTGGCGTCCCTCAAGCCAAATCCCGCGTACGCCGAGACCGTGTACAGCCCGCCGCCAAGGCAAGAAGCACCATTGCGTAAAGAAACGCCACCGCGTAAAGAAGCGCGTAGAAATGCGCCATCAGATGTTCCTCCGCCCAGATGGGTGAGCGACACGCCCATCGTCGTAGAGCGTAGCAAGCGTATTGTCAAGCACGGTATACGCGCCATCTTACTCAGCATCATCGTCGGAGCGGTCCTGCTCTGTGGCGGAGGGTATGCAGCGTTTCACTTTATCAGCGCCGCGCTCGCGCCCGCGCCGGGTATGGGTACTGCCGCCGCGGTAATGGAGACGAACAACTTCCTGCAGGATGTTTCGCACCAGAATTACACACAGGCTTACAGCGACTTTGATCCAGCGCTACAGCAGCAGACGCCCAGAAGCGATTTTATCCAGCAGGGGCAGCAATTCGACGCCTGCCACGGTCCCGTCTCGCAGTATACCCAGGATAGCAATCCCCAGGTTCAGAATGGCACGGAGAAGTATAGCTATACGATCGTGCGTCCCAGGCTCTCGCAGACATACAAGCTCAATCTCACCCTCAAGCAAGAGGCCAACGGCTCCTGGCGCATCTCGGACTATAGTAGTACGCAGCCGAATTGCTAAATGGGCTGTTGTAGGATGCCGCTTCATCCAATTGGGGCAATGGGAACGTGTAATAGCTGGGTCTAGTCATTTTCTAATCCAGTCACTAGAGAGAAGGACACTGTATGCATGTAGCCAGTCAATTGGAGCAGAACCACATGCTGGTTCTCCAGGTAGTCGACGATCTTCCCGAGCTGGAATGGGATATACCAGGTGCCTGCGGTGCGTGGTCGGTCAAGGACGTTATGGCGCATCTTATCGCGTATGAAGAGGTGCTCGTCGATGTGT
>JALYTQ010000411.1 GCA_030854195.1 Chloroflexota bacterium
CCGTTTCGGCAATAGCCAGCGCCGCCACAAAGGTTTTGCCAGCTCCGGTAGGCAGCACCACAACGCCTCTACTTCCCTCAGCCAACCAGTTTACCAGCGCCTCCTCCTGGTATGGACGCGGCTCCAACGCCAGCTTCATCGTATAAGACAGGGCGGGCATTTCATCGAAAGTAACCGTAAAGGGAACCTGCTGCCGCTCCAGAGCCTGCTTCACCGCGCTAAAATGGATCGGCTGCACGCGCAAGAAGCCATGGCGCTTATCCTGTACAATGCTGGAACGAATAGCGGCTGGCAGATACGTTCCGAACAGCGTCAGGAGCAGCGCGGGCAACGATAAGTTCTGCCACTGTTCCGTCGGTATGATTACAAGGTCACGGCCTCGTAGTTCAAGCGTTGTTATAGGCATAAGCAATCAATCAGTCCTGATGAGTAGAGAAAGCTGATCGGGTGGCGCAGATAAAGCTTGTTGTTTCTCACGCACTCCATCGCCTTCTTGCAATACGGGTAAAAGGACGGCAGCGAGATCTTCGCTCGGCCAGGATAATGCTCTTCCACCTTTTTCGAGCAACAGGTTATTGCCAGGAAGTGTGGTAGAGTCGGGCTGACGCACATAGAGGCGTCGACCCTGCTTTAAAGCGCCATTCGCGCCCTCCCATGTGCCACCTTTGCTATCCGCTTCGGCAACGATGACTACCTGCGCCAGGCCCGTCACAGCGTTATTCCGCTCCATCGCCCGGCTCACCACCCACGGAGCGTCGGGGTGAAATTGACTGACCAACAGGACAGTGCCATGCTCGATTCTGGGCTGCAGGTCGCGCAGCTGCACTTTACTGAGTCTATGTATACCATGTGGCAGGACAACCGTTGTGCAACCGTCCGTGCTGATAGCCCCTTCATAAGCGCTACGATCAACACCGCGCGCGTTGCCACTGATGACATTCGCGCCATGCGCTGCAAAATAGCAGGCAGTCGCCCTGGTAAAAGCCAGGCTCTGCTCGTTCGCATTACGAGCGCCGATAATGGCAATTGTTTGGCGCTTGAGTATCTCCAGATCCCCCATACAGAACAGGATCGGAGGTATATGCGTGCGGCCAAGAGCAGACTTTAGCAGCAGAGGATATACAGGATCAAGGACCGTAACTACCCGAATGTGCTCACCCAGCAACCGCTCCACGAGAACCGCCTGCGCGGCAAGTTTTTCTTTTGCCTGTTCAAGCTTTTGTATGATCTCCGGCTTCAGGTGGCAGGTAGCGCTCCACTCCTGCGCACTCGCCGCAAAGAAGTCCCATAGCGACCGCCCTAGCTGCTTACACCATATTACCAGGATATCATTGACAATGCGCGTGGGCAGACCGCTTTCGAACACTAACAGTAGCCAGCATGCCTGTTCCTGCAGGTCTTCGTTCATCAAAGTAACTCCTCATTGATCGTCTAAATGGGCTGTACGCGTAATAGTAAAGGGATATACCATTCTGGCACCAGCCTTCATCAAAGTACGGCCAGCCTCGCGCAATGTATAGCAGGAATCGTAAATATCGTCTATAAGCAACAACGTGCGCTCAGTAACTGCATCGGGTGGCTGCACCTGGAAAGCCCCTTTGATATTATCTTTTTTCTGTACCCGGTTGCTTAATTCTTTTTGTTCTCGGGTCGCGCGTATCTTTATGAGAGCAGACAAATATGCTATTTTCAGTTCAGAAGCCACTTGTCTGGCAAAATCTTCCACTAACGAACCACTTCTTGTTGAAGGCACACTGACTATACCATCAATCTTTCCAACGGGATAGCGGGTATTAATAACATCAATCGCACCTGTTATTAACTGCGTAGCAAAAGCTCCGGCATCCTCGTATTTGCTCGCACGCACAAGCTGCCCTGTAGTACTATTGCCATGATACGCTAATGACCAGCCCATTTCGTGTGCAGGAGCGCCTCCTATGCTGCGTTTTTCGATACGCGGCAACCATTCTTTGTTCAGGAAACAAGCTACTGCATCCTTTATTCTTTGCGCAGGCTGCACAAGCGGAAAGTTCGTAGGCATGCATTGCCCACATATTCCACACACATATCCTGGTTGATCTCCAAGATAAGCGGTCAAATAACCCATATAGCAATCTTCCTGCAAAGCATATTGCTGGATAGCGTTGAACTCACGCAGTTTTTCCTCCCGTACACTATCGTATGCTGAAAAATCGATCTGTTTCTGATAATCCAGGAGGGTGTAGGTACGATCTTCGCGGCTCCGTTCTATCAAACTTTGATCTTCTAAATCAGCCAATACCGTACGCAATGCTGTCGCAGAAAGACCTGTGATACGCGCCAAATCAATCTCGCGCAAAGCTTGAGGATTTGTTTTGAGTACAGATAAAACTGTTTCGTAACGATGAACCGCTGGTTTTGCATTGTTAATAAAACGCTCCTGGATGATAGCATCCGCCGGATCGTAGAGCAAGATGCACGAGGCCGCACTCCCATCGCGTCCAGCCCTGCCCATCTCTTGATAATAGTGAATTGGTGATGCAGGAACATGGTAATGTACGATAAAACGTACATCACTTTTATCAATGCCCATACCAAGTGCATTAGTAGAGCATATGACTTTGCAACGGTTGAACATCAATTTCTGCTCAATCGACTGCCGCACATCATCATCTCGACCGGCATGATAATAATCAGATGGGAATCCTTGTTGGGTAAGGAATGTTGCCACCATTTCGGTATCTCGTTGTGTCGCAACATAAATGATGCCAGTTCCAGAAATATGAGGAAGCATTTCCGCCAGGTAGCTTAGTTTCTCCTCATCGCCATTCACATGAACAACATGCAAATACAAATTGGGTCGTCGCATAGTACCACGTATAATCTGTACGGCCTTACCCATTTGTTGAAGAATATCTTCCTCCACGCGCTTATTAGCAGTAGCAGTCAAACCAAGTACAGGTATATCATCGGGAATAGTGCTCAGCAAGCGCACTATACGGCGATAATGAGGGCGAAAATCGTGGCCCCAGGTTGAAATGCAATGAGCTTCATCAATTACAATCATGCTCATCTTTATTTGCAACACATATTCTTGCCACAACATGTTATCCAGGCGCTCGGGAGCAATAAAGAGCAGTTTTAATTCACCTGCTACAGCGCGCTCCAACGTGATCTGATTCTCCTCTTCGCTAAAATCTGAACTAACAATTGCCGAAGGTATAGCGTAGGTACTA
>JALYTQ010000412.1 GCA_030854195.1 Chloroflexota bacterium
CTCCTCGGGCTGGCCTTACGCCTGTATGGCCTGAATTGGGACCAGGGCAACAACTTCCACCCGGACGAGCGCCAGATCCTCTTCCAGGTGACGAAACTCGCGTGGCCGACGAGCTTTGCGCTCTTTCGCGACCCCGTGAATTCGCCGTTGAACCCGCACTTCTTCGCGTATGGCTCCTTTCCGTTGTACCTGCTGGCCTTCGTGGGCAACATCCTGGCGCGCTTCTTCCCTTCGCTGGGCACCTTTGCGAACCTCACGCTGATCGGGCGCGTGCTCTCGGCCCTGTTCGACTGCGCCACCATTCCTCTGACCGGCTACCTGGCCTTGCGCCTGACGAGAGATACAACGCCCGGACGCGCGCACGCGTGGAACGTAGCTCTGCTGGCGGCGGCGCTGGTCGCTTTTACACCCTTCCAACTGCAATTGGCGCATTTCTATGCCGTTGATACGATGCTGCTCTTCTTCGTCGAGTTCACCGTCCTGGCATGCGTCATCCTGGTTGAGACCGAGCGCCTCCTGCTCTGGTCGCTGCTCGTTGGCCTTGGCTACGGATTGGCGATGGCGACGAAGTTTAGCGCGGCACCCCTGGCCGTTTCAGTCGTTGTGGCCGTGTTGTTGCGCTGGTACCGTAGACGCGATACCCTCTCCGCCGCGATTACCCTGCTCAGCATCGCGCTGGTGACGCTCCTGGTATTTCTTATAGCGGAACCCTACGCGTTTCTAGATATGCCGAACTTCATTCAGCAGGTCTCGGATCAAGGGAGTTTGGCGCGTGGCACGCTCGATCTACCCTACGTCCGTCAGTTTGCTGGCACGTTGCCATTTGTCTACGAGGGACAGAATATCCTGCTTTGGGGTCTGGGATTGATGCTGGGGTTGGCTGCCAGCGCTGGCCTGCTGTGGCTGCTGTGGCGTGTCTGGAAGCGCGATACCGATCTCTGGCTGGTTGTGCTCTCGTGGGTGGTTGTGTATGGCGTGATTATGTGTAGCTTCTACGTGAAATTTATGCGCTACATGCTTCCCATCTACCCTTTCCTGACCCTGATGGGCGCGTCCTTTCTGCTGGCTCTCGTGCGCCATGATTGGAAGGTTGATTACAGCACAAACACATCTCTTCGCCGAGCTGTAAAGTATTTACCCTATGTTGCCATTGTTCTGGTACTTGGTGGCACGATATTTCAGGGACTGGCCTTGCTGAACGTCTATAGCCAGCCCAACACACGTGTACAGGCGTCGCGCTGGATCTATAGCCATCTGAAGCCGGGTAGTGTGCTGACCTACGAGCAGTGGGACGATCCCTTGCCCGTCGCGGTCGATGGTCACGATCCCTCGCTCTACGTGCAGGCTTCCTATACCGGCCCCGACGGACAGCCCACGACCGGCCTGGACCTCTACGACGACGATACGTTTGCCAAGGCTCAGATGCTTGCCAGACTGCTTCCAACAATAGACGCTATCACAATGCCCACCGAGCGCCTGAGCAAGTCTATCCCTTGCTTGCCTGCCCGCTATCCGCTCACCATTCGCTACTATGATCTGCTCTTCAGTGGACAGCTCGGTTTTCACTTAGCGGCCCAGTTCGAAAATCACCCGAACCTCTTTGGCATAACGCTCAATGATAGCGGTGCCGACGAGAGCTACTCCGTCTTCGATCATCCCACGGCGCGTATCTTTGTGCGCGATACTCCCTATCCTTACACGTCCGATCAGTTGCTACATAAACTGACCGATGGTATTCAACTGCCAGCACCTGGCGCGCAGCTTACAGGCGATCAACGTTCCCTGCTGCTCACTCCCCAGCAGATCGCGGACGATCAGCAGTCGCCTCCCTTTAGCGTGCAGTTCCCGGCGAATAGCATCACCAACGCCTTGCCGGTGCTCTTCTGGTGGCTGACGATCCTGGTATTGGGCCTGCTGACCTATCCGCTACTCTTCGCGGTCTTCCGGCCCCTGCCCGATCGCGGCTATATCTTCAGCAAGCTCGCTGGAACACTGCTGCTGGCCTACCTGGCGTGGCTACTGGCGGCTACCCATCTGCTGGCCTTCAGCCGCTTCTCGCTCTTCCTGGTCCTGGGATGCATGCTGTTATGTGGACTGGTTAGCTTTGTGTGGCAGCGGCACGCCCTTAACACTTTTTTACGTCAACATTGGCGCGTCTTGCTGCTCGTCGAGGGCATGTTTACGCTGGCTTTCTTGCTCTTCGTCGGCATTCGCGCGCTTAATCCAGACCTGTGGAATATCTATCGTGGCGGCGAGAAGCCGATGGAGTTGGCCTTTCTGAACGCTATTCTGCGCAGTCCCTATATGCCTCCGCTCGACCCCTGGTTTGCTGGCGGCTATATTAATTACTACTATTATGGCTATGTGCTGGTCGCTGCGCTCATCAAGCTGACGGGCATCGTTCCAACCGTCGCCTTCAATCTGATAATTCCGACCCTCTTTGCCTGGACGTTTTGTGGTGCCGTTATCATTGTGTACAGCTTTTCGCGCCGCGTGCCCATTGCCCTGCTGGGTGGCTATTTCGCGGCGCTGATCGGCAATTTCGATGGTCTCGCGCAACTGCGGGGACAGCTGCTAGCTCTCGCAGCGCGTCTGCCGGTGCCAGCCTTCGACTATTGGCAGAGTAGCCGCGTCATCCCTTTCACTATTAACGAATTCCCTTTCTGGAGCTTTCTCTTTGCCGATCTGCATCCACATGTGATGGATATGCCAATCGCTGTTTTTATGCTTGGTATTCTCGCGACCTTTGTGCTCTCCTCGCCCGATAGTGGTGAGCATCGCCGCGCACAGCTCGGACTCTATCTGTGCGCGGCCTTTGTCTTTGGGACGATCGCCTGCATCAATCCCTGGGATGTGCCCGTCTACGCTATCTTGCTGGTTGCTGTACTGGGCCTGCTGACCTTTCAGGAGAAGCGAGGGGAACCCGCGCATGTATTGCTCCTGGCTCTTGCACTCCGTATGGCCGCTGTTCTGCTGTTGTGTGGCCTGGGCTATCTCCTCTACCTGCCTTTCTACATCCCCTATCAACAGCTCTTCGTGAACGGCCTGGGACGCGTCGCGCAGGGGTCGAGCGTGGGCGATTATCTGACCGTCTTCGGTCTCTGGATCTTCCTGGCGCTCAGCTTCTTCCTGACAGAACTTTTTCAGCTAAGACCGCGCTTTACTAACGCTTTGAGCGCCCGTTTGTCCGGTACAAAGCTTACGGGTGTATATAT
>JALYTQ010000165.1 GCA_030854195.1 Chloroflexota bacterium
GGCCAGCACGCCCGTCGGCACCTGGAAGGCGAAGGCCGTCACCTCCAGCATCGTCCCCACCAGCACCAGTTGCAGCGGATTAAGCTTCGCCACCTCCACCTGGTACACCATATTTACCGTAATAATCGTGTAGAAGAAGAGCGAGAACAGCCCTTCGGTCAGCAGGTACACAACATATGCGTTGCGATGCTTCATCCTGTTTCCTCTATTCCTGGCTCACCTGGCACAGCAGAAGGTGATGCAGTTCAGCGAACCCAGGCAATTTCACGGACTCATTATGCAGATCGCTATAGCCCGTGATGAGAAGGCCGCACGCGATGTATTAAGCGTGTAAACCGCGCCCTTACAATTAGCGCAGAACCTCGGGATTGAGAATATTGGGCGGATATTGGCCGTAGTGATAAGCGACGATATTGTCGCAGGCCATGGTTGCCATGCGCGTGCGCGTGGCGAGGGAGGCGCTGGCGATATGGGGCAGCAGCACGACGTTCTCCATCTGCAACAGCTCCGGTTCTACGGCGGGTTCGCGCTCGTAGACATCCAGTCCGGCACCAGCGATGGTGCCCGCCTGCAGCGCCTTGACCAGCGCCTTCTCATCCACGATGGGGCCGCGCGCCGTATTGATCAGATACGCGGTAGGCTTCATCATCTGCAGTTCACGCTCGCCGATCAGGTGGTATGTCAGGGAGCTATAGGGAACGTGGATGCTCACAAAATCTGACTGCTGAAGGAGCTGCTCCAATGGTTGGTAAGAGAAGTGATACAGATCTTCTTCCTCCTCTGACAGTCGGTGCGTATTGTGGTACAGCACTGTCATCTCAAAGCTCTGGGCGCGCCTGGCCATCAGCATGCCAATGCGCCCGGCCCCGATGATGCCTAGCGTCGCGTGATGAACGTCAGTGCCACAGAAGAGCAACGGTCCCCAGCCGGAATATTCGCCGGAGCGCAGGAAGCCTTCCGCTTCAGGGATGCGCCGCGCCACCGCCAGGAGCAGGCCGAACGCCAGGTCAGCCGTCGTATCCGAGAGCACGCCCGGCGTATTGCTCACCGCGATCCCCAGCCGCGTCGCCGTATCCATGTCGATATTGTCGTAGCCGACCGCCATATTCGCGACCATCCTGAGCCGCGGCGTCCCGGCTGCACATGCCTCTAAAAAATGCGCGTCGATAGTATCCGTCAGCAGGCTAAACATGTAATCGTGGCCGGGAGCGCGCCGCAGCAGCTCCTCGTGGGACCAGATCGTGCCTTCCTCGTCGTTGCGCTCCACGTCGCCAATCGCCTCAAGCAAGGGATACACGGCGTCGGGGACCTTCTGCGTCACCAGGATTCTTGGTCGTTCTGTCATGGCGTCCTCCCAGCTTATTGAACAATGCGTCACACATACAGCAATGTCTTATTCTAACAAACAGTTACATGCGGTGGCAAATTACACGTCTAAGTAGGAATAGGACTGGCCTCCATCCGGCTCAGGGAGCGCGAAAACAGCAGTTTTGTAACCGTTCTCAGTACCTGAAACTCCTATTGTGAAACTACTTTACGGGTGCCAGACGTTTTATAAAGAAAAGTCAGAAGGTTCATAATGGAAAATATTGCAAATATACTTATTGTTGATGACGACCAGGCGTTGCTGCAGGCACTACCGCAAATGCTCTACCTGCGCATGAAAGGGGTTCAGGTCGATACTGCCGACTCGGCGCTGCCCGCGCTCGACCGCATTCAGGAGCACGACTACGATGCGATCGTGAGCGATATCAAGATGCCGGGCATGGATGGTCTGGAACTGCTCACAAGGATACATGAGCTGCGCCCGGACGCTCCGGTTCTGCTCATCACGGGTCATGGCGAGCACGATCTCGCCATTCGCGCGCTGCGTGGAGGTGCGTACGATTATATTTTGAAGCCGATCGATCGCGATACCTTCGCGGCGGCCCTGCAACGCGCTATTCAGGCGCATCAGCTCCGTCGCCAGGTGCTCGTGCAGCATATCGCGCTTGGGCAGCACGCGAAGGCGCTGGAAACTATGGTGCAGAAGCGCACGCACGAACTGGTCGAAGCCAATGCGACCAAAGACAAGTTCCTCAGCATCGTCGCGCACGAACTGAAGACGCCGCTCTCCAATCTAGAGAGCATTGCCCAGGTGCTTAGTCGCCAGATCGAACAGGCCGACTCCGTTGAAGCGGTAAAGCAGGGGCTGGTGAATATGGAGCACGCGCTCAAGCGCACGCGGGTACTCGTGCAGGATCTGCTAGACACTTCGCTCATCGAAACCAACATGTTCGTTCTACATCGCAAGCGTTGCAACCTGGTCGAACTCTGCCGCCAACTTCTCAACGAATACACGGCGGGGGCGGGTCCCGAGCTGACCAGCGAGTTCACCAGCGACCCGATCGAGGCCGAAGTGGACGAGGGGCGCATCAGCCAGGTGCTGATCAATCTGCTCTCCAATGCGCGCAAATACTCGCGGAAAGGCTCGCCCATCACCGTTGCGCTACAGCAATCGGGCTACGAGACGATGATTAGCGTGCGCGACATGGGCGTCGGCATCCCGTCAGAGGCGCTGCCGCACATCTTCGAGCAGTTCTACCGCGTCCCTGGCATAGAGCCACAGAACGGAGAGCGCGCCGGAACAGGGCTCGGCCTCTATATCTCGCGCAAGATCGTCGAGCGGCACGGCGGGCGCATCGAGGTGCAGAGCACGCCCGGCAGCGGCAGTTCCTTCACCGTCATACTGCCCATCTACGTCGATCCGCAACAGGAGAACGCGGAAGCGGTTCCCGCCAGCCCACACACGCAGGCGCTATGGACGATGACACACTAAGCGTCCTGTAAGATAATACGCGCAACCGTCGCGACGGCATCGGTCTGCGGCGTATGGCCGACACCAGGGAGCAGGACGAGGCGCGAGTCTGGAATGCCTTCGTGAAAGTCCTGGGCACAGACGAACGGCAGAATGCGATCATCGGTGCCCCAGATAATCGTCGTCGGGACGTGCACATCGGAGAGCACAGCGTCCAGCTCCTCGCGCTTGTCGTAATGCTCGATAAAGCCCTTGTAAGCGGGGCGCTGCGAATTCTCGACCATAGCATTGAGCACAACATTGGGTACGACCAGCTGGGAACGGCCCGCGAAGGTCTGGATGGCGCGCCGGGCCGACTCGCGATCGGGCGTGTAGGGCGAGTAGGCACCCTCGCGACTGAGGCCCGCGCTATTGAGCAGGTAAAGATGGCGGACGCGCTCAGGATTATCGACGGCAAAACGCGTCGCGATCCAGCCACCGAGCGAGTTCCCGACGAGGGTAGCGCGTGGATAGCCCAGCGCGTCGAGGAAACGCTGCACATAGAGCGCGTGCGTCGCGATATTCGTCCCCTCCGGTGCCAGGGGAGTTCTGCCGAAGCCGGGCAGGTCGAGCGCGTAGACAAGGTACTCTTTGCTCAAAAGTGGGAGCAGGAAGAGCCAGTTTTCCGCCGAACCGCCCAGGCCGTGGATGAAGACCAGCGGCGTCCCACGGCGTCCCGCGCAATAATAGTGCATAGGGAGACCAGCGGCATCGCAAGTCCCTTCACGCGCACCGGCGAGCAACATCGCCGCGCGCGCCAGGGCAGCTGTCGTCTCCAACGGATGCCGATACGCCTGAACGGTCAGACCAGCGAGACCGCCCGCCGCCGCCAATACGCCCAGTTTTGTAAGCTTTTTTCCCGCAGCCATAAGTATCCTTTTCTATAGAAGAGACCATCGAAACGATGTTACGCCGTACCCTTCGCCGTCTCGGAGACAATGAAATCAACAACATCCTGCAAACTTTGCGTGCGCTCATATGTCGCAAGCTGGCGGGCGGCCCCTGTCCCATAGTGTTGCATATACTCGACGTGCGCCGAGACCGCCTCCCAATCGTGCTGCGCCTTCAAAGCGGGCTGCACAAAGTCAAGCAAGCGCCGCATCAACTGTCGCGCCGACACAGGGCGCTCAGCTACTGCATCGACCAGGTCGCCGGTCAGGCCGTAGCGGGCGGCGCGCCAGTTGGCGGCGCGCAACACCTCGTGGCGCGCGGGCGAAAACATCTCGCCGCGCTGCGCCTTCTCGTAGCAGGTCTGCACCAGGGCGCGTACCAGGCCAGCGGCCATCACCGCGTCCTCGATCGTCATAAACACATCCATGACGCGCACCTCGATCGTATCAAAGCGCTCGGACAGGCGCATGTCCCAGTAGATCTTTGTCGGATCGCTGACGCTCTCGATATTCATCAGTGTTGTAATCAACGACTGTCGATCGGCGAGCGACGAGAAGAGCGGCGGCGGACCCGAGAAGGGCCAGCGCGCCCAGACCTGGGTACGAAAACTGAAATAGCCCGTAGCGGTTCCCCACCAGAACGGCGAATTGCTGGAGAGCGCCAGCAGCGCCGCCAGCCAGGGACGCATATGATTCATCGCCATGACCGCCAGTTCGCGATCCTCAATGCCAACATGCACATGGCAGCCGAAGATGGCCTGCTCGCGCGTCAGTTGCTGATAATCATGCTCAAGGCTCAGGTAACGCTCGTGAGGCGTGACCGTCTGATTGGACCAGTGAGAAAAGGGATGCGATGCCGAGGCGGCAATCTGCCTGTTGTGTTTAGCGGCGGCGGCGATCACTTCGGAGCGGGTGTGGGCCAGCTGGGTACGTACATCCGCGAGCGTCTGGCAGATAGACGTGGCGATCTCTATCTGTGAGAGCTGAATTTCGAGTTGCACCTCTTCGCCCAGCGCCTTCTGGGCGTCCGGCAGAATCAGCTCAGAATCGGGACTCAGTTCACGCGTGGTGGGATTGATGATCTGGTACTCTTCCTCGACGCCGATAGTAAAAAGATCTGAACGTGGGGACATTACGCGCTGCCTCCTTAAGTTAAGTAAGGATAAAGCCCGCTCTGCTTCTGCGTTGATAGCGATCACGAATACATTGTGATCTTGAGCGACGAGGACTTTTACCAGATAGATGATGACCATAGCAGCTTCCAGCTGCTCTCGCGAAAAACTGGAAGCCGACAATACAACGATTGACAGTTAGCCGAGCAGATCGTATGGATTCTGGAGCAGGCGCTTGACCTCCTGTAGGAAGCGAGCGACCATTGCGCCATAGAGAATACGGTGATCGGCAGAGACGGTCAGGGGCATGATATCGCGCACAACGGGCTCACCATTGATCGGAACAAAGGTCTTGCGCGCCGACGCCACAGCCAGAATAGCTGCTTCGGGCGGATTGATGACTGGCACAAACTCGGTGACATCCATCATACCCAGATTGGAGACCGAGAAAGTGCCGCCTGAGAAGTCGTCAGGTGCCAGCTTGCCCACGCGCGCCTTTTCGGCCAGCGCCTTTGCCTCGCGGGCGATGCTGCGCACGCCCTTGATGTTCGCATCGCGGATCACCGGCACAATCAGGCCATTGGGAATATCCACCGCGATACCGACATTGATGCGTTGATGATGGATGAACTGTCCATCCTTATACGAGCTATTGACATCCGGGAACTTCTCCAACGCCAGAGCACAAGCCTTAACAACCAGATCGTTCACGCTGATCTTGACGCCGCCTTCGCCAACGTTGGAGTTGAGCTGCTGGCGCAGGGCCAGCGCGTCGGTCAGATCGATCTCGTTGCTCACATAGAAGTGCGGCACAGTCTGCTTGGACTCAGTGAGGCGGCGCGCAACCGTCTTCTGCATCGAAGACATATTTCTGACTTCATCACCCTGCTGCTGGGCCGACGGCGCGGCAGGTGTCTGTTGCGCAGCGGGCTGTTGCGCGGCGGGTTGCGACGTTTGAGCGGCCTGCGCGGGCTGATTGCGCTGCTGCTCCAAAAATTCCTCGACATCATCGCGCACAATGCGTCCGCCTGGACCGGAACCTTTGACCTGGCCGATGTTGATGCCATGCTCCTCAGCAATGCGACGCGCAAGCGGCGAGGCTTTAACACCGCTATCCGAAGATGTTGACTGGGCTTCGGCATCTTGCGTCTGCGCTGTCTTGTCAGACGCGAGAGTACTCTCGACCACGGCGCTCGGATTGGCCCCGGTCGGGTCCTCGGCAGCGGTGGGAGCCTTCTCGCTCTTCCCGTTGTCGGACGGCTTCTGCGGTTGAACGTCTGCCTCTCTGGATTGACCATCCTGCTGCCCGCTCGCCTGTTTGGGCTGGCCACCCTGCTGCCCATCCGCTTGTTTGGCCTGTCCGCCCTGCTGAACGTTCTCACCAGAGCCAAGAACGGCGATTGTCTGACCAATGGGGGCCGTCTCGCCCTCGTTGACCAGGATTTGCTCCAGGACACCGGCATCGAAGGACTCGACCTCCATATTGGCCTTATCGGTCTCGACCTCAGCGATGATATCGCCCTTTTTCACCTCGTCGCCCGGCTTCTTCAGCCAACGGGTGATCGTCCCTTCCTGCATCGTATCACTGAGTCTGGGCATACTTACTTCAGCCATAACGTTATCTCCTTCTACGGCGAGGGGCGAGCTCATTGATCGCCTCAATCAACTGCCTGGCCCCGGTCAGCGCGGCCAGTTCGAGCGGTTTGGAGTAAGGCAAAGGCACCTCGACGCTGGCCACACGCTTGATCGGAGCATCGAGGTAATCAAATGCCTCCTCTTGCAGCGTCGCAGCAATTTCAGCCCCGATACCATAGGTACGCCAGTCCTCCTCAAAGATGATACCACGGCCCGTCTTTTTCACGGAGCTGATGATCGTCTCAGCATCGAGCGGGCGCAGCGAACGCAGGTCGACCACCTCGATGCTCAGCCCTGTCTCCTGCTCCATGCGGTGCGCCACATCCAGGGCCACCGAGGCCATGCGTGAATAGCTGATCACCGTCACGTCGGTCCCCTCTTTGGAGACCTTCGCCTGGCCGATCGGTGTTGTATAGTACCCTTCGGGAACCTCGCCTCTTACATTATAAAGGGCCAGGTTCTCAAGGAAGATCACCGGATTGTTGTCGAGCACTGACGAGCGCAGCAGACCCTTCGCGTCCTCGGGCGTCGAGGGAGCCACAACTTTGAGGCCAGGCACGTGGGAGAACCAGACCTCCAGGTTCTGCGAGTGGGTCGCGGAGAGCTGCTGACCACCGCCGCCGGGTGTACGGATGACCATAGGGATGGGACACTGGCCGCCGAACATATAGTAGATCTTCGCCGCGTGGTTGACGATCTCGTCCATCGCCATAATGATGAAATTGATCGTCATAATCTCGACGATTGGGCGCAGGCCAAGCATCGCCGCGCCGGTCGCCAGGCCCACGAAACCATTCTCGGCGATCGGCGTATCGACCACGCGCCTGGGACCAAAATCCTTTAAGAGGCCCGCCGTAATCTTGTACGAGCCCTCAAAGTTGCCGATCTCTTCGCCGATCAGGAAAACGTTCTCATCGCGCGTCAGCTCTTCGCGCAGCGTCTCATTCAATGCCTGTCGAAATGTAATCTCAGCCATGCGTTATCTCTCTCCCACTGGCGCATCATCGGACGCGTAGACGAAATCAAAGAGGCCCTCCACGGGCGGATACGAACTCTCCTCGGCAAACTTTACAGCCGCCGCGAGCTCTTGCTGTGTCTGTTCCTCGATATCTGCCAGGGCGGCATCATCCAGCAGACCAGCATCTTGCAGGCGCTGGGCAAACATAGAGACGGGGTCATGCGAGCGACCACGCTCCACCTCTTCGCGATCGCGATAGCGGTCGGGATCGACCACGGAGTGGCCGCGGAAACGGTAACTGACGGCCTCGATCAGGGTAGGTTGGCGATCCTCGCGGGCCAGCTTCGCAGCGGCGCGCATCGCATCGCGCACGGCCAGCACATCGTTGCCATCGACGCGCACGCTATTCATATCGTACGCGCAGCCTTTGCGGTAAAGTTCGCCCACGGCAGAACCTTTATCAGCGGCCAGGCCCATGCCGTACTGATTATTCACCACGAAATAGATAATGGGCAGGCGATAGATCTTCGCCATATTGAGCGATTCGTGGAAGGGGCCACCATTGGTCGTACCATCTCCCATCTGGCAGGCCACGATCTCACGCGCGCCGCGATAGGCCAGGGCGAAGGCAGCCCCGGTCGCCAGCGGAATCTGCCCACCGACGATGCCATAACCACCCATAAAATGGTGCTTCACATCGAACATATGCATGGAGCCGCCGCGTCCATGCGCGCAGCCGGTCTCCTTGCCGAACAGTTCGGCCATCACGGCCTCGGGCGCGATGCCACGCCCAACCGCGTAGCCATGTTCGCGATAGTTTGCATAGACATAATCGGTGGGCTCAAGGCCCGCGCAGAAGCCGACTACCGTTGCCTCTTCGCCAAGATTGAGATGGCAATAACCGCCGATGCGCGCCTTATTGTACATCTCGGCGGCCTTCTCCTCAAGGTGACGAATAAAGAGCATCTGGTGGTAGTAGTGCACCAGCGTATCGCGGTCCTCGTTCTCAAGCAAAGCCGTAGAGGAACCCGAGGCGCGCTGCTCGTTTTTGTTTGCATCGCTTGCTTGCGATTGCTTCTTGTTCATGATGTCTCCTGGTCCTTGTAGACGTGTGTTGCGGAGTATTCCTCATGGCAGGGGGCTTGAACTGGTCAGGGACAGGCCCGGTCGCTATGGGTAGAACTCCTGAATGCTGCTCTAACCGTGTTACGTTTAGTGCCTGACCGACTCCTCCAACGGGTGAAAGGAGGGAGCTGGCCAGGTAGAAACTATGCCTGATGCCACAATGGAGCTGTTCGTAAGGTGCCACGTAAAAATAGCCGTTGCTCTATCCAGGTCATGGAAAAGCCTATCCTATCAGCTACAGCTCGTCTAGTGATCTCATTTAGTGACGATATTACACTAAGTCCTAAGACGATAACAAGAGGTCCCATACGTACGCTGGCATTGTAACAAATAATCAAGGGGGACCGCAAATGCTGGGAAGGGGAAAAGAGAGAAGGGTGCGGGAGAAGAGAGGGTTCTTTTTCTCCCTATACGAAGTATACCTATCAGTGGTGCAGTTTGCAAGAGTTGCTCGAAAAAAATAAGGCTTCATGAACTTCTGCAAAGCACCCCGGAATTCGCTTGCAAACTCCTCAATTGAAAGATATACTTGAGGCGTTATTGGAAGACGAAGATCGAGGAGTACTGGTTTGAGAGCAGAAGAAATGCCGATCAGCGGCGTCAGCATCCAGTTTCTTAGTGGCCCACTCACAGACAAAGTTATTGCTATTTCTAAAGCGGTCACTACGCTTGGTCGAGATGCAGAGAACGATATTGTCGTACTCGATCCAAGAGTCTCCCGGCGGCACGCGTGCATCCGCCTACAAGGGGCCTCCTGGACAATTGAAAATCTTGCACCGAACAATTTCATCGCCATCAACCAGCAGCGCATGCAACAGGGGGCTCTGCAGAACAGCAATGTGGTGAGCCTTGGAGAGAGTACGAGCTTCGTCTTCCTCCTCCAACAAACAGTATTCCAACCACATCCGTCTTATCCGCAGCCAGCAACCCCAACTCCTCCGCCGATGGTGCGACCGGGAGCACACCCCTCCGGTCCCCAGGCGGCACCTACACCTCCGCCGATGGTGCGACCGGGAGGGCCAGGAGCATGGACGCCAGCCAACATTCCGCTGGGAATATCGCCTTCAGGGACCGCGATTGCTTCGTTAGAAGATGTCGGCATGCCAACGCTCACGGTGAGCAGCAACATCCATAGCAACGAGCAGAAGCATATTTTGAATAAACCGGTCATGACGATTGGGCGCGAGAGCAGCAGCGAGATCGCGATCACAGAGCCCGTCATCTCGGGCATGCACGCGCAGATCGTACGCGAAGGCAACGACCTAGTGCTCATCCACCCTCATCCCGCGCGCGGCAAGACGCTCAACGGACTCTGGTACCAGGGGCAACGCCTGCGCGGAGACCAGCAGTTTCGCAAGCGCCTGACTCAGGGCGACATCTTCCGCATCGGCGACCAGCACGGCACCCTGGTTACGCTCACCTATAATGATGGAACAGGCGCGCAGCCGCAGGAAATACTGCCCGAGATGCAGCCCATTCCGCTGACCGGCAACACCCTGACGATCGGGCGCACACCCGACAACACGATTGTGCTCAACCACCCACAGGTCTCGGCACATCACGCCGTCATCGAAAAGGTCGAGGGCGGCTATCGCATTACCGACAACAACAGTACAAACCACGTTTATGTCAACGGCCAACGCATCACCAACCAGCCTATACGCACGGGCGACGAGATCCGCATCGGTCCTTATCGACTTATACACAATGGGACCGAGCTGAAACAGTACGACGAGAGCAACCACATCCGTATCGACGCCATGAACCTCAAGAAAGTGGGCAACAATAACGTCATCCTACTCAACGATATCTCGCTGGTCATCCCTCCGCGCAAGTTCGTCGCGCTCGTCGGCGGCTCGGGCGCTGGTAAGTCGACGCTCATGGATGCTCTGAACGGACTACGGCCCGCGCAGGAGGGGACCGTGCTGTATAACGGCGTGGACTACTATCGCAAGATTGCCGCCTTCAGCACGCAGCTCGGATATGTGCCCCAGGACGATATCGTCCACCGCGAACTGACCGTGGAGCGGGCGCTCTACTACTCAGCCCGCCTGCGCCTGCCGGGCGACTTTACGCGGGAACAGATCAAGTGGCGCATCGACGAGGTACTCGCGGACGTAGAGATGACCGACCGGCGGCATCTGCTGGTGAACAAGCTCTCCGGCGGTCAGCGCAAGCGCGTCTCGATCGCCCTCGAACTGCTCGCCAACCCCGGCATCTTCTTTCTGGACGAACCCACTTCGGGCCTTGATCCAGGGCTGGATCGCAAAATGATGTCGCTGCTGCGCCGCCTCGCAGACAGAGGACGTACAATTATCCTGGTCACACATGCCACAAATAATATCAACGCCTGCGACTACGTCTGCTTCCTGGCGCAGGGCGGTCGGCTCGCCTACTTTGGTCCACCGAACGAGGCCAAGCGATACTTCGATAAGACCGACTTCGCCGAGATCTATAGCACGCTCGAACCCAGCAAGGAGCAGCCGGATATTCCCAAACAGGCCGAGGCGCGCTTCCTGGCATCCCCCGACTATCAACAGT
>JALYTQ010000413.1 GCA_030854195.1 Chloroflexota bacterium
TGTAGCCAGTCAATTGGAGCAGAACCACATGCTGGTTCTCCAGGTAGTCGACGATCTTCCCGAGCTGGAATGGGATATACCAGGTGCCTGCGGTGCGTGGTCGGTCAAGGACGTTATGGCGCATCTCAGCGCGTATGAAGAGGTGCTCGTCGATGTGTTTGCCACGTTTCTGACGGACGAGCCGACGCCGCATCTGGCTAAATTTATAGATAAGAGCAATGATTTCAACAAGACCGAGATAGAGGCGCGGCAGTATCGCACGGCGCAGCAGGTTATGGACGAGTACGAAGAGGCCCAGTTGCAGAGCAGCGACCTGCTCGCGCAGATTCCGCAGGAGAAAATCTTGCAGAAGGGCACATTGCCCTGGTACGGCAATGAGCGTTCCCTGGCCGATCTCATCAATAATTTCTGCACCCATGCACAGGAACATTGCGCGCAGATCAAAGCCTTCCGCATCAAAGAGCCAGGCGTTTAGCACGAGGGAATAGAGAGGCATCAAGCTTACCTATGCACTACATAGGTATGATTATGAGCGCGCTCTATTTCCTGAAATGATACAATAGAGGTACCATAATTTTTGGATAGATAGCCTCTACTATAGAAGAAGAGCCGATTCCTGCCGGTAGGGGCTTTATAGCATCTCGAAAGGATGCAAGAAGCTATGGAACAGCAGTCTAACATCGTCTCTAATATGCGCGCCATCACCATCTCGCGTGAGTATGGCAGCGGCGGCGGTGAGATCGCTCAGCGCCTGGCGCACCGCCTGGGCTGGCAGCTCGTCGATCACGAGATCGTCGTGCGTGTTGCCGGTGAACTGAACGTGAGTGAAGAGGAGGTCGAGGCGCAAGACGAGTACTCCGAGGGCATCACCGCGCGCATCCTGAGCAGCCTGCAGTTGATGCAGCCTGCCATGTTCGCCATCTCGCCAGTACCAGCTATGACGAACGCGGAGGGCTATCAGGAGGCGCTCAATCGCGTCGTCCAGGGCGCGCTGGCGACCGGACACGTTGTTATCGTTGGTCGCGGGGGCCAGGTCTTGCTTCATGATCACCGCGATGTGCTTCATGCGCGCGTCGTTGCGCCGCTTGAGCAGCGTATCGTCTACGTAATGCGCCGCGAAGGGGTCACGCATGAGGAGGCGAGCGATCGTCTACAGGTCAAGGATCAGGACCGCCACCGCTATATGCAGAACGTCCATCGCCAGCGCCCCGACGACCCTCACCTGTACGATCTCATCCTCAACACTGGCATTCTTTCCCTGGACCAGACGGTTGACCTGATCGTCCTCGCGCTGCAGGCCAAGGCCAGTCGCCTCGCGATCCCTACCAAGGAACTGGGTCCTGGCGCGGGTCTTATGCGTTACACGAAACGACCTGGAGACCTGCATCTACCAGCCAGTATCGACAGACAGCCCGACCGCTGAATTTCTGGCTCAGTTATTGCAATGAATAGCGATAGCATTCTCGCTGAAAGAGAAACAAGTAAGAATTTGTATGACACCTGTTTCTCTTTTTCCGCTTTTTTGCGCCCAGATGAACAGACCTATACCGCTGTGCAGAAGGCGCGCAAACGCCAGGACACTCCCGAATTTCGGATACTATACGCAAAACGAGCAGGAATTGAGGGCACCATTGCGCAAGCTGTGCGTACGTGTGAGATGCGGCGAGCTCGCTACATTGGCAGCAAAAAGCTCAGACTTCAGGCATTTTTCACAGCCACGGCCATCAATATATTGCGGGCTTGTGCCTAGCTAGCCGACGGAACTCATGCCTCGACGCCTGTCTCGCGCTTCGCTCGGTTGGTGTCCGCTGCAAAATCGGCTACAGCAGCTTAGCTGAGGGCAATTCGCCAACAATATCTTAGCGAGGTTCTACCATTCATGTAAAATGACGGATCAATGACAGATAGCAAGCGAGTTTCACCGGAAGTGTGTAAGATACTAGCAACGGACAGACGGTATCCACGAGTACATAGTTTTTGTATTAGTCAAAAGAGGTGCTCTCCTTGTACGAAGAAGCCAGATTTAAACCCTAATTCTCCTTACATTATCTCTTGCACTATTTTAATATTCATGAATTCTTCTTATAATTTCAAATTATAAACTCCATTCTGCACATAAATCGTCTTTTAGTTTAAAAATATAAAATTTAAGGCCATTAAAATTGCTATATTTCAAAAATCGTATTTATTTTTCTTGTTTATCTATATAATAAAAGCTATGGATTAAAAATTCAACTTGTAATTCATATCGTTGTGTATGTTACAGAAGTTACTAATATGCGTCATAAAATAGTAGTAGGCTTGTGTAATTTGTTTTATTAGCGTTAGATGTATACGGAGGGTTTTCCAGATGAATCGTTATCTTCTTTTTGATGCCGGATGTCATGTATGTAGTTCAGTTGCTCAGATAGCAGAAGACGTAAGTGACAAATGGCTCACTACACGTAGTTTGTCTGATCCCGAAATGCAATCACTCCTCGCGCAAGCAAAAAAGCGTTGGTGCTGGGAACCTACCTTGCTTGAAGTCAAAGGTGATTCTGTTCATGCATTTACTGGTATAGCTCTAAGTACAAAAATGCTCTTTGGGATAGGCCCACGTAAAGCATGGAAAATGATACTTTTGATGAACAAGGCTGTTGAAAAAAAGGGTGTCTATACACCTCGGCGACGATTTTTTGCTAGGAGTGGTGCTATTTTAAGTGGATTGCTTTTAGGCATTGGGTTAGAGCGTCAAGTAGCAAATGCCGCATCACTTCCTCCAATATATAATCATACGCATCTCTCTGCTGCAGATGCTCATAAGAGACTTGATAGATCTCAAACTTTTCAGGAAGCTATTCTTCATCTTGGTCAGCCAGACTGGAACAATATTTACTCCTATGCCTCGTCAGATGGATTGGAAAAAGGTATTGTTATCCCTTATGCAAACAAAGCTGGAGAAAAAAATTCGACAACATTCCTAGCAATTGACAATCCAGCATCAGAGACAGCAACAGTTGGAGTTATAGGACATTTGGTGGCCACAGATAAAAATCATGCAACACTTACTTGGTCGACACATAAGGGTGAGGTAATTACTACTCAAGTATTTCAGGATGGTAAACAGACTATTGCACAAACAGCACAGTCAAGCGTCCACCCAACATTTAATATTGGGTGCTTTGCAGGATGTATAGGTGCAAATGTGAAGCC
>JALYTQ010000414.1 GCA_030854195.1 Chloroflexota bacterium
GCAGCGGAACTTCGCCATGCGCAACGCTATCGTGCGGGATGTGATGCAGGAGAAAGCGCCTGTGATCGGCTTCGATCTGCTGCCTTCCAATCCTGATCTGGTCGATATCGATCTGCATCTGGCGGATTTTGTCGGCTATACGGTGTTGCAGCGCTACTTCGAGCAGCTTCACTACGAGTACGACTACATCATCTGCGACTGCCCGCCGAATTTTAATCCGGTCACCAAAAACGCGCTCTGGGCCAGCGATGCTTACGTTGTCCCGACGGTGCCGGACTTCCTTTCGACATATGGCATTGGGCTGCTGCGGCGTTCCGTGCATAAGCTGTTCACCCTGACCGGCTCTACATCGACGTTTACTGGTCCAGTTCTGGGGGGCATCCTGCTGACACGCGTCAAGAATACCAACCTGCACAACTACTACTGCAACCAGGTGCGCTTCGACTATCCAGGCGAGGTCTTTACACAGATGGTCAGCGACAGCATAGCGATCGCGGGTGCCGCCGACGAACATACACCAATCAGCGCGCTCAATCCGCCACGCGGCCACTTCGTCGACCTGCAACTGCAGTTCCGCAACCTGGCGGAAGAGTTCATTGGTCGCATGGACGCACTCCGTTCGCATAAACTGCAAGAGGCACAAATTTCGTAGCACTAGAGATGAGGAGGAATTATGGAAACACGTATGACTTTAGAGCAGTTGGAGAAGATGAAAACGCATGAAATCGCGGACTTGCTCGCCAATGTTGTCCTGCTGCTGAGGCGCTTGCCTGATGTGCCCTGCGCTCAGCTTATCCAACAGGCACCCGGCGGCGAGCACAAGAATGAGCAGGCGGAACGAACGGTGCCGATACCTACTACGGCGGCGCTCCCATCGCTTACACGAGAAGAGCTGGCGAAGAAAAAAGTTGCTGAGCTGAAGATACTGGCGAAGGAACTCAACGTGCTCTTCTCAAGTACGACGAAGAAAGATGACCTGATCAATAAAATTCTCGCCAGAGCGGCGAATGGACACAGTGAGCAGAGGGCCATGCTAGATATGTAGCAAGCATCATAGTAGCGGAGATGCTACAGATTTGTCTCCTGCACCTCCGCGTGCTCACACCTGTCACTCTTGCTCATTCCTAACGTCGGACGCATGATCAGCGCGGAATAGATCTCACCCATGCGCTCCGGCGGATAGGGCATATTGTGCTCTAACCACCATTGAACGAGCGCGATCGAGGCGGTGATAATATGATAGGCCGCAACCTCCACAGGTACAGCACCGTCCTCCGGTAACATATGTTGCGCGAGCACGTCCTGCGTCGTGGTTTCGATGATGCGCCGCGTCAGCGAGGAGACGCCCCAACTGCTCAGCAAGACGCGCACTACCTCACTGTGCTGCTGCACATAGCGAAAGAGCAAAGGACCATCAGGCAGAGGATTCTCGCCGGAGGAGGCCATGAAAAAGACGTGCATGAGCTCATCTATCACCACGTCCAACACATCCTCCAGCAGAGCATCCTTATCATGATAGTGGCGGAAAAACGTCGCGTAGCCCACGTCGGCGCGCTGCGTGATATCGCGAATCGTGATGGCTTCATACCCCTTCTCCAGGGTAAGCGCCACAAGTGCCTTCGCCAGTAAATTCTGCGTGCGCTTTACCCGCCGATCCTGTCTATCCATGACATCCTCCAGAGTCGTCCTAAAAGCATAAGATCCTTAGAGCTTTTCCTTGACACCATCTTCATCGATGATATACAGTATAGCATGCCAGGATATGATATACTGTATATCGTAACGTACGCGCTGTATCACAATTGCTGAACTTAGTAGAGAGAGAGCACCGGCCCAACGGCACTTAGTACAGAAAGAGCAGATATATATGTCAACCGAACAGCAAAATATACCATCGGCAGATAAAGAGGAAGCTCGTTGCCCGATTGACCATAGTACGTTGGCACGCCAGAAGACTGCGCGCAGCGCTGAGGCGAGCGCTGTTCCGATTGAGTGCGATGAGGCTGGCGTCTGGCATGTGCGCGGCTTCGACGAGGCGCGTGCAATTTTGCGCAGTGGTGAGACGAAACAGGCGGGCTTTAATGCCGAGATGATCGGGCGACTGCAAAACAAGATGAAGCCGCCGATTCTCTATCAGGAAGGCAAGGTGCATCACCAGCAGCGCAAAATGACGGCCCGCTACTTCACACCAAAAGTGGTGAGCAGCAGCTACCGACAGTTGATGGAGCGCCTGGTGGAGCAGTCCATACAGCAGCTAGAGCGCAAGAAGACGGCGGATCTTAGCGACATCAGCCTGCAACTGGCGGTGCGCGTGGCCTCGGAAGTGATCGGTTTGACAAATAGCCGCTTACCTGGAATGGCCGCCCGGCTCGACGCGTTCTTCGCGGGCAATCCCGCGGACATGAATATAAATCCCCGCACCTTTCTACGCTTCTTGAAAAACCAGTCGACGATGCTGGCCTTCTTCCTGCTGGATGTCAAGCCCGCCATTCAGGCACGCAGGCGCTCGCCACGGGAGGACGTAATCTCTCACCTGATCTCGCAGGGAGCCAACGACGGCGAGATTTTGACCGAGTGCATCACATACGCGGCGGCGGGCATGGCTACGACACGCGAGTTCATTAGCGCGGCGGCGTGGCATTTTCTGGAACATTCCGAACTGCGCGAGCGCTACCTGGCTGCCCCCGAAGAGGAGCGCCACGAACTACTCAGCGAGGTATTGCGCCTTGAACCGGTGGTCGGAAATATCTATCGCAACGCCACCGCTGATCTACACATCACGAGTAATGGCACTCAAGTCGTCATTCCCGCCGGAGCAAAGATCGACCTGCGCGTCCACGGCACCAACGCTGACGAAAGCGTGGTCGGCGAGCATCCGCTGGAAATCTGCCCCGGACGCGCTCTGAAAGGTGATAACATCCCTGCGGCGGTGATGAGCTTTGGAGATGGGCACCACCGCTGCCCAGGCTCGTATATCGCGATTCAGGAGACCGATATCTTGCTTCGCCGCCTGCTGGCGCTCGATGGTGTGCGTATCGAACGCTTGCCTGACCTGAGTTGGAATGATCTGGTGACGGGCTACGAACTGCGCAAATTTATCATCGCCATCAATTGAATACAACGGCTTTCTCTTTTATACGCGGGCAGGCTAATAGTAGGGATGGGCCTTGCGT
>JALYTQ010000415.1 GCA_030854195.1 Chloroflexota bacterium
CTACGGTGTTGGCGAGTTTTATATTATAAAGTCGGCCTCGATTAATATGAATGATGAATATAGTATGAGGAAAAAACGCATATGTTCACATCTCCGATCAGGTATAGTGCCGTCCCTTCCAGAGCGTTCCGGCCTTGCGGTAGTGCCAACGTATCGAGTTCAATAGGATCAGGCATTCCAGCAGGATAGAGAGCGGATGGAGCAGGCAAAGGAGCAGTGCCACTCCTTTTTGGCGGAGGGTGAAGCGCAGGCTCAATAGGACGCGCATCAGGACCGCTAGCAGATAGGCGCTGAGCGCGCAGGAGACCACCAGCGGAGGTAGTGAGAGCAAGAGTGCGGCCAGCAGCATGAAGGGTGGCAGCACGAAAAGCGTCAGGCTGAGCAAGAGCGCGACCAGTGCAAATGGCAGGTTGTAGCTGTAGAAGGCGAAAAGATTTTTGGAGAAGCCAGCCCACACTTCGGCGAAGGAGTCATACATGCGGCAGCGCACCAGCAGCAGCGCGTCTACGAAGATCACGCGCTGGCCTGCCGCCTTAACAGCACGTGCCAGCAGGACATCTTCCAGAATGCGTCCCTTCAGCGCCGCGTGTCCTCCGATCTCCTCGTAGGTTGCGCGCCGAAAGCAGAGTAGCTGCCCGTTCCCTGTGGCGAGGCTGGTCTCTGGTCGGCGGGGAATGAGCGCTATGGGCAGCAGTGTCAGTATGGTAAAGTTGAGTAGCGGCACGATCAGGTGTTCGCCCAGGCTGCCTGCGAACATTTCCGGCTGTCCGGTGAGCAGCGCGACATGTTGCTCCCGCATAGTGGTGAGGACCGCTCCTGCCATTCCAGGCGCGTGTATGGTGTCCGCGTCGGTGAAGAGCAGGTAGTCGCCGCATGCCTGCTGTGCCAGTTGATGACAGGCGAAGTTCTTTCCAACCCAGCCCGCCGGTAGGGGTGCTCCGCTCAACAGACGCAGACGTTCCTTCTGCTCTCCTGGCAACTCGTCAATGATGCGCTGCACAATCGCCGCCGTCGCATCGTTGCTGGCGTCGTCAAGCACCAGCACCTCCAGCCGCTCGTAATTCTGGGCTACGAGCGAGCGCACGCATGCCTCGATGCAGCGCTCCTCGTTGCGGGCCGGAACCAGTATCGATAGCAATGGAGCGTCCTGTTCAGTTGCCTGCTCTAACGGCGCGTAACTTTTCAAGCGTGGAAAGGTGAGCAGGTTGACAAGCAGGATCAGGAACAGGGCACAGAGAACGCCCAGGACTATACTTGAGCCGATAACGAGCACGTCCATCTACTGTCTGCCGATCTGCTTTCTAAACAACAGCGCGTCGAAGATCCTATTTGTTGACGATCTGCCGCGCATAATGCGGGTAAAGCTGTCAAGTTCGCGGGCGTTGATATCGGCACGCAACAGGTCAAGTTCGGCAGTAACCAGCTCCTCCAATTGTTTCGTGCTGGATTTAAGAAAGCCCGCCGCTCGTGTATCCTCCACAGCGACGCGCAGCGGCTCACCCACGCTGATAAACAGGTCAGGTCGCTGCTCGGCTTGGTATTCGATGCGCGTCGCTACGGGATAAAGAAGGACGGGAGCTGTCATACGCGCCAGATAGGACGCGCCGTTGTAGAAGACAAGGGGTCGCAGATCGTTGGGGAAGATCTCGCCCTGCGGAAACAGCCAGACCATGCGTCCAGGCTTCTGCTTGAGCAGCCGCGCCGCGTATTGCAGCGATTGCAGCGCCGAGCGCGTATTGTGTCGATCGACAGAGAAACAGCCAGCCCACGCGAAGAAGAAGTAGCGCCGCAACTGCGCCTCCTCCATCATCAGGTACGTATC
Source organism: Chloroflexota bacterium (assembly GCA_030854195.1). Classification (GTDB taxonomy): domain Bacteria; phylum Chloroflexota; class Ktedonobacteria; order Ktedonobacterales; family Ktedonobacteraceae; genus JACDAE01. The sequence continues at coordinate 1,823 of JALYTQ010000415.1, forward strand.
CACGCCCAGCGAGCGTTCGACGAGGGTAGCCAGATAGCCATCCCACCAACTCGAATGATTGGCGCACACGATGATCGGCAGAGCGCGCAGCTCATCGCTCCGCTCGCCGCGCAGGCGCAAGAAAACGCGATCGAAGTGTTTGCGCAACGAGCTGTCGATGAGCCACCAGACGAACTTTTTGCCAAGCGGAAATTTACGCGCGGGTATCATAATCTTGTTTCTCTACTACATGACTGAAATTAGCTGATTGAGACTGGATCGAAGACCTGGACCTCACCTATCACCATAGCGAGACCGCCGGTCGCAAAATTTTGTGTATCTCCAGCCGCTGCCTGCCCTTCAGGCGACTGCAAGCCAGCTTGCAATGCTTCCATACTTTCAAAATAGAGCTCTGCGATCAAGTAGTAGGGCGACTGCTCTTGTGGATTGACCGAGGCCGGTTTGTTGGCTGTGTAGCCCTTGAGTCCTGGTATTTTCATCGCTAAAGGGCCATGCGTTTGCTGGTAATAACGGTCAAAAGCAGCAGGATCTTGAGGGTGCCCGTAGAGTGCCGTTAGTTGAATCATGATGCCTCCTTAGAGCGGACTAGCGTTTCATCGTCAACACAAGTTTGAGTAACTTGTTTGAGTAACTTGCAAGAAAGAGTATACCCCCTTTCGCTGCTGCAACACAACTTTCCTTAACCCTGCTCAGGGCTTCACGCGTGTTATGATAGGAGCAGAGAAATATTCTAGTAAGGTAACAGTATGCTGCAATCATCCCCCAGACACATTATAATCGTTGGCGCGGGCATCGGTGGCCTCTCAGCCGCGATCCGCCTGGCCGCTCGTGGGCAGCGCGTCTCGATGTTCGAACGGCAGCCGCAGGTCGGCGGCAAGCTCAATCAGCTCAAAATGGATGGCTTTAGCTTCGATACTGGTCCTTCGCTCATTACGATGCCGCACGTGCTGCGAGAGCTCTTTCAATCCGCCAACCGTCGTCTGGAGGATTACCTTGATCTGATGCCGCTTGAGATCACCTGTCGCTATTTCTATCGCGATGGGTTGATGCTGAACGCCTGGCGCGATCAGGCCCGCCTCGCCGCAGAATTCGCCCGTCTTGATCCACGCGATGGCAAGGCGCTCGCTCGTTTTATGAACTATGCCCATAACATTTATGAGGCCGCCGCCGATCCGTTCCTCTATAACAGCCTGGGCGGTCCGTTTGATGTGCTACGTACCTTCGTGCGCTATGTTTTGAAGGGGCATGGGGGAGATACGGAAGTTGCTGATGCAGCGAAGTCTGAGGAATTTGCAGACGAGCGGGCGGTATCGTCGTCAATGATTGCGCGTCTCAAAGC
>JALYTQ010000166.1 GCA_030854195.1 Chloroflexota bacterium
GGCGCTGGGTGGACGCGTGGGCGCGCTCGCGGCACTGCTGTTGCTGATCGTCGATCCGCTGTACCTGGCACAGTCGCAAACGCTGCAGGCGGAGGCACCATCGGCGGCGCTCTCGTTCCTGGCCGTCGGACTGATCTATCTCTGGTGGGAGCGACCGGACGGCATTACCGGTATCTGCCTGGCGGTGCTCTCTACGGTGGCGCTCTCGCTGAGCATATTATGCAAACTGCTCGCGGTCTCTACGCTTGTTCCGATTGGTATGGTGATACTCGCGCACTGCTGGCGGATCGCGCAACGCAAACCGGAAGAGCGCCTCAATGCCGCGCGCTCGCTTATAGCGGGTATCGTGGCCTTCATTGTTATCACGCTCATCGTGCTCCTGCCCTTCGTCGGCTCGTGGCAGCAATTCTGGCACAGCGTCGTTACCTTCCATACCGACGCGGGCACGTATTTTAAGAGCACACAGGCAAGCAACCTCGGTATAATAGGACGCCTGCTGCTCGCGCTCACCTCTTGCGCCGCGCTCTACGGGACCATCGTGGCGCTGCTCAGGCGGGACTGGCGCGCACTGCCGCTGATCGCCTGGTTTCTCGTCACGGCCATTATGTTATGGAGGGTAGTCCCTTTATTTCCACACCATCTCGTGGCGCTCACGCCGCCGCTCGTCTCGCTCGCCGTACTCGGCATCGCGCCAGGAACGCGTATGCCACGCGACAGGAAAAGCGCTCTCTCTTTTCCCACGCTTGCTACAGTGCTCAGCCTGCTCCTGATTCTCGTCATCGTCGCCTTGAATGGACGCGCAGACCTACGCTACTATCGCGCACAACAGCAGACGAGCAACAATGCCGTTAGCACGCAGGCGAGCATCATTAAAGATCTGCAAGCAGCTACGCAACCCGATCAGCTCGTAGTCACCGACGCGCAATTCATTGTCGCGCGCGCCGATCGCAGCACGCCCGCGGCCCTGGTAGATACCTCGACGGTGCGCATCGACACCGGTTATGTCACGGCTCAGCAGATTATTCAGGAAGCGGCGCAACCTCAGGTGCACGCGGTGCTGATCTACACGGGGCGTTTACAAAATCCAGACCTCGCGCCGTTCCGGGCGTGGCTCAGCCAACACTTCCGTCAAATAAAGAATTACGGAGGTGGCAAAGGACTGTGGATTAAGGTATCATAACAGAAGACGCTCTGTCTATGTTTCACAGAATGTCTGGTAACTTATGCATTGTAGAGTTCTATGTCTGAAAGGCAGCTAAAATCATGGAAAAGAAGAAGACGTTCAGTACAATGGAGATCGTCCTGGTTGGTGTCCTGCTCGGCTCGCTTGTCCTCTCGTTCCTGCAGTCGCGGCAGGATGAAGGGCGCAAGCGTTAGGAGGATTGGGCGCATTGATTAGCATTACGCGGCGACCAGGGGTTGTTGTGCTTCTATTACTTCTTGATAGCCGCGTACAATGCGCTCCATCGCCTCGGACTACGTGTGGCTGCGCGCGGATTTCAGCGCGGCGCGGCTCATCTCCCGGCGCGTCTGCTGCTCGTCGACCAGGCGCTGCAGATGCTGCCGGTATCCCTCGATCTGCTCCTCCTCGTTCAACCTGTGCGCATTTAGCAAAAAGCCAGTAACACCATCCTCCACAAGATCGCAGACGCCCTCCGAAAGCAGGCCGACAACAGGCAGAGCGGACGCCATAGCCTCTAATACAACCTGACCAAACGTCTCGGTATAGGATGGGAAGGCAAAAACGTCAGCCGAAGCATAGGCCGTCGCCAGTTCCTCGCCGCGCAGATAGCCGGTGAAGGTTACGGGCAGGTCCGCCAGTTCTTGCTGCACCTCCGCGTAAGCAGGGCCATCGCCAACGATTACCAGGTGGCAGCACGCGTGATCCATCGTGCGATACGCCTGGATCAGGAGGCGCAGATTCTTCTCCCACGAGACGCGACCGACGTAGAGCAAGATCGTTTTGCCCTGTGGCTCCTCCCTGGCAGCGAGCCAGCGTGCGCGCAGCGCCTCGTCCCTACGCAACGGCCCGAAGAGTGTATTGTCAACGCCACGCGGCCAGATGCGCAGATGCTCGAAGCCCTGCAGGCGCAACATAGCGGCGGTAGATGGCGAGGGACAGAAGGTAAGCGAGCACTGATTATGCACGAAGCGATTATACAGCCACATCGGCCTCGTAAGCAGCCCGAAGCCAAAATGTTCGCAATACGCGGCCAGGTTGGTATGATAAGAAGAGACGAGTGGTTTATTGAAGAATAGAGCAAATATTCCTATTTGTACCCATATATATGTGCCCATATAGAAGGGTAGCACGTTCTAGTTAGGGAGGGGTTAAGGCATGTTACTTTTCTGTAAAGCAACGGTTAGGGAGGGGTTAAAATTACGGAGAGTGTTTTACCAAATGTCCTATTGAAAGTGGTAAGACGTGCAGAAGGGTGAATATCAGCTGTACTATTTCGTTATACTAAAGCAGTGGAAGAGAGGCGAGGAGGCACTCAACGAAGTCGTCATTGTAGTGTCGTCATTGTAGTAAGGAAGCAGGTATCGTCACGGTGAAGCGTCAATTTGTACGGATACAACCTCCCGGAGCGGGCAAGAATTCCCAGGAAGAGCCAGCTGAGCGATCATCCGCGGAAAAGCAGGATACTGCTCCCACACCTGAAGTGCCGATGCAGCACGCGGCGGGACCATTCCCAGGCACGCCCTGGAATAGCGCCCCTCCGCTCCCTACCAACGTGATGTCCGGCAATAGCCGCAATCCACAGACAGATGCACACCCGAGGATAGTTGATCAAGATACGGTAATCCAGCAGGCGGTCTCTCGACCCATAACGGGTCCTATTTTCAATCGCGGCGCGCAGCAGGGATACTCTGTGGAGCAGATGCCAACAAGCCCGGCAAGCTCCGGTATCTGGTCATACGCACCACCTCCGATACAGCAATCGCCCGTCACACAGTCTGGAGCGCCTGTTGTCATCCCAGGCTTCGCTCAGAATGCGCGGGCGCGAACTCCTTTCTTGCAGCCAACGTTTACACCAGGCACTCATCCGCAGAACACGCCGGTACTGCCTCCTCTGCCTGGACAGGCGACGGGCAAGAAAAGAGGCAAGAAGCGGCGTTTCCCCATGTGGGCACGCATCGTAGTCGCCGTGATGGCCGTCCTGCTCGTGGCGCTCGGCAGCGGACTCTGGTACTACCAGTCAAACTTCGCGACGCCGATTACTAAGATCACCAACCAGCAGGCAGCGCACATCGGCGAGGACGGCCAGAGCGCCAACCAGGTCACCACCACTATGGGCAACGGCATAGGCACGAAGCGCGTCAATATCCTGCTGCTCGGCAGCGACAACGACGGAAAAAATCAGGCACCGCTGGCACAGACCGATATCGTGGTCACGATCGATCCGGTGACACACTATGTCGGCATGCTCTCCATTCCACGCGACCTGCGCGTTGTGATCCCTGATAACGGAACAGGCAAGCTCGACGCCGCCTTCGCCTTAGGCTGGACCTACGAGCATGTCGGTCCCACGCCCTTCTCGAACGCCGTGGGACTGAGTATCGCGACGATCGAGAGAAACTTCGGTATACCTATTAATTACTACGCCTGGGTCGGCCTCGACGGCTTTGTGAAGGTCATCAATACAGCGGGCGGCGTTGATGTCGACGCGATTCATCCCATTACGGACAATGCCTATCCCGATGATGTGAATACGAAAGATCACTTCGGGTATGAGCGCCTGTACATTCCGCCCGGTCCTCAGCATATGAACGGCATGCAGGCGCTCCAGTACGTGCGCACGCGCCACGCCGACCTCGTGGGAGACTTCGGACGTTCCGCGCGCCAGCAGCAGATCCTGGATCAGCTGAAGGTCAAGCTGGATACGCCATCCATCGTCACCAAGCTGCCTGAACTGGCAAACGACCTCGGCGACACCGTTAAAACCGATATGTCGATTCAGGATATTGTCAATTTCATGGACTTTGCGCGCACCCTGAATACGAATAAAATCGATCGCCTGATTCTCAGTCCGCCGTATTCGGCGATGGCAAACGACAAGAGCGGCGATTTCTTACCCAACTGTGCTATGATTACGCCAAAGATCGCCAAAATGTTTGCTCTGGGCAACAACGCCAACTGTATCACGGCGGCAGGCAGCAATACGGGCAGCGCGCTCGCTTCTTTTCATCCCGCGACCGACGCGCCTGTTCCTATGAGCGCACTGAACGCGCCCGAGCAGAACGCTTCGCTCGGCCAGTTGAACACGCTCTCACAAAATACCGGCGATACGTTTGGCGTGCATAGTCTACTAGATATGATGTTCCTGGTAGTATTCGACTCGTTTGATGCCACAAAAGTATGAGGCGTGTGATATATTCATTTATTACGCTGATACCAGGATTTTCGATGGAACGAGCAATGAAAAAATATAGAGCTTTACAGACACCTTTCTTCCTCTTGTTGCTGGCGCTCAGCCTGCAAAGTTGCCTGGGGTTGGGCGGCAGCAGCAAGAGTTCGAATACCAACTTTCAGAACACGAACACCAATGGCGCGTCGATCGGCATAAACAAGGCCAACCAGGCTCTATTCAAAGGGAAGATCTATTTCACGCTCGGCCATAATCTGTACGTCCTGGATGGGACGCGCGTGCCACACCAGTTGACGCACGGCATGACGGTACAAGATCCAGCAATCTCGCCGGATGGCAAGTGGATCGCGTTCTCAGTGCGCTTCAAAAACTACTCCAATCTCGCCTATATGTCTATCAATGGTGGCCCCTTGCATACCGTCGCGACGGGCAATGGGCAGTTCTTTACGGTCGGCGATGGCACCAATAGCTTCTACTGGTTTTTGCAGCCCTCGTGGTCGCCGGATAGCAAGAAGTTGCTCTTCCTCAGCGATCTGCAGAAAGCGTTCGTCTGGAAGAACCTGGGCAGCCCCTTCAACAACGCCTATTTCCCGGATCTACAGGTATTCTCGCTACCCATCGGTCAGCCCACGCTCACTGCCGCTCTGGCTCTCAACGACGCTCAGCCCGTTGCTTACGCGGACTTCGGCGATGGAGGCGACCGCGACGCGGCGTATCGACCTCATCATGACAATCAAATTGTCTACACCCACTACACCTACAATACAGGCGGCACGCAGCAGCTTGTGCAGATCTACCTGGAAGATCCGAACGCCATCGCCAACAATCCCGGCAAATACACTCCCGGCGTGGAAGGCTCGGGCGTCGATCCCTCGGTGGCTATCACGCCCAAAGACACCAATAAAGAGTGCCTGCAACCGTCTTTCTCACCCGATGGTAACAATATTGCGTACATCCAGCGCATCAACAGTACCCAGATGGGACTTTTCGTCATACCCGTCGCGAATAATGTCACGCAGAACCCCAACGATCCCGCCACAGCCAGCAAGGCTCTGAAACCATATACCAGCAAGCCGTCGCTGATTCAGAGCGGGCTCTACATCAGCCAGCCCGTCTGGTCGCCCGATGGCAAGCAGATCGCCTACCTGTCCTACACCAATAATGTCTACGACATCTGGCTCTCAAATGTTAGCGTCGACAAGACCGGGAAGTATAGAATGGTTGGCGACCCCGTGCAGTTGACCAGCGCCAACGGGCACCTCGATGGAGATTCGCGTCCAGCCTGGACGGCGTAACAGCGCTCCGCATAAATAAGTACCATATTTCCTACTCAAAAGTACGTAAGAGTGAACAATCGATGTACTCCTTCGTTTCTTTTACCGAGGTACACTTTTTTGTATTTTTATGTCTAATAAAAAATGCGTATAGATGGGGTATGATGGAAAGGGAGGGCTTATGCAGGTGAGAGATTCGGAAAAGAATTCTCTTTTATTGAAAAACGTAGGAAGCAGGTACATGTAGGTGAAGCGCCAATTTATACAGATGCAGCCAGGCCCGAGCTCTCCGCCGCCGGCACAGGCGCGGCCAGAGCGGGGACAGGATACTATAAAAGCGGAACCGATAGCACAAACTCCCACTCCATCCGGTAAAGGACTTCTCTCGAAGTGGAAAGCTGGCTCAACGCGTACCGCACCCGCTTCATTCGCGCCTTCTGCCAGGCAGAACACCCAATTTCCAGACTCCTATTTTCAGGGAAGAAGCACTCCGCAATCTGAAGCGGGCATAATAGATCAAGACACGTTAATACAAAAGGCGGCGCAGAGTCCCGATACTGGCCCATTATTGCACCGGTCCCAGGCGGGCCATGCCCAGACTGCCGAGCGCGTATTCGATCCGGCGGGTCCCGTCTCGCCGCATCAGTCCGCTATAGGGCTCAACCTGTTTGCCAGGCAAGCACCCTCCAACAGATCGCAGTTGCTCGCTGCGGCTGGCCCCATCTCGCCGCAGCAATCACAGGCGGGCATCGACCTGTTCGCAACTCAGATGGGAGCCATGCCCATACAGCGCGGACCAGCCTCTCAAGCGAACATGTCCTTTGCGGTCGCCGCGCCGCCAACGCAAGACCCGCGAGGGTCGCTGCAATCATTACCCGGCTTCGCCACCTCGCCTCAGCCTCCTGGCAATGGCAGCGGAACGCCTCCACAGCATCCATCAAGGCGCGGCAGGCACAAAAAGAGACGTGTTCCCATGTGGGTGCGTATCGCCATCGCCGCCCTTTTGTTACTCATCCTTATACCGGGCGGCATAGGTATTTATTACTACCTCTCAATCTTACCAACGGTGAGCAGCAGTACTGGACAGAAAGTAGTACGCGCAAAGGGTGACGAAGATCCGCATCAGAGCCAGAGCGCGACCGGAGATGTGCTGAGCAGCGGACGTATGAATCTGCTCCTGCTCGGCAGCGATACCGACTACAAAACCGTGCATGACCTGGGCGGCGTCCTGGCGCAAACGCTCATCGTGCTCACCGTCGATCCAGGCACAAAGGATGTCAGCATGCTCTCGCTGCCACGCGATACGTGGCTCAACGTGCCGGGATACGGTATGCACAAGCTCGACCAGGCGTATCTACTGGGCGGTGGCGGAGCGGGCGGCGTCGCGCTCACGATGGAGACCATTCACCAGGATTTCGGTATCTATATCGATCATTACGCATGGGTCGGACTCGACGGCTTCGTCAAGGTCATCGATACGGTGGGCGGCGTCGATATCGACACCATTCATCCTATTACCGACGACCTGTATCCCGACGACGCCTGCAACTGCGCGCGCGACGCCTACGCCGTCAAGCCGCTGTATATTGCGCCGGGACCACAGCATCTCGACGGGCAGCAGGCGCTGGAGTATGTGCGCTCGCGCCACGCCGACCTGATCGGCGACTTCGGGCGCTCCGTGCGACAGCAGCAGATTCTGACGCAACTGAAGAACAAGCTGAACAATCCCGCCATCATCAGCAAGATGACGGACCTCGCCAAAGCATTGAACGGACACGTCAAGACCGATATGGAGATGACGCAGGTTTTCCAGCTCATGAACTTCGCCCGCACGCTGGACCAGAACAAGATCAAGCGCATTACACTGGCACCCTATTCCAGCACAACAGCCGCCCTGCCGCAATATCAAAACCAGTCGGTCGTGCTGCTGAACTGCGACCAGGTGCTGCCGGTCATCAGCAAGACGTTCGCCCTGGGAGACCAGGCGCGCTGCGATCTTACGGGTGACGCGGCCTCCACGCTCAGTCCAGCGCCACAGCCCAGCCAGAATACGAGCGGCCAGGCCATTGCCAGCGATCCCACGTCAGCTACCTTCAACCAGCTCAGCGACGCGGCGTCTACCAGTCTGCAAGGCGGGCAGAACGACCTGTTCGGCATGCGCAGTCTGCTGGATTTTCTGTTCACAGGCGTCTTCGAATCGCCCGACGCGTTGACGGTATAAGCGAGGATCAAGAGAAAAACCATGAAACGATATACGCGCTGGCATCCTTGCCTCCCCTGCCTCCTGCTGGCACTGACCGTTCTCAGCCTGCAAAGCTGTCTGGGAATCGGAGCGAACTTCAAAACTGTCAATAGCAACGGCCAGCAGATCCAGATTAACCAGGATAGCCAGGCGGTCTTCAGCGGCAAGATCTACTTCACGCTTGCCCGCAACCTATATGTCCTCGATGGCGCGCTCAACGTTCATCAACTGACGCAGGGCAAGGATATACGCGACCCCGCCGTCTCGCCCGATGGGAAATGGATCGCCTTCGACATTCGCTACAAAGACTACAGCGACCTGGCCTACATGTCGACCAGCGGCGGTGCCATACACACGCTCGTCACGGGCAAGGGACACTATTTCAATAATAGCGCGGGCTTCCTGCAGAGCAACTACTACTGGTTTGCCCAGCCATCCTGGTCGGCGGATAGCTCGCACCTGCTCTTCCTGAGCAACCTGCAGAAGCTCTACGTCTGGGCCAACCAGGGGCTGGGAAACGACTTCGACCAGACGCCATTTCTGGATCTACAGATCTTTTCTCTACCCATCAACACACCCACGTTGAGCGCAAAGGCGGCAATCGACAAGGCCCAGATCGTAGCCTACGCGGACTACGGCGATGGCGGTGATCGCGATCCAGCGTATCGTCCAGGCCACAGCGACCAGATTGTCTACACGCGCTACACGTATGACCAGAGCCGGACGCAGCAGCTTATCCAGATTATGCTGCAAGATCCGAACATGATCGCCGACCATCCCGAGCTACACTACCATCCAGGCGATCCGGGTGAATCGTTCAATCCTGGTATAGCCATCACGCCCGCGCAGGCGCAAAACATCCAGCCAGCCTTCTCGCCGACAGGTGACGCCATCGCCTATGTGCGGCGCGAGAATAGCAGTTCGATGGGACTCTACGTCATGCCAACGCCGGGTGAGAACGTAACCACAGCGCCAGAAAGTAGCACAATGCAGAGAAATGCCTTGAGTTCCTACAATAAATCGTCGCAGATCCAGCTCCAGCAACTCATCAGCGAACCTACCTGGTCGCCCGATGGGAGGCAGATCGCGTACATCTCATATACAAACAATCAGTTCGGCATCTGGCTGGCAACGCTCGCCAGGAATGCAAAGAAGGGAACGTACAGTTTACAGGGCAACCCGATCCAGTTGACAAGCGGCGGCATCGATGGCGATTCGCGACCATGCTGGCACGTCTAGAAAAATGCATTCAGGGTTGAAGGGGGTCATGGAGAACTCGACGACATAACCCATTAATGGTATACTACCCTCTGAGACTGTTTATCCCTTGTGGTGTAATTGCCCAGGTCGCTTGAGGTGGAACGTTGAATCAATTTGAAGGCACTCTGATTGCTGGCCGGTACGAAATCCGTGAGCATATCGCTACAGGCGGTATGGCAAGCGTCTTTAAAACCTGGGATCACCGCGTCGAGCGGATTGTAGCGATCAAAGTTTTGCGATCCCTGGATAAGAACGACTCACGAGCCGTCGAGCGCTTCCGTCGCGAAGCCCGTGCCGCCGCCGCGCTTGCTCACCCGAACGCTGTCACCATCTACGATTTCGTTGAAGAGGCGGGCCAGTACTTTCTTGTGATGGAATATATTCATGGCCCAACGTTGAAGCAGCTCATCGGACAGCGCCGCCAGTTGCAGGCGCGCGAGACGATCGAGATTGCCGCCCAGGTCTGTGCCGTGCTTCAGGTTGCACACGCGCGCGGCTTCATCCATCGCGACATCAAACCACAAAACATTATGTTAGCATGGAGCGGTGGAAACAATGCGGGCGGGCTAAACGATGGTGGTGCCTGGGTCAAACTTACCGACTTCGGTATTGTGCGCGTCGCCGAGACCGCTGGCCTTACCAATAGCGGCATCGTGCTCGGCACCGCCGATTATCTCTCACCTGAGCAGGCGAGGGGCGAGAACCTGACCGCCTCTTCCGATCTCTACTCATTGGGCGTGGTCATGTTCGAGATGTTGGCCGGGCGACCCCCCTTCGTCGGTCCAACCGCTGTCTCCATCGCCATGCAGCACGCGTCAACCAACCCGCCGCCGCTGCGCCAGTTCAATCCTTCGATTCCACCGGCGCTTGAGCAGCTCGTTCTGCGCACCTTGCAGAAAGAACCAGAAGACCGCTTCAGTTCCGCAGCCGAGATGCAGCAGGCGCTGCGCCAGTGCGCCAAAGAGATTATGCGAGGAAAACAGGTAGCATCGGCAGGACCAGCCGCCCAGGCGTATCCACGCAACTACCCAGCGGGTAGCGATGGTCAGGGACAATTTCCCCCGCCGCTGCGCGGTCAATACACACCGTAGCTGGCGACACCCTATGCAGGCACCTTCATGGCTAGAGAGCTCGTCGGAATCGTCTCCTGCCCTTCTGACATGAAAAGGGAACGAGCTTCTCACTTGAAATAATTATGGGAAAGCTATATGAAACAGAAAAAGATTAATACGCCAGACGCGCCAGCCGCGATTGGTCCTTACAACCAGGCTATTCGTTACGGTCAATTTATTTTTACTTCCGGGCAGGTCGCGCTCGATCCAGGCAGCGGAGAGCTTGTCGGAGACGATGTCCAGGCACAGACGCACCAGGTGTTTAAAAACTTGCAGGCGGTATTGGAGAGCGCGGGTGCCTCGCTCGCAAACGTGGTCAAGACGACGGTTTTCCTCGCGCACATGAGCGACTTTCAGGCCATGAACGCCGTCTACGCGGGCTACTTTACAGGGATAGCACCCGCGCGCTCAACCATAGCCGTTTTAGAATTGCCGCGCAAGGCATTGGTCGAGATCGAGTGCGTCGCGCTCGTCGATGAATAGCCACGGGAGAATGCCGGTGAACACTGCCACCATCTGGCGTACCGCGCTTGAACGCCTGGAACATATACAGATCGATAGCGAAAGCAAGTCGTGGTTACGCGAAGCACACCTCTCCAGTTCGCCCCACGTCAATACCGACGACATCGACGCGCCCCTCGATGAAGAGGAGTCGGGACTCTACTTCATGCTCTCAGTCTCTAACGGCC
>JALYTQ010000167.1 GCA_030854195.1 Chloroflexota bacterium
GACCGAACTGGGCTGGAACACAGAGGCGTATGCAGCTCGTGCCAGAGCCTTTGGATGGAACGCCATCATCATCGACGGGCATAACTACGAAGAGATCAACAAAGCATTCGCGGAGGCCGACCAGGCCCAGGACGCGCCCACGCTTATCGTCGCCAAGACGATCAAAGGCAAGGGCGTCTCGTTCCTTGAGAACAAAGACGGCTGGCACGGCAAAGCGCTCAACAAGGAGCAGGAAGAGCAGGCCATCCAGGAACTGAATCCGCAGACGCGCAGCCAGGTTTTCCCGGTGCAGAAGCCAGTTCCCGCTGAATCTAGCACCGAGGAAGCAGAGCTAGGTACTCTAGAACTGCCCACCTATGAACTTGGCAGCACAGCCGCCACGCGTAAAGCATACGGCGATGCGCTGAAGGCGCTGGGCGATGCGAATGAGCGTATCGTAGGCCTCGACGGTGAAGTCAGCAACTCAACCTATGCCGAAGAGTTCGCCAAGGCGCATCCCGATCGCTTCTTCGAGCAGTACATCGCCGAGCAGCAGCTGGTCGCGTCCGCTGTCGGCATGAGCGTGCGTCACAAGACCGCCTTTGCCTCGACCTTCGCCGCGTTCTTCACACGCGCTTACGACTTCATCCGTATGGCGGCGATCTCGCGCGCGAATATCCGCCTGGTCGGTTCGCACGCTGGCGTCTCGATCGGCGAAGATGGACCTTCGCAGATGGCCCTTGAAGACCTCTCGATGATGCGCGCGGTCTTCGGCAGCACCGTGCTCTATCCATGCGATGGCAACCAGACCGCGCAACTGGTCGCCGAGATGGCGAAGCACGACGGTATCCTCTACATGCGTACCACGCGTGAGAAGACCAAAGTGATCTACGGACCTGACGAGACGTTCTCTGTCGGTGGGAGCAAAGTCGTCCGCCAATCGGACAGCGACAAGGTGACCGTTGTTGCGGCTGGTATCACGCTCTTCGAAGCGCTGGAGGCCTACGATCAGCTCAAGGGCGAGGGCATCAACATCCGCGTCATCGATGCTTACTCGGTGAAGCCGATCGACGCGGAGACCCTGCTAGCGGCGGCCCAGGAGGCAGGCAACAAGATCGTTACCGTCGAGGACCACTGGCCGGAGGGTGGCCTGGGCGATGCCGTGCTGGAGGCATTCTCCGCGCGCGACGGCTCCCTGCCCGAGGTCGTGAAGCTGGCGGTGCAGTCGATGCCTGGTTCCGGCACCCCTGCCCAGTTGATCGAAGAGGCCGGTATCAGCGCCCACCATATCGTACAGGCGGTGAAGGCGCTGCTGTAGTGCCTGCCTGATTGGGATAAATTATGAGCGTGGTATACGCGCTCTTAGGGGCCGAACAGAATACATGCTGTTCGGCTCTTTTTGCATTGATTTCCACGCCTTGAGCAGGGAAGGGTCTCGCGCTTTTTGGCTCGGGATGGGCAATTAGACAGGTGATGACGTGATGGCTCTGTGGTCAGTACTTTCAAAATGTTTGCCTTCCTCTTCCAAATATGTAAGAATACATGGTGGTACCAAACCCCGAATGACAATGTATGGAGTCTATCTTGAAAGAAACAACCATCGCCATAGGAGAAGCCGCGCAAGAAGCAGGTCCCCAGGGCATCGGCATGGCCGTCGCCTTTGACTGGGGACTGAGCGCGCAACTGCTGGCAACGCCATTCCTCGCACTCATACCGGGCGTAACCAGCCCGTTCATCCGCCTCGGCCTCAATCTCACGCTCACTACCATGCTTTCCCTTCTCATCGTGCTGCCTTTTGCCTCGCTCATCGCCATCTTCGGCGAGGGGATACGGCGCGGCTGGAAGTGGACGCGGCCCATCCAGGTCATCTTCAACACATTGGGCTTCGTGGGCGGCCTCGTGACCCTCGTTAATGTCTGGCAGTCCAGCAGGCAGGGGAACTACTGGCCCGTCGTCACCGCCGTTATTCTGCTCATCTTCTCGCCCTTGATTGCGTGGCGTCTGAGCCGTCCGCGTACCGCGTACTGGTTTGCAACAGTCAAGAGTAGTGATGCGCGCAGGCGACACGGTGGAGCGTGGCCTTTTCTTATAGCGATATGGGCTCTTGTTGGCGGGATATTGCAGGCGCTGGCGGCGTTATCGCGCTGAATATAATGTAACCTCTAAGTGCGTGTGACGCTACCACTATTCCTACTGGATGGTCGCAATGTATGCGTTATTGCCATCTCCTCCGTACTATAGATAACTATGTAACCATGTAAAAGAGGGAAAAAGAGTATGCGTTCTAAAAAAGCAGCATTAGTAATCAACCCCAGGGCGGGAGAGAATGTCGCCAAAATCGTAGATATCCTGGCTGTCCTATCGGCAGCAGACATAAAGGCGCAGATTGCGCTCAAAGAGTACGGTGGGCACACGCTTGAACTGGCAAATGAGGCCACCGAGGAGAAGCGCGATCTGGTGATCGCCTATGGTGGGGATGGAACCTTGAACCAGGTCGTCAACGGCGTCATGGGTGCGAAGAAGTCGTCGCGCAGCATCGTCGGCGTCATTCCCGGTGGGACCACCAACGTCTGGGCTGGCGAGGTCGGCATCCCCACCGATCCCGTCAAGGCCGCGCTCTCCCTGGTGAATAGCGAGCCGCGCAAAGTGGACATCGGGCACGTCGAGATTCAGTCCATCGTCTATCCCGAGAGTGCAGCGAGCAACGGGAAAAAGCAAAAGAAGAGCAAGCCTGTGTCTAAAGGTGGCAGCAAGTGTCGACCGCATTTCCTTCTGATGGCTGGTCTGGGCATCGATGCGGCCATCATGGAGCACGTCTCTAAGCCGCTCAAGTATCGTCTTGGACCCCTGGCGGTCGGTTTATCGGCGGCTAAGGAACTGCCCGCGCAGCATGCCTTTTCGCTAGAGATCCGTTTCGCCGACAAGGGGCGCGAAGGAGAAGTGCTCTGGCAGGGAGAGGCTTTGCAGGTCGTGGTTGGCAACACCCGGCGCTACGCGAACCTGACCGAGATGACGCCCGACGCTTATATTGATGATGGTATCCTTGATGTCTGCATCATCACAGGCGGCGACCCCTTAACAACCATGCAACAGATTGGTTCTCTTCTGCTACGCCGCAAGCCCGATAACCTGAGTGCCGAATATATTCATGGCGCGCACCTTTCGATCACAGTGCCAGCTTCTGTCCCCATGCAACTGGATGGCAGCACTGTCGATTTGAAAGACTCCCTCAAGAAGGCAGACTATACCGCGCTGCAACAGGCGGGGGATGCTGAGCATGTACTCGTGACCTATGCCTTCGACGCGCTACCGCACGCCCTTGCCGTGGCTATTCCACGCTCCTACGACAACGAGCTGTTCGAGCATACGGATAATGAAGATAAGAGCCACGAAGATGCCGAACGCGAACATGAATATGTCAAGGCGGGCGTCAATATGCAGAAGGCGGCTAGTGAAGGTGCCGCGCCAACGGCTGTGCAGGAGCGCGCGCTCACAGATGAAGAGCAGCCGAAGCACCAGGAGAAGGAGAAGCACGCGGATAACGAACTGGTAGAGGCTGAGAAAGGCGATGCGCAGCAAGCGGTTCCCGAGCATGTCCGCGAACTTCTCAAGCGCGGGCGCAAAGTAACGGTTGTGGACAAGGCACCAGTGCCCGAGAGCGAATCGACCTACATCATCGCGGGCGGCACGGAAAAGGCCAGTACCGGAGAGACGCGCCCCGTCGCAGTGGTCGTCAATGGCAAGACCACCGTCTATACCCATCAGGGAGATGAACTCCCGCCAACCGCAATAGAGGAGCTCAGCGAGGGCGCGGTAATTATCGTCGAGGGGAAGAAGAGCAAGCGCGGCGTTATCGCGGCTACGCGGCTCGCAATCTGATGTGTCTGTTGCACTTCAATTAAATCTGCATCCTTAGCGCTGCACGAACTGTCCTGTATAGGTAACGGGTTGGAGACCAGAGCCAACTTGTTACCTGTACAAGGCAGTTCGCGATACAGCCTGCCTGTTAGTAATCCACGGTAATCTCAAGTATAATCTATGTGCGGTATCCTCAGAACGGAACGCTCCCCTGGTATGGCATGGCCTATGCCCTTGACGATGTTCTTGTCTACATGTACTATGGGCATAAACGCGAACACAGCGCCCAGGTCGCTGCATTTCGAAATTCCCTGGAACGCCTCCATACGTAAAACACATGAGGAGCGAGTAGTATGCCGGGAGCTATCGTTGTTTGTGATAATCTCGTCAAGATATACAAGGTGGCCGACCTGGAGGTGGTCGCCTTGCAAGGGCTGGATCTGGAGGTGGCACCGGGCGAGGTGCTGGCGATTGTCGGCGCGTCCGGTTCGGGGAAAAGTACGCTCCTCAACATCCTGAGTGGGCTGGATGTGCCGAGCGCGGGGAGTTGTATTGTAGCTGGAAATGACCTTATCCGCCTGACAGCGGCACAACGTATCGACTATCGCCGTTACATCGTCGGGCAGATCTGGCAACAGAGCGGTCGTAATCTCTTGCCGGAGTTGAACGTAACGGATAATGTGCAGTTGCCCCAGATGCTGAGCGGCGTCGGGAGCACGCAGCGAGCGCGCCGTACACGCGAGCTTCTGCGCCTGGTGGGATTGGCCGATATGGCCGCCAAACGTCCAGAGCAGCTCTCGGGTGGCGCGCAGCTATCGCCGTAGCGCTGGCGAATGAACCCGGCATTCTCCTCGCCGATGAGCCGACGGGCGAGCTGGATTCAGTGACAGCCAGCGCGATATTTGCTCTCCTCCGTACACTTAATCAGCAGCTTGGTCTGACTATCATTACTGTTACACACGACGTGAGCATTGCCGCTACCGTTGATCGCACCATTGCTATTCGCGATGGACGCACCAGTACCGAGACGGTACGCCGCGAGTCCGCTCTGGAAGCTTTCGAAGAGCATATACCGAGAAGCAGCGCCGTGATCGGCCTTTCCACGCAGACGCATCGCGAATCGATTTTGATTGACCGCGCAGGTCGTCTCCAACTGCCCAGAGAAGCCATTGAGAAGCTGCCATTTCACGGACGCGCGGAGGTACATATCGCCAGCGATCACGTAGAAATATGGCCTGTTCCGAGCAATGGAGAGAATACGCTACAAGAACAGGCATCGCTTCATGAACCAGCCAACCAGGAGGAAGAGCAGCCATGACGGACGCGCCAATAGCCGTTGCAGCAATCGCAGAGGCGAGGGAAGTAAAACGGGACTATCCAGCCGGGAGTAGCGTTGTGCATGCCTTGCGCGGCGTAAATCTCGTCATACGACCGGGTGAATTTGTTGTGCTGAGGGGACGTTCAGGATCGGGCAAAACAACCCTGCTCAATCTTCTCATTGGCCTGGACAATCCCACCGAGGGCAGCGTCTTCATTCTTGAGCGTGACCTGGCGACGCTGAGCGAGGTCGAGCGTGCCCGCCTGCGCCGTGAAAGCATTGGCATCATGTTTCAGAACGCGCACCTCTTACCCTCACTTACAGCCCAGGAGAACGTCGAAGTACCGCTGCGCCTGGCGCGTGCCCCTTCCGCGCAACGTATCAGGCAGGCCCGCGAGGCGCTGGAACGCGTCGGACTCCTCAAACGAGCTCATCATCGCGGCATGGAGTTGTCGGGCGGCGAGCAGCAGCGCGTCGCCCTGGCCCGCGCCCTGGTACACCAGCCGCGTTTCATCGTCGCCGATGAGCCGACGGGCAATCTGGACTCGCTCACCGGGCGCGATATTACCAGACTCTTGCACGATACCGCGCACCAGGGGCATATCGGCCTACTCATAGCGACCCACGATCCAATGCTCGTCTCGTCAGCTGATCGGGTACTTCAGATTCAGGACGGCGTTCTTGTAGAATAGTTGCCTGCCAGACCGGTACTCCACTCAATCTTCATTCACACGCAGCGTCCGTCCTAGCGCTGGTTGCAACACTACGCCCAGCATGAGCAGCAATGATGCCGTATAGATAGCGATAAGGGCAAGCGCCAGAAGAGGGAGGGTTGGAGGTAGTACAATCTGAGCCGATAGGGCCGATTGCAAAGCGAAGAATTGCTCGTTGCTCAGGTTCGAATTGAGATCGGTGAATGTCAGGGCAGGAATTACCGATGTCGCGAGCAGCAGACCAAAACCTCCTCCCAGAATAAAGCCCATCAAACAGACAATAGCTTGCTCCCAGGCAAACATCCCTGCGACCTGTCCTGGCGTACTGCCAAGTGCGCGCAGCGTCACGATATTTAGTAGGCGCGAACGAGCGCTTACCCACGAGACGAGCAAGCCCCCAATCAGAGCCAGCAAGAGCGCGGTAATCGTCCCCAGAGTAAGCACTCCATCGAGGACCAGGTAGAGAGGATCTGATTGGAGTGTACTGAGCAGCAAGCGTCGATCGGCGATACTTATGAAATGCAAGGTTGGACTATCCAGGCTGGCGCGTAAGCTCGCGAGGATAGCGGGATCGTCTGTTGTATGCAGCCAGACCTGGTTAACCGTCGGTAGATTAAGGCTATTTGGCGATGTTTTAGCACTTTTCGCATCCAGCTGATAGGCATGAAAGTACGTTTGATAATCCATCAGGACGCCTCCTGTCGTCACGGGGCTGGCGTCATTGCTGAGAGATAGCGTGTTAATAGTCGGAATGGAGTCTACAACGCCGATAATGACGCAATGAATAGTGCTGGGGAATGCATTCTTGACCGTGACAGTAAAGGCCGACCCAACGTGCAACAGGAGCTTCTTGATGATAGTCTGATCGACGATAACGGGCACAATATCGCTATTGGGTGCAGATGAACGTAAAGAGACCAGCTGCGCGAGCAGCGAATGAGCGGCCTGAAAAGCTTTCGGCGAGGACCATATGACTGCGTGCTCAAAGTTGTTAGCATCGACGGCGCGAAATTCCATCGGGAGATTAGCCGTCCCTCCGTAGCCCTGATCGCTATAGCCGGTACTGGCGGCCAGCACGCCGGGAATAGATTGATACTGTTTAAGGATTTGCACTGGATCGTTGCGTATTGGTTGGAGTTGTATGCTGAAGTCTGCACCCGTCTGATAGGCCACAATATCCTCGACGTGTTGGTTCTGCGTCGCGACATAGACGAGCGTGAAGAGGGCAAACGCCGTTGCCAGTGCCAGGAGCAGCGTCATACGCAGCGGCTGACGTGGTGTGCGCGCCATCTGTGCCAGTGCCAGGAGAGAGACCGCGCCACGCCCGCGCGCGGCAAGCTGTGTTCCTAAACGCAAGAGCCAGGGAAAGATGCGCAGGAACAGGAACAGGCAACCGATCAAGAGAAAAAAAGGCGCTATGATTGAAAGTGGTGTAGTGACAAGTACCTGGACATTACCTTGCAGCTGCGTGCCGACGCTCGTCACATATAATACGAAGCCATAACCAGTCAGGGCGATGACTCCCGCGATCACATCCAGGTAAAAGCGCTGCCAGAAAGGGCGTTTATTACTGCGAGCGCTCTCCCGGCGCAGGGCGAGAACATCCATGCGCGCTGCGAGAAAGAGCGAGAGGCCCATAGTGAGCAGCACGATAAGGATAATGGCGAGCGCGTACCAGAGCGTGCCCAGCACCGCCTGTACCGGCTGGCTGGTGAGGATATTGAGGGCATCCAGTGCCGTTGTCGGCAACAGGTGTTGTGCCAGGAAGAGGACGATAAAGTAAGTGAGCAGCAGCCCAACGAGCAGCGCCAGTATGCCCTGCGCGATACTCTGCAAAAACAGCGCGCCAAAAATCTGCCCTCGACTGGCACCACGGCTACGTAAAAGCGCGATAGTATCGGTCTGGCGATCCACAAGCTGTGTCGTAATCAGGCTGACAAAGAAAAGAATAAGTGCGCTAATCAGAATAGTAAAGACACCAGTGGGAATACGGACCACGGTCACGCGACTGCGAAACTGCTCTAGAATACTATCCCCACTGCTACTGAGAACAGGACTGGAGAGTTGAGCATTTGTAATGTATGGATAGGAGAAAAAAGCATCAGGTTGTAGACCTCCGTACAGGCTATCCATTGTCGCTTCTATGCCCGCGAACTTGTCAATAAGCGGATTCAGGTCTCTGCTGGTAAAAGATGAGACGTTCAACTGGTAATGCCAGTTCAAAGTGTAGCCATTAGTGTTTCCCGCAAGAATCGCATTAGCATGATTAGCGGCACTGAGGGAGTCGAAAAGGGCCAGCAGAGCCTGATCGGAGACGAGCGCAGTATATTGCGAGACCGGCGTCGATCCCTCGATGGCCGTTTTAAGCGGCTCAAAATTCTCTCCATGCCAGTAGGCAGCGTTGGTGGCAGTCACAGCAAAGAGGCCCACCACACGTGCAGTCACCAGCACCAAATGTGGTTGCCCATCGGCAGAAGAGTTGATGACATTATAATTCAATACGAGCTTGAAAGATGAGCCAACATGCACATTCAACTGCTCAGCGGTAGAAGGAGTTAACATAACCTCAAGCTCATTAACATGACCAGGGACTGTCTGTGCGATCTGGCCTTGCATTGTACCAAGATAAGGTCGTGCCTGTGGGAGAGAAGTCCCGTAAACAGTGAGATACGAACTTTTTTGTGCCGGGGAGAAAGAGAAATCATTGCACAAAATCGAGGAGCCGCTGGGCGCAATAGTTTTTCCTAAATACTCGTGTAAGAGCGAATCAAACCGATTGTGTACGTCTCTCACAACTGATGAGGATATGCCATTTGTCTGTGTATTTACCATAATATGGGCGCTATCGGGCGTCGCGCGCAAGGTGCTGCGCAGCCCGGCGGTCAGCATCACATCCGAGAGCAGGGGCAGCGTACAGACGATGACGACAGCCGCGATCATGCCCAGCGTAATCACCAGTAGCAGGAACCATGTGCGCCGTAGCTGCCAGAATGCCAATGTCAGGACGGCAAAGGGCAGAAAGCTCTTCCTCCGTGGTGTTGGCTTCTTCTCAATCATAGGAACTTCTCTCCACAAATAGATAAAATGGCATGGATGCTCTGGCTATCTTACGCTGTTTTAACGACGAAGGCAAGGATTGGTGTGGCTTGAGAAACTTTTCACATCTGGCACAAGGGACTACCCAAAAACGCGCGGCTGTGCTAAAATGAGGACGTGAAATTCATCAGCTTTACAGTAATACGTGCGAAAGGTTATATGTGGTGAGTGATACAAGTAACATTCCACAATCATTAGAGTGGCATTCCGTCCTCGATGGCGTCGACAATATTAACATCCGCGCATACCTGCCGGAGATCGACCAGTCCGGCGTGGTCGCCTATACCGATGGGGCGTGCATAAAAAATCCAGGTGGACCGGCAGGTTGGAGCGCGCTGCTCTGGACTGCCGCTGATGTTGTAGATGGGAATGTCCGCGAGGGCGCGCCCTGTCTCGAATGCTACGGCCATATTCCCAGGGCGGGAACGACGACAAACAACCGCGCCGAGATCTCCGCCGTGCTGGCCGTGCTCTCTCTTGCGCCGCCCACACTTCCCTTGACGATCTATAGTGATAGCGAGTACACCATCAAGGTAGCGCAGGGGACCTATCAGATGAAGGCGAACCGTCGTCGTTACAAATTGAAACTTGACTGTAATCGCCCTCCTCGATGATGTCCTCCTCCTGGACGGGCAGGAACACCTCGCGGTCGCTCCACAGCACCTGGCCCCCTTTGATTGCGTGCGGGTCGATGTTGTTCTCCTCCAAAAATTTGAGGTCGTCGAGGGGTAAATGGAGCAGTAATGGATCAGTTGGCGGATTGTGTACGTGCCGCTTGATCTTGAGGTTCGATGCCTTCACGATAATTGACCGCCAGGCTCGATTCGGCAGCTTTCCCAGCATTTCGTCCGCATTCCCGTATGGATACAGTTCCTCTAAGATCTGGACTTCTTCTGGAGCCCAGTCCGAATTGGGCGAAGTTGGGAGTTTCAGGTAGCCAATATCGGCGGTGGGTAAGCCGATTCCCTTCCAGATAATCTCAATTTTTATCCACCTGGGTGCGGCTTTTAAGATGATGACGCTTTCAACGACGAGTTTGATGACACGGCGCTTCGCCTCTAAACTGAACCCGTTCCACTTTTCGAGCGTCTCGTCCAACAGTTGTTTGCCCTCGGCCATCTCTTCGGCCTTCGCTTTTATGGCTTTCCTCGCGTCTTCGAGCGACTTTTGGGCCTTATACAGTTCGGCGAGTTTTACCCCGTACTCGGTCAATTCCTCGTCGGGGAGGCCAAAGCCCCTGTCTATGAGCCGCTTGTAGTGTGCGATCTTCGGCTTTAGCTGCTCCAACTGTTCATCAATAGCCTGAACCGGGTTTCCCTGCTTCTCTTTGCCCTCCTCTTCTTGTAGCTGTTGATGAATCGCCTCTCCCAGGCTTGTGGTCTCCCCTTTGAGCTCTCTCTGTTGCTTCCACGCTTCCAGGTGCTCAAACATTCTCCTGACGAATTCGGCGTCGAGCAGCGCTATGTCAAACGTCGTGGTGTGGGTGATCTTCGCGTAGCTGTAGTTGGGATCTTCAGTGGCCCTTATGCAGTACTGCTCCCAGATTGAACCGTTCCAAGTGGCTTTAACAGTATAAACAGGAGCATCGACGGATTTGATCACGTACTTCAAGAGAGCCTGCGATGGCACTTTCCCCTCCTGCTCGTAGCGTACTGTTGCCTCGCGTTGCTCGTTGGTCTCTCCGTCTATGGTCGTGGGACTGAGGCGATTAAATGCGTACCAGAAGTCCTCTTCGTCGATGATGGGCGGGTGATTGACAACGGGGCGTCCTTCTTTGTCCCGGAGCACCTGGCGGCGAACGGTCCAGTATCCAATGTACACGACGTTCGTGAGCATTGTCAGCAAGCCACCGTGGGCGATGATATACCCCGCGCTCTGTTTCTTCAGTCGCAGGTGCGGCACTTTTACTCCTGGCTCGAAAAACGGGAATGCATAGCCCTTTGCGTGCAGTTCTCTGCCTACCTGTCTGACG
>JALYTQ010000168.1 GCA_030854195.1 Chloroflexota bacterium
GTCTCAGGGAGCGTCGGCGCTGGCTACGCCTACTACCAGGCGCAACTTCCCCTCCTGAACGGCATAGCGCAGCACTCACTTTTCCAGACGACGCATATTTATGATCGCAATGGCAAATTACTGTATGAACTTTATGATCACCAGCAAGACAAAGGGCGTCGCACTTATGTAAATTACAGTGACATATCGAAATTATTAGTCAACGCTACCATCGCGGCTGAAGATCACACCTTCTGGACCAATAACGGAGTCGATCTCAATGGTATCGCGCGCGCCGCCTTCTCAAATGTGCAAAGTCAGGGCGTGGTCGAGGGTGGCAGCACCGTCACGCAACAGCTGATTAAAAACCAGTTCTTCGCCGGGCAGCCACGCACATTTCCAGTGAAAGGCGAGGAGGCTCTCCTGGCGACGGGCCTGACGCAACAATACCCAAAGTGGAAGATCATGGAAATGTACGTGAATACCGTATATTATGGTGATCTCAACTATGGTGTTGAAGCCGCCACAGAAGACTACTACGGCCTTCAGCAACACTGCACGCGCACGCACTGCACGCCTGCCGTCGCGAAACTCGATCTCGCCCAGGCGTCTATGCTGGCAGGTCTGCCCCAAGGTCCATCGCTCTACAATCCTGTTATGAACAAAGCTACCGCGATGCAGCGCCAGGAAGTGGTTTTGCAGAACATGCTCGATCTGGGTATGATCACCGCGAAACAGAAGGCCCAGGCGATCCAGGAGACCGCGAAATACAAATTCACAAGTCATTCTATCAATAATACGCCCCAGGCACCGCATTTCGTGCGCTATGTGATCGATCAGGTGCTGGTCCCGTTGCTGGGCGCGCAAAATTTAGAGGACGGCGGCTACAACATCTATACCACAATTGACCTGACCCTGGAGAAGAAGGTCGAGCAGATTGTCTATAATCATCTTTACACGCCACAATACGAATCGTATGTTGGTTACGGCATTCTAGCGCAAACCAATAACGTCAACAACGGTGCGGCGGTAGTGATGAATCCCTATAACGGCGAAATTCTGGCGATGGACGGTAGCGCCCAATATAACAAGAATACGCCGCAGATGCAGGGACAATTCAATGCGGCGACGGCCCCCAGGCAACCGGGTTCATCATTCAAACCCGTCGTCTACGCCACGGACTTCGAGATGGGCTGGTATCCCGGCATGATCGTTCCCGATCACAAGACCATCTATCCCGGCAACGCGCAGCCACCATACTATCAGCCGCAAAACTACGACGGCACCTACCACACCAGTTTCCCGATGACCATACGTACAGCCATAGCCAACTCCTTCAATATTCCGGCCATCGACGGACTTATGTACGCGGGCATCCCCAATGTGCAAAACATGGCCGGTCGGCTGGGATTGACCGAAGTTGCCAACAAAAAGGCATCGCAACTCGGTCCATCCCTGGCTATCGGCTCAACCGAGGTCTCGCTGCTGGGTCTGACTAACGCCTATGCGACATTCGCCAATAAGGGTGTACGCGTGGCCCCGACCTCTATTCTTGAGATCACCAATAACGAGGGGAAACCCATTTATAAGTACAACGAGGCCCACCCACAGGGGACGCGCGCGATGCGCGAAGATGTCGCCTTCTTGATTAGCAGCATCCTCTCCGACAAACAGGCGCGCTACCACGAGTTCCTGCCGGGCAACCCCCTGGAGCTGGATCGACCGGCGGCGGCCAAAACGGGAACAACCGATAGTTTCCGCGACAACTGGACTATGGGCTATACGCCCCACCTCGCGGTTGGCGTCTGGGCGGGCAACGATGATAACAGTAAAATGAATAATATCATCGGTATCACAGGAGCGGGTCCCATCTGGCACGACATCATGGAGTACGCGTCGCAGCGCTATAATTTCCCAGCCGACGATTTTGTCAGACCAGCCGACGTACACGCGGGCACCGTCTCGGCCATTGATGGCCTGCTGCCACGTCCCGGTGAGCCGACTGTCACCGACTGGTTCATCGATGGCACAATGCCCACCATGCACAGTCCCTATACGGCACCGCCTACCAACCACTGTCGTAGGCACGATTGCAATCCTCAACAGCAGCCACCACAGCCATGCCAGGGACTTGGTTGTTTCTTTCCGGTGGGTCCCGTGTTGCCCGGTGGCGGTGGCGGGTTCGGCGGATTTGGCCAATGATAGGACTATTCCCTATAATAAGTATTAGAAGGACATTCCCCTTATGGCAGATACACCAACACCTGGTCCAGAGCAGCCGACCGGGGGAGATAGCGGATTTCGCCCATTGACGCGCAGCGAGCGGCGTAACCTGTGGCTCAAAGAGTATGGCGAGCAGGACCTCGCGCTCCAGGCGTGGGCAAGGCTGGTGGAGAGGCAGCAGCTAGAGATCGAGGTAATGCTCCAGGCACATGGTCTGCTTGTCTTTGGAACCATGGTCAGCACCGCAGCATATGCTCAGTTTTACATCGATATACACGAGGAGATGTACCGGAAGCAGGAGCCGGAGACGGCGGATTTCCTGCATGAATACTATACAGCCCTGATACCGGAGCCCGATCAGCCCGAGATCGGTCCCGAGGGCCTTCCTACCATCTTTCGTTATGCGCACCTGCGCGACGTGACCATTATGAGCGCGGGTCACAAGGTCAAAGTTCCCTACTGGCGCGGCAAGATCAGCGCGATAGATGGCTTCGTCATAGGAGCAAGCGCGGGCGAGTAAAAGCAGTGGTTCATGAGCTATCCCGGTATCTCTTCAGGTGCCGGGATAGCTCATGTTTAGAACAGAGACAACTGCTGGGGCGGTTCTTCCCTCATCTTTGCAGGCTCGACAGTCTTTGCAGGTGCCTGAGCAGCCAGGCGTTCGGCCTCAGCGACAACGATAGGGATCTTCTTAAAATCGTTGCGAATAACATCCTTGAGGCTCGCCTGGTGCAGACCGGCAGCAGGATGATACATAGCAATGCAGATATAGCCGTTCTTTTTGCGCGCGCGCCCATGAATAGCGCTGATCTTCTCATTGCCGAAGAACTTTGTCATTGAATAGCGGCCTAGCGTTACGATAACCTGTGGATTGAGCGCGGCAATCTGGCGATCGAGGTAGCTGTCGCACGCATCAATCTCTTCGGGGAGAGGATCGCGATTGTTTGGTGGACGACACTTCACCACATTTGTGATAAATACGTCCGCGCGCCTCAGTTCGATACTGGCAAGGAGCTCATCCAGAAACTGGCCCGCCGGTCCTACAAACGGGCGTCCCTGCTGATCTTCATGAAAACCCGGCCCCTCACCAATAAATAGTATTTTGGCATCTAGATTCCCTTCGCCGGGCACGGCTTTTGTACGGCCTCTACAAAGGTTGCACTTCGAGCAGGTCGAGACCTCTACCGCAACCTCCCGTAACGTCTCCTCTGAGGACATAGCGCTTTACCCCTTTTTCATGCATTTACGCAAGTGATACGCAAGATGGGAGACAGGGCTATACGCCCTGATCTCCCATCCCATGTCGTTTTAGCGTAGAGAAGCCTACCAGCGGCGCTCGGGCGGTCGCTGGCCATAGCCACTATCGCGACGAGGGCCGGGATTGGGACCACGGTTCGGGCCGCTGGGACCACTGGGACCGCTGGGACCCATAGGCCGTCGCTGCCCAAAGTTACCGCGGTCGCCACTACCGCTGCCATAGCCGCCACCGGAGCGACCAGGATTATCGCGATCTCCGTAGCCACCACGGTTGCCACCGCCGTAGCCACCACGATCGCCATAGCCACCGGAGCGGCCACCCATATCGCGATCACGATTGCCACCATAGCCGCCACCGGAGCGGCCAGGACCGCCACGGCCACCTGGGCCACGCGATGGACCGCGCTCGCTATCCAGTTCAGCCTGAGAAGGCATCTCGCCGCTCAAAGCTGCGCGGCGGGAGAGATTGACGCGCCCCTGCGGATCGACCTCGATCACCATTACAGTAATCTCATCGCCCACCGAAACGACATCCTCCGGTCGCATCACCTGGTAGTCGGCCAGTTGCGAGGTGCGCACCAGTCCTTCTTTACCGGGCAGGATCTCCACAAAGACACCGAAATCGACCAGACGGCGGACCGTACCGGTATAGATGCGCCCGACCTCGACCTCTTCGGTCAAGGCGCGTACAGCATCCATTGCGTGCTGCATAGCATCGCCGGAAGCCGCCGAGATGTTCACGGAGCCATCATCCTCGATATCGATCTTCGCGCCGCTCTCCTCCTGGATCTTGCGGATCATCTTGCCGCCCGGTCCGATCACAGCACCGATCTTATCGGGATTGATCTTGATGGTCTGAATACGCGGGGCGAAATCAGACAACACCTCGCGGGGAGCATCGATGGCCTCAAGCATCTTGTCCATAATGAACATGCGGCCTTCGCGCGCCTGCTCCAGCGCCTTCGTCATAATATCGTAGGTAATGCCCTTGACCTTGATATCCATCTGTAGGGCAGTCACGCCATCAGCGGTGCCAGCGACCTTGAAGTCCATATCGCCGAGAGCATCCTCGATACCCTGAATATCGCTCATCACGGCCCATTTACCGGCCCGTTCGCCCTCGCCTGTAATCAGGCCCATAGCGACACCGGCCACAGGAGCGTGAATAGGCACACCAGCATCCATCAGCGCCAGCGTTGTGCCACACACAGAGCCCATAGAGGTCGAACCATTCGACGAAAGGACATCGGAGACCGCGCGAATGGTGTAGGGGAACTCGCTGTGCGCGGGTATAACAGCCGCCACAGCGCGCTCAGCCAGGGCACCATGTCCGATCTCACGACGACCGGGGCCACGGAGCGGCTTGCTCTCGCCGGTCGAGAAGGGAGGGAAATTATAATGGTGCATGAAGCGCTTGTTCTCGTTCTGGCCCAGGCCATCGAGCACCTGCTCCTCGCCGGGGGAACCGAGGGTGATAACGCTCAGCACCTGCGTCTGCCCACGCGTAAAGAGCGCCGAACCATGCGTGCGTGGCAGCAGTCCCACCTCGCAGGTGATCGGGCGAATCGTCTTCAGATCGCGCCCATCGGGCCGCACGCCATTGTCCAGAATATTATTGCGGACATATGCCTTCAGTTCCTTCTCGTAAAAGGTGATAATATCCTTCAGGCGATCGGGATACTGCGTTCCCAGCTCCGCGACCAATTCATCCTGCACCAGTGCCAGGGCGGACGAACGCGCAGCCTTGTTAGAGTTATTCAGAGCCGCGTCAAAGCGGGGCCGCACAAATGCCGCGACGCGCCCCTGCAGATCCGCGTCAACAACAGGTGGCGTGAACGTGCGCTTCGTGATATTGACCACCTGCGCCAGTTTTTCCTGCATCTTAATAATGTCTTGTAACGCTTCCTGACCGAAGCGCACAGCCTGGAGCATCAGATCTTCTGGCAGTTCCTTTGCACCAGCCTCAACCATCATCACGGCATCGGAAGTGCCAGCGATAGTAAGGTCCAGCCTGCTCTGGGGCATCTGAGATTCGGTCGGATTGATGACCAGCTGATCATCGATATAACCGACGCGCACCGCGCCAACCGGACCGGCAAAAGGAATATCCGAAACAGAGAGAGCAGCCGAGGCACCAACGATACCCAGAATGTCAGAATCATTCTCCTGGTCTACAGAAAGGACAGTGATAACGATCTGCACATCATTGCGGTAACCTTTGGGGAAGAGAGGACGGAGAGGACGATCAGCAAGACGACAGGCAAGGATAGCATGTTCACTCGCGCGGCCTTCGCGCTTGATAAAGCCACCAGGAATCTTACCGGCAGCATACATACGCTCTTCTACATCAACAGTTAAGGGAAAAAAATCAATGCCTTCACGAGGCTCATCACTGCCAACTACGGTTGCCAGGATAACGGTTTCTCCGTAGCGCACTAACACTGCGCCACTTGCTTGCTCTGCCACCCGACCGGTCTCAATACTCATGACGCGGCCACCGATGACAGCTTCTTGACGATGAATCATATTTCCTCCGACTATAGCACCCTATACAAAACGCCCAGAATACTCACGGCTATCTCTTGCCAAAACCGGGTGCAATACTCCTAAACTATCGCATGTCTCGCGTTGCGATCTCTTTATTCTGATGTGTTGGTTCCTGACCTGGGCGGAGAAAGTAGTCTTTGTATCTCGTCTTCGTTCGTCTCAATCTCTCTTCAACACAATGCACTCAGTTCAGTACGAGGAGAAAATGGAGCAGCGGTCGGGCAAAATGGACCTTGCCCACTCTAGACACTGCCGACCGCGTCCACAACAACCCCTTGATTAGTGACGCAGGCCAAGCCTTGCGATCAACGCGCGGTAGCGTTCCGGGCTCTTTTTACTTAGATATGCAAGTAAACGCCGACGTTGTCCAACTAACATAATCAGGCCCCGGCGCGAATGGAGGTCATGTTTATGAATTTTGATATGCTCGGTAAGCTGATTGATGCGTCGTGTCAGGATAGACACTTGCACTTCAGGCGAACCGGTATCAGTTTCGTGTACGCGGGAGTTTTCAATAACCGCCGCTTTTTCTTCACCACTTAAAGTCACGCTCTTAAATCACCTCCTATTTTAAGGTGGGGAATGACGACTATAGGCTCACAATATAGCATGGTTAGCATACTTGCCATGTCTAATGACGGTTCTATTCTACCAGAAAGCAGTAGACATGGCAAGTGGCGGAGTTCGCTGGGAAACTACTTAATCTGAACCTTCGCGCCAACCTCAGCCATTTTAGCAGCGATCTTCTCGGCCTCGTCCTTCGAGACGGCTTCCTTGATAGCCTTGGGGGCCTCGTCTACGACAGCCTTGGCCTCTTTCAGACCCAGGCCGGTGAGCTCGCGTACAACCTTGATGACGTTGATCTTATTGGGTCCGACCTCGGTGAGGACCGCGTCGAACTCGGTCTGCTCTTCTACGGGTGCGGCGGCCTCGGCGGGCGCGGCGGCAGCAGGTGCAGCAGCGGCGGCGACGGGAGCGGCGCTTACGCCCCACTTCTCCTGCAAGGTCTTGGTCAGCTCGACGAGCTGCAATACGTTCAATTGCTCGATCTCAGCGATAATGGTATCAACAGACATGATGAGTTCTCCTTCGATAATTATTCGGCGCTTTCGCCACCGTTAAGTTGTTCGGCATGTGCTTGTAGCACGTAACATAAATCGCGTAAAGGTGCGGTCAACAGACCGTATGTGCTGGCCAATGGCCCCTGTACGGTTCCAACGACCTCAGCTTTCATCTGAAGCTTGCCACCCAGTATCTTGCCCAGATTTTCCACCTGGTCGGCGCTCAAGGCATGACCACCGAGAATAGCAGACTTGAGAACTGCTACCCTTGAGGTACGAACGTAGTCAGAAACAGCTTTCGCGGCTACGGTCTCGTCGTCGTAGCCAAAGGCAACAGCGGTCTGACCATTGAAAATGCTCTTGTCCAGCTCCGTCATGTTGTTACGCTCGCTGGCGATACGCAGCAAGGTATTTTTGGCAACCTGGAACTCGAGTTTGGCGGCGCGCATTTTATTGCGAAGCTCCATCATATCTTTGACGGTCAGCCCCTGGGTCTGTACCAGAATCGTCACTGTCGCGCGGCTGAGCTTCTCTGTCAACTCCTCGATCTTCTCGGCCTTAGCCTGTGTAGGCATAAATTCCTCTTCCTCCTTTCTGGAGAGATGATATCCCGACTCAGAAACGGCGCATCCGACCTCTTTTGACCCGATACGCGCTCTGAAATACGCGAGATGGTATATAAAAAAGCCTTCGGCTGATATTACCGAAGGCTGGGAGAATGCTTATTCACACGGTAGGATTGGCTCTTATCAAGCGGAGTCCGGCAGGGACTCTCGCGAGAGCGCGCTCCTGGTTATTGAATAGTCATTCCTCGGCAAGTCGATAAGGACATTTGACCGTATCGTTTAGATGCACCAGGCATACTTGCTGTCTTCGGTCGACACTTATTTGGTTGTTGGTATGGATTATACTCTATAGAGTCCACCAAGGCAATGCCCCGGTGAAATCCATTTCCCTGAACAGTACTTATGGTTTGAGCGCGGTCGCCGTCGCTACATCCAGGCGCACGCTAGGAGACATCGTTGACGAAAGCACAACGCTCTTGACGTAAGTCCCTTTAGAACCGGTGGGGCGCGCGCGCATTACGGCATCGATCACCGAAGAGATATTCTGCATCAGGGCGTCGTCGTTGAAAGAGAGTTTGCCAGCAGGAATATGCAGGAGAGCGGTCTTATCGACTTTGAACTCTACGCGACCAGCCTTGACCTCGCGAATCGTCTTGTCAAGATCAAAGGTAATCGTGCCGGCCTTTGGACTTGGCATCAAGCCGCGCGGTCCCAGCTTTTTACCGAGCCGACCAACCTTGCCCATCACATCAGGGGTAGCGATCGCCACATCGAAACCGAGCCAGTCGCCATCGATCTGCTTGATCAGGTCATCGAGACCGACGAAATCGGCACCGGCAGCCTCCGCCTCCGCGACCTTTTCGCCCTGGGCGAAGACCAGCACCTTTACTTCTTTGCCAGTACCAGCAGGCAGCATCGCAACGCCGCGCACCATCTGGTCGGCATGACGAGGATCGACGCCAAGCTTCATGTGAACCTCGACCGTCGGATCGAACTTCACATAGTTCATTTTCTTGAGGAGAGAAAGAGCTTCCTGGGGCTCGTACAGCTTCGTCTCATCGACCAGCTTTGCCGCATCCAGGTATTTTTTTCCATGTTGTACCATTGTGTAAAGTACCCTCCTTGAGGTTGTAACCGCAGTGACTTCGGGCCGCAGTTATGCTATTGTGATACCCATGCTGCGCGCAGTCCCTTCGATGGTGCGCTCAGCCGCCTCAATATCGTTTACATTGAGGTCTTTCATCTTCAGTTCGGCGATCTCGTGCAGCTGCTGCCGACTGATCGAGCCGACCTTTGTCTTATTAGGAACCGAGGAACCCTTCTCGACAGCCGCTGCGGTTCTCAGCAAGAAAGCCACCGGGGGAGTCTTGGTAACGAAGGTAAACGAACGATCCTCGTAGATAGTGATCTCAGCAGGAATGATCTGACCCGCCTGCTCAGCGGTACGCGCATTGTATTCCTTACAGAACATCATGATGTTGACGCCGTGAGGACCAAGCGCGGTACCAACAGGAGGAGCAGGATTTGCCTTACCCGCTGGAATCTGTAGTCTCACTACAGCTTTGATACGCTTTGCCATATGTTTTATTCTCCTCAGAAAACTGCTTCAAATGTTGTTGCCCTTCCATCGCTCTTCTAGTAGGGATGGGGCTTGCCTCCATCCGGCTCGGGAGAACAGTGCATGAAAGGAGGTGTTAAATCTTCTCGACCTGGAGGAAATCCAGCACAACCGGAGTCTCGCGACCGAAGAACGAGACCAGGACAGTAACCTTATTGCGGTCCATGTTAATATCGCTGACCGTGCCTATAAATTCGGTGAATGGACCATCGATGACGCGCACGCTCTGGCCCTTCGAGAAACTTATCTTGGCCTTTGGCTTTTCAGTCTCTTTTGTCGCCTGTTTTAGAATAGTCTTGATCTCGTGCTCCTGTAGAGGCACCGGACGCGTTCCCGACCCCACGAAACTGGTGACGCCGGGCGTGTTACGTACAACATACCATGCCTCATCGCTCATCACCATCTCAACCAGCACGTAGCCAGGAAACACTTTACGCTGTACGGTACGCCGCTGCCCCTGCTTGATCTCGACTTCTTCTTCCATCGGAACGATCACGCGAAATATCTTGTTCCGCATGTCCATCGAAGCGATACGAGCTTCAAGGTGACTCTTTACTTTATTTTCATAACCTGAATATGTATGAATAGCATACCAGGCACGCTCGCCCGTCTGCGTGTCAGGCTGTTCATTCTCGCTGGTATGTTCAGTAACCACGGTATTCTTCCCTTATCATTCCAGGCGTCGCTTAACGACCAATAGCCAGGAAGAGACTGTAGAGGCCGTAGTCTACCAGACCAAGCAAGCAACCGACCACGACCGAGAGCACTATGACTACAAACGTCATGTTTCTGGCCTCTATGAAGGTAGGCCATGTCACCTTGTGACGGAGCTCATAATAAGCTTCAGCCAGGAAACGACCGGCACGGCTGTTGCGGATACGTTGTAGCGTGCTCGGGGAAGAGTTCCTGGTGTCGCGGCGCTTATTTTCCTGCCTGGGCTGCTCTTTCCTCGGTGTCTCTTTTTTAGGTTGCTCTTTGCGCTCCTCACGAGCCGTCGCTTTGGCAACCGGTACCGTGCGAGGTTCAGCCATCTGACTCCGGTTCGTAGCCTTCTTTTTGTCAGCCATTTTATTTGCCACGTTCAACCTTTCTTGATCAGTAGTGACCGCTTGCCAGCGCACACTGGCGCGCTACGTCAGTAAAACCCTACTATATCCTACTTGGTCTCGCGGTGGGCCACATGCTCCCGGCAGGTGGTGCAAAACTTCTTAAATTCAAGACGCTCTGGATTGTTCTTCTTGTTTTTCGATGTAGTATAGTTGCGGCTTTTGCAGGTCGTGCAAGCCAGCGTTACCACAATACGATTCTCTTTGCTTTTGCTAGCCATATCTCCACTCCATTTTTGTTTCGGGCCTGGCTTGCCACACTTCTAAATGACTCTCTTATGTGAAACAACGGTAGGCGCAATAGTATTTCTTGCGCCCACGCAACCCCATCACATGTGATTTAGCTCAATACTTTGGTGCAGATGCCAGCGCCGACAGTACGACCACCTTCGCGAATAGCGAAATTGACGCCCTCTTCCATCGCGATGGGCTGGATCAACTCCACCGTCATCTCGATGTTGTCACCGGGGATCACCATCTCCACGCCTTCCGGCAGCTTGATCG
>JALYTQ010000169.1 GCA_030854195.1 Chloroflexota bacterium
GCTCACAAGCCTCGTGATGGCAACCGGATGGACGCAAGGCCCATCCCTACTGAAAAGGTACCTATTGACAGAGCGGGAAGAGAGCATTAGCATAGAGCCTTACCATGCGATGTACTACACTAGCACATAACATAACATTAAAATATGTTGGGAAGGGTTCTCTGTGCCTACACATAAGCAAACTATCACGCTCCTGATCTCCTGCCCGGATCAGCCTGGCATCGTAGCGGCAGTCTCAAATTTCATCTTCGAGCATCATGGAAATATTCTGGAGTCCGATCAGCACTCCACCAATCAAGAAGATTGTGCCTTCTTTATGCGCATCAGCTTCGACGAAGCTGGCTTCTCCCTTCCACCGAAAGAGCTTGCACTCGCATTTCGTCCCATCGCCGAGCGCTTTCGTATGAAATGGAGCCTGTCTTACTCGCGCCAGCGCAAGCGAGCAGGGATATTTGTCTCCAAGCTCGATCATTGCCTGATCGATCTGCTGTGGCGCTGGAAGAGCGGCGAACTGGCGATGGAGATCCCCTTTATCATCAGCAATCACCAGCAATTAGAGCCGCTCGCCCGTATGTATGATGTGCCTTACTACCATTTCCCCGTCACAAAGGAAACGCGCAAAATAGATCAGCAGCGCATCCTTGATTTCATCGAGCACAAAGTAGACTTTCTGATCCTGGCGCGCTATATGCAAATCCTGGAGCCATTCTTTGTCGAGAGCTATCCACACCAGATCATCAATATCCATCATAGCTTCCTGCCTGCTTTCATTGGGGCCAATCCCTACCAACGCGCATTCGAGCGCGGCGTCAAGCTGATCGGGGCAACAGCGCATTATGTCACCGATAGCCTGGATGAGGGACCAATCATCGCGCAGGATGTCATCCACTGCAATCATCGCGATAGCGCCGAAGATCTGGTGCGCAAGGGTAGCGATGTCGAACGCCGCGTTCTGGCCGAGGCCGTGCGCATGTATACAGAGGACCGAGTGCTCGTCTATAAGAACAAAACGATAGTTTTTGAATAGCACTCCCGGCTACACTATATGGCGAAGAAACCGGTTTCTTACGCATACGCCTCCCGAAAGAGGGTGGGTCGTCGTTTCACCCACCCGCTCAGGACGATAACCTCTGCCCGCGTTAGAGGATGATTTTTGCGAATTCGCGCTCATTGGAGCAGGCATTACAGGGCTTAGTACAAAATATACAAGCAAAAAGAGCAAAATGGTAGTCATACTGCCATTTTGCTCTCGACTGTAAACGTATTCATATGGTTAAATGTATCTATAAACCAGTAAAAATCAAGATAATGTTGTGCTATTTTCGTGTTGAATTATTACCTGACGATATGCTATTCTTAGAGAAGGTAGAACAGGTCGCCAGCCAATGCTTAGAGGAGCCTTCAATGAGTGATACAACGCTGCGCACTTCACCACAACAGAGACGGGTCGTTGAGTTAAGCTATGAAGAACGTGCGCAGTTGGACACAATCATCGACCTATTGATTCCAGCGGACGAGGATTTTCCGCCTCCTTCCAGTCTCCATCTACTCGACGATTTCTTGCTTCACCTCTTGCCTCGCATTGATAATAGCACAACAAGGATGTTGAATGCGAAGAGATTGCGCAGCGTCTTGCGCGACTTGAATACGTCCGCCGGGGGACGCTTTTGTAGTGTAAGTGTAGAGAAGCAGCAGACACTGCTTCACCATTTAGAACGACGGGAGCCAGCCCTCTTCCAGGCGTTGTGGGCTTTGGCGAACCATAGTTACTACAAGCAATTGGCGACGATCAACAAGACGCAACTCTCCTAGCGTTATCCCTGGTCCAGTAGGTAAGATGCCCTTTTAGCGCAGCGTAGCATATTTTGTTAGCGTATCCCGCCGTGCGCTGATCTTACCTGCTCCTTAGCTCCATCCTCATCCCAATCTATTAAGAAGGGAAGAAAAACGTGGAGAGCAGCGCGCCCAGCAGGCCAAGCAAGAGGAAGGCGACGACCAGAATCGTCAACCACGTATGCTTCGTCACGTTAGCTTTTTGTTCCTCGCTGGAAACATTCTCTGGGACCACCACTGACTCAGGCAAAGCGTTGGCGACAAGCGGCGTGGCGCGTAGATAAGCATCCGCCGTTAGCGGCACGGCTCCCGGCGCATCAACGGGCGATGCAATGGCGAGCGGCGACCACTCCGGCGGCTCTACCAACCAGGCTTGAGAAACGTTTTTCTTCTCATCCTCTCCTGCTAAAAAGCTCTTCCGGTACGCCTGCGTTTTATCTGCATCATCTGCCTCCTCCGGCGCAAGCAGTGCTTCCACACGCTGTTCGGGCGTTCTTTCCTCGTCGGCGAAAAATGGCGAAGGAGCATCAGAGACGGCGGTAGGAGCCAACGCGATGAATGCTGGCATGGGGGTCTGGGGATCAATGACAAATGCGCGAGGATTGACCGCGGGCAGAGGCGTCTGCGGTTGAGTCAGTGCCGAGCTCGCAGCGAACAGAGGCTGCATAAATCCAGTAGACTGCGAGACCGGCAATGCCACCGGCGCGACGGTTACAGCCGTAAAGAAGGCGTTGCTGAGCTCCTCGGCGGATGCAAAGCGATCTTCGGACCGCTTCTGCAGGGCGGTGCGCAGAACGCTCTCCACGGATTCCGAGATGGAGGGAACAAGCTCACGCGCAGCTGGCGGTTGTTGTCGCACATGTTTCAGCAGCACCTCGACGGGGGTCTGCCCGGTAAAAGGTGGCCTCCCGGTCAGGATACGGAAGAGCAAGACGCCCAGAGAATAGATATCGCTTGAGCGGCGCAGCACGCCTAACGATTGCTCGGGCGCGGCGTACTCGGCAGATCCCCAGCCCACGCGTGTCAGCGATTGCTGGCTATCATCGTAGCCACGCGCAATACCGAAGTCGGAGAGCAGAACGCGTCCATCATTGGCAAGAAAGATATTGGAGGGCTTGATATTGCCGTGCGTCACATTATGTTCGTGCGCGTATTGGATCGCGCTACACAACTGTTGCAAGACCGGTAGCGCCTGCAACGCGGGGAGATGCCCGCCCACACGCTCCAGCAGATCGTTGAGTGTCCCAGTCGTCACAAAGGGCATGACCAGGTAGAGGAGATCATCGCCCTCACCATATTCGAGAAACGGCAGAATATTGTTATGGTCAAATTGTCCAATCTTTTCAGCCTCGCCCATAAAATAATCGCGAAAAGACTCGCGCTGGGCATAAGAGGGACGAAATACCTTTACGGCCACATCGTAGCCATCCTCTCCTCCCTTGCGGCCACGATACACATCCGCCACCCCCCCCTTGCTGATACATTCCATTAAGAGATAATCGCTCAGTGTCACGCCTTCTAAATCAGCCATACAACGCTCCATTTATACTTCGCTCGATCATGAAGGGAGTTTACAAGGCACGCTGAGAGAACTCCCGACTCTCTTCAGGAGATATATCGAACTAAACGGAGCGTAGGAGGGTTTTAGCAGAAGGTGGGAAATTTTTACCTTTCCTGCATTTTAACCGGAAACTGTACTTCAGTAATGTACTGGTCTGCACGCTGAAGCTGAACCAGGCGAGGTGGGCCAATGAGCTGATGCGCGCTATCTTTTATCCAGCGATGCAGGGCCGCGTGTGCTCGACCGAGCGAGAGGTCATTTCCGATATGCACCGTGCAGGCCATCAAGCCGCCGGG
The DNA here is from genome assembly GCA_030854195.1 of Chloroflexota bacterium. Taxonomy (GTDB): domain Bacteria; phylum Chloroflexota; class Ktedonobacteria; order Ktedonobacterales; family Ktedonobacteraceae; genus JACDAE01. Next base: position 3,691 of record JALYTQ010000169.1, read on the forward strand.
CAGCGTGCGGATGGTAATCTGCTCGTTGTCTGGCAGAGCGGTGGACAATGGAACGACTGCCTCCACATCTATCGCCAATTGATCGCCATGCCACTCGTGCCGAGAGTGCAATAGAAGCATCGTCGGGCGCGTATATTGTACGCGTTGCCGGTCCAGATAGGCCACAAGCGTTCCATACAGCTTCCCTGGATTATCGCCCAGCGGGACAAGTGTGCGGATAGAGGCGACGAGCAAGGGATCAACCTGTTTCAATAGAACTTCGTATGTTGGCATGATGCCCTCCTGTTCAATCTGGCTAAGCCGGGCAGCGATACGTGTCAGACGCGCCTGCTCGGTAGCTATCATGCGTTGAGCCTGCGCCTGTTTGAGCAAAAACATCCCTCGCAGCTGGTCTAAAGAGAGATCTTCCTCCAGCATGCGAGCAATCTGCTCCAGGGGAAAGCCCAGGTCTTTCAGGGCTAAGATTCGATGCAGGCGTGGAAGCTGATCGAGCGCGTAGTAGCGATAGCCCGTGTCCGGGTCCAATGCATCCGGTTTGAGCAAGCCACAGCGATCGTAGTAGCGTAACGTGACAATGGACACTTGAGCAATGCGGGCAAAATCGCCAATCTTGAACATGCTATGTCCTCTCCTGCACATGTGGATCTAGCATTACAGCCATCTCTTCCTCTCTTACCTCCTTATGCATTCCTTTTGCCTCGTAAAAAAGAAGCTCTGAGAAGAGCATACACTCTCATGTAAGATGAGAGTCAAGGAATTACATGTTACGATTTTTCTGGCGTGGTTCGCATATGTTCCGCGGCCCATTGTCCTGCTCTTTGCTGCTGTTCGGGATCAACATCGCGCTGATAAGCTAAGCCCAGGTCGGCGATGGTCTGCGCCCGCAACGCCTCGCGCCACGCCTTATCTGCCCGTGCCATCGCCACATGTATTCCACATGGCAACCGATACGCCTTCGGCTCAAGACCGAGGGGTCCTCGCTGGCGAATCTCGGTACAGCGAAACAGCGGCTCCCGTCCGTCAATTGCCTCCACAACCTCCAATAGCGTAATTTCCTCCGGCAAGCGCACCAACCGATAGCCTCCCCTGGGACCCGGCACCGACTCGATAATGCCAGCATTGGTGAGCGCCTGAAGATGCTTGGAGAGATACGTCTCCGACAATCCATGATATATAGCCAGCGAGCGTGTAGGAAGGGTAGCCCCCGGTGGCAGGCCCGCTAAAGCGCTCACACAATGTAGCCCCCACTCAACCCCTTCACTCAATTTCATAGTCTCTTCCTCCTCGTATGCCCGATTCCATCCAGCTTGCTTGCTGACCAGCATATCAACACTACCATTTTAATCCTGGATATCACGTATCCTTGACAAATTCTATCCGAGAATATATAATCTGGATAGTAGTTATCCACGATAGTATAAATGTTTCCCAAGGGAAATGCAACACACAAAGGAGGATTTACCATGCCTTCACGTCTCAGTCATATTGAAGCAGCCCCAGGGGCCTATCGGGCCATGTTGCAGCTTGAACACTATGTTCAAAATTGTGGATTAGAAGAATCACTACTCAATCTTATCAAAACGCGGGCCTCGCAACTGAATGGCTGTGCATACTGTCTCGATATGCATACGAAAGATGCTCGTGCTGCCGGTGAGAGCGAGCAGCGCATCTACCTGCTCCCCGCCTGGCGAGAAGCGCCTTTCTACAGCGAACGCGAGCGCGCGGCCCTCGCCTGGACGGAGGCGGTCACGCTGATCGCCAAGGATCACGTTCCCGACGACGTTTACGCGGCTGTTCATCCTCACTTCAGCGAAGAGGAACTGGTCAACCTCACACTCGCAATCTCCACCATCAACGCCTGGAACCGCTTAGCCATCAGTTTTCGCGCAGAAGTCGGGTCATATCAACCAGCAAAAAAGGTCGCCCATTCGTAAGCACGTGCTTTTAGAAGGAGCCTCTCGGGTATCACGTCCGGGAGGCTCCTCTCGATTACTTGACATCTGTATATCGCATGCAATATATTGCATATATGAAAGCATTAACTCTCGAAAAAATTAATCGCGTATCTCTGAGAGAACGGGTCTATTATCTTATTCAGCACGCCATTGTATCTGGAGAGTTGCAGCCTGGGCAGCGCGTACGAGATGTCGAACTTGCCACCCAACTCGGAGTGAGTCGTACTCCTGTGCGTGAAGCGCTGCAAAGATTAGGGGATGAGGGGTTGGTCGAAATGTTGCCAGGAGCATTAACGCGCATCATTCCCTTAGACATACAGGTAGCACAGAATGCATTCCCTGTCGTCGCGGTTGTGCATGCCCTTGCAACCAGGTTCTCGGTGAGCAGATTGACAGAAAAAGATATTGCCTCTCTTCGTCAAGCAAATAATGATCTTGTTATTGCGCTTGAAGCAGAGGATGTTGTGAGCGCTATCCAGGCCGATGACGCCTTTCACGCGGTCTTCGTGCATAGGTCCAATAATAATGAGATTCAACTGACGCTGGATCGTCTGATGCCAAAGGTACGACGTCTGGAATATGCCCAGTTTAGTTCACTCGCCGGGCACACATCAGTGTTGCAGCATCAAGCCATTATTGCCGCCTGTGAACAGGGAGATTCAAAGTTAGCCGCGTCATTGACAGAACAAAACTGGCTCAACCTGGGGCTGTTGATCGTCGCGTCGTTTGATGGTAAAAATGCTCTCGAAAAGAGCATATAACAGAAAGGATACATAACGTGGAAGATCGCGTAACACAAACAGAGGTTCACGATCCAGAAATACTGGCCCAGGCAAGAACGCTGCTCGATGCTTGCCAACATCCCTATGAGATGCAGGAGGCGGTCATCGCAGCTGTGACGCGCAATGAAGAGTGGCGCGGAAAACAGTGTATTAATCTGTTGGCACCCGAAGCGCCGACCAGCCCGGCAGTGAGGGCACTTCTCTCATCGGAGATAGGTACCAGGGCGGCAGAGGGACATATTGGGGCAGTCAATCGCTGGTTTGCAGGTACAAAGTATATAGATGAGATCGAGGCGCTCTGTGTTGAGCTACTGAAAAAGGCGTTTCGTGCTCGCTATGCCGATCATCGACTGGTGGCAAGTATGATTGGGAACATGGCAGTTTATACAGCGCTGACTGATCCTGGAGATGTAATCATGAGTATTAGTCAGCCATTCGGCGGTCACTCAAGCAACCGTATTGACGGGCCAGCCGGAGTGCGTGGGCTCAAGATTGTGGATATTCCCTTTGATCCGATCGAATGTGAAGTTGATCTTGACCTCTTTCGCAAAGCCGCCCCGCTTGTGCGTCCCAGGCTAGTGGCATTGGGAGCTTCTATGACCCTCTTTCCCTTTCCTCTTCAGACGATGCATGATGTAGTAGCTGAATGGGGAGGACATATTTTCTTTGATGGTGCGCATCAACTAGGACTGATCGCTGGTGGGCAATTTCAAGATCCATTGCGTGAGGGTGCAGCAGTCATGACCGGATCAGCTGGCAAGACCTTTAGCGGTCCACAGAGTGGCGTCATGATCTGGAATGATCCTCAGTTCACCGAGCCACTTACTCACGCGGTGTTCCCTGTATTGGCGGCAACCCACCAGGTCAATCGCGTGGCCGCGCTGGCAGTATCAGCAGTTGAGATGATTACTTTCGGGCAGACATATATGGCTCAGATCGTGCGTAACGCGCAGGCTCTTGGTACAGCGCTGGATCGTCGCGGCATAGCGATGCTCGCGGCGCATAAAGGCTATACAACTACCCACCAGGTCATTGCTGATGTACGACAGTTTGGCGGCGGGCTAGAGGTCGCACATCTGTTAGCACGCGCCAATATCATTACGAACAAGAACCTGATACCTACCGACAAAGCAGAGGATTGGAATAGACCGGGTGGACTACGCATAGGCACCATCGAAGTGACACGCCTGGGCATGAGCGAGGCAGAAATGGAGAGCATCGCGGACTTTATCGCGCGTGTGCTAGTCGAGAAGGCTCCCGTGGAACAAGTGGCAAATGAGGTCATTGCCTTCAGGGAGTCCTACCAGACGCTCTATTATAACTTTGATCACGGCCTACCTGAGCACAACGTTCGTTAGAAAGTTCGCCACCTTCTTCACCACTTCTCGATCGAACGGTAGCTCCGCACCTGCGGCCCGGTACAGCTCGGGCAGTGAACGCGTATTGCCGAGCGAGAGCGCTTCTCGGTAGGCTTTCCATATCGACGTGTAATCATTTTGCGCCTTCTGCCAGACCTGCAGCGCACCAAGATGGGCCAGGGCGTACTCGATCTGGTAGAATGGCTCTTGAAACAGAATTCCTACCCTTTGCCAACCCAGAGCATGCTCCTGCTCAAGTTCTGTCCAGTCAATCCCTGGTTGAAATCTCTTTGAGAGTTCCAGCCACTTTGCATCCAGATCAGCTGGTCCTACATTCTCTGGTGCAGACGCGTAGATCCAGTGCTGGAAGGCATCAACCAGGGCAATGGAGGGAAGCCACTTTACGACTACATCTTCTAACGCCTTGCGATAGACGTGAGCCGCCACTTCGGGTGTATAGAAACCACCACGCTGCTCTTCCAGATACGGCGCGGCGAGATACGTCATAGCGATTGCGGCAAACTCGCTGAATTCGCCTGGAGCGCCCATGTTCCAGAAAAGTCCCTGTCGTGCCAGTGAGAGCGCATCGTGAAAGGCATGCCCGCTTTCGTGCACTAGCAAGTTGACATCCTCATATGTGCCAGTAGTATATGCGCGAATGTAAGGCAGACCTGTGACAGGGAAGATCCATTCTTCGCCCCCATGTGGCTTGCCTGGGCGTGCTCCCAGATCGAGATAGCCATGACGCATGCGCTCAAACAAAGCTCCAAGTTCTGGATCGAGGTGGCGATATACCTGCGCCATTTTCTCTGCAAATTCTCTGCTATCCGCAAAAGGTCGCAACGCTATATCAACCTCCGGAGTAAGCTCCTGATGCCAGGGTTGGATGGAGGTGAGGCCCAACGACCTTCGGCGCTGCTCACGCAAAGCAGTGCTTAGTGGAATGATTTCTGTCTCGATAGCATCGTGCAGCGCGAGGCAGTCCGTCGGCGAGTAGTCGAGCCGCCCCATCTCTTGCCAACGATAGGCGCGGTAGTCAGAAAATCCTGCGTTGTGTGCTAGCTGGCGGCGTTTGCGCAACAAAGCGAGAAAGAGCTGGTCTAATACCCTTCGTTCTCCTCGCCAGTGTGTCCAGACAAGCCGCCATGCATGTTCGCGCGCAGCTTGACCCTGCCCTACAGCACGCTCCTCGACCTGGAGGAGTGGGACCGCTTCCCCATCCACATGCACAATCATGCCCCAAAACTTACTGCTGTACTCGCTACTAAGTGCAGCAATTTCGGCTTGCAGTGGCACGTTCTCTTGACGATAGAGACTAGCTTCAGCGCGCAGGTAGCGTAGCATCTGCACATGTTCTGGTGCAGGTACATAGTTCGTAACACTGAGCAGTTTTGTCTTGAGCTCCTGGTTCGCGATCTGATAAGGAGAGAAGACCTCTCCAATGAAGCGTTGATATGCCTCCTGTGCCACCTCGTTCGTCACGTCCCATAATCGATCTCGTTTAAGCCCCGCCCTGGCCTCCCAGACAACCTTTTCGAGATCGCTCCACCTTTCCAGCCATGCAGGAACCAGCTGAGGCGTCAGATCTTCATTGAGTAATGCTGTGAAGTGCGGTTCTAGCATGTTCCAGTTCTGTGAATCAATGATCTCTGCCGAATGCATAGTGAGGGCTCCTGTTACTAATGGACCTTTACTCGTTCAGGGACTAGACTTGTTCTGGATTAAAGGTCAGTTCGTAGAGTTTGCCATCAGGGCCACGAAAATGCTGCCAGGCATTACCATTAATCTTGTCCTCATGCAATGGTCCAATCAGTTCGATACCAGCTTGAACAAGTTCCTGCCTTGCTTGATGGATATCCTCAACGAGGAAGCCGCAGACGATTGAACCCGACGCGAAGTACTGATTGGGTCCTTGAGGGCCAAAGATCTCTACTTTATCCTGGTTTGGAAGTTGGAAAACAGCGAAATCTTGTGCATGATGGACCTGTGGTAAACCCATTACATCCTGCATGAAGCGTTCCATCTCCTGAAATGCATCCGTTTTGATTCCCATCCAGACGAGTGCTTTGATCTTCATACCTTGCATCTTCCTTTTCTGTACTCGCGATTGCTCCTGATGCCAGCCAGAAGTTTTTCTATCTTTAGAGCATAGATGCTGTGATTGCAGGGATAACAAAGAGGGTAATGAGACCGTTACGTGCGTTTTTTGGCGATGACCTCCACCTTGCCACCTGGGCGCAGCGCGAGATTGTGAACGACATCGGGCATGATCTGCTGTCCAGGGACAAGGCTGAATGTGTAGCGCTGAGCAATCGTTGCGATCAGGAGTTGGCCCTCCATGAGCGCGAAGTGGTTCCCGATGCAAATGCGTGGTCCAGCGCCGAAGGGAATGTAGGCCGAGCGTGGGAGGAGCTTTTCTTGTTCCGCAATAAAGCGCTCGGGTTGAAACCGCTCTGGCTCCGGGAAATAGTCCGCGCGCCGCTGCAACGTGTAGGGCGAGAGTATGAGCGTTGCTCCCTTTGGCACCCTGTAACCATCAATCACGGTATCGTGCAAGGCTTCGCGCAAAATGCCGGATGCGGGTGGATAGAGGCGCATGGTCTCCTTGAAGACCTGCAAGCAGTAAGTGAGCCTGGGCAGATCGGCGTAGGTGGGCAGGCGGCCCTGGAGCTCCTGGTCGACCTCCTGTTGCAGTTTCTGATAGCTCGCGGGATGTTCGCAGAGCAGGTACCACGTCCAGGCGAGTGCAGCGGCGGTGGTCTCGTGTCCGGCGGTAAAGAGCGTCAGGCATTCGTCGATCAACTGTTGCTCTTCCATCGGCTGCCCCTCATCGTCCCTGGCTTGTAGGAGATGAGAGAGCAGGTCGTTGCGTCCGCTGGGATGCTGGCGGCGCTCTTCAATCATCTGGCACAAGCGTGCTTCGACCAGGCGTGTTGCGTGACGAACGCGCTGGTTATAGGGCGTTGGGATGCTCAACGGCAGGGTGAAAGGCGAGGTAAGCGTGCGGACAGCGTGGGCCAGGCCAGTATTGATCGCCGCCCCCAGCTCGTCGGTCTCGCTAAGAA
>JALYTQ010000416.1 GCA_030854195.1 Chloroflexota bacterium
CTCTTCGGGGTATCCAATTTTATTTGTCTACATAGTCATTATGGTGCTCAATATTGTCAATTTGACAATGATTGCTGCGCAAATACGCTACTGGGAAAGAATTGAGCAAAGACGTTTTGCGCTCATGCAGTGGCAGCGAACAGCGTTTGCCTCCTGGCAACCAGGACCGAATGTAGCTTCAATGCGACCGCCCCTGACCATGAAGTTGCGTTACACGAAAAAGTATTTGCTTTTGCTCATAGTAGTCGATTTGCTGATGGCAACGTTCATTTCTGGCGCTCAAAACTTGAATGGCGACTCCTGGCTCTTTACCTCTGCCGCTCTGTCTCACCTTCTAATGTCTTTCTTTCTAGCTATGGTTTTCCTTCTTGCTCTCGGATTTGTTAATGTGTTCTCCCGTGCAGGTCGCCAGCAGATCGAAGTCACAGAGAATGGCATTACGGCGTGGTATAGAGGAAAAGTGGCTACAGTGGGGTGGGAAGAGGCGCGTCTGTTGACAATGTATAATACCTTTGGAGCACAGAAAAGCGGAGCGGTATTACCTATGAACTATCAAGCGCGCGGGATATAGTGCGCTGGACGTGGATACGGCGCAAGACGCTCTTTATAGGTCGGGAACCTATGGTTCCGCTTGATGAACATAACAGGCAGATGCAGGAGCTGCTAGCACTCGTGGAGGCGAAAACTGGGCTGGCATTGTATGATTTGCGGCACTAATAAAGAGGATGTCGATAATGCAGATGGTGTCTTACGTGTAGAGTATTCAGAAGGAGAGAAAGTATATGCGTCACTGGATCGTATGGCTGCTCTGTACCCTTGCTATCGTGGCACTCAGCCTTTTCATCTGGGATGCCTACACAGAAGCATCGGGTCATCCACTTATGGGAGCGTTTTCCCACCTTCTCCTGTGGATCGCGGGCGTGGTTTTTCTTATAGCAAGTGCTTCTGTAGCGGTGCGACTCGCCCCGCGCTCTCGTTCTGTTCATAGTGATGCGGCACCGTCTGGTCGCTATCGCTTCGGTTTTAAAGCTCCCCCTCCCGAAATGCTGCGTAGTGGGACAAATCCAGATCCGCGAGCATGGGATGAGAACGAGAACCTACCGCCAGATCTGTCTAGTTGAGCTTGACATAAGCTTTGTAATCGTTTACAATAAAAATGAAACGATAGTGTTTGAGAAGCGATGAAGCTGCCGCGAGCAACGAAAAAAGACAAATCGGCAAACCGAATCCGCTGATGATGCGCACGGCCCTGCGCAAGATGGACGCTCATTCGGAGAATTCCGTCATGATCGGTGACCGCATGGATACCGATATCGTTGCTGGTATCGAGAGCGGCCTGCCCACCGTCCTGGTGCTCACCGGAGTCACCAGTCGCGCCCAAATCGAGCGCTTCCCCTATCGCCCCACCTGGGTATGTGAGTCGCTCGCCGATGTTGACCTGGAACTCACATACGCGCTGGGTAAGGCATAGAGAACGCTCTAATAGTGTTCCTCGTGGACGATGGCGGCGAGCGGCTTGCGCGCCTGCCCTGGTTGCGTCCTCGGCTTCAAAGCCTCCTCGGTGGGATAGCCCAGGGAGAGCGCGGTGCGCACCAGGCGATCCTCGGGTATGCCAAGAATCTGCTTTGCCGCCGCCACGCCATCTCCGACGAACCAGCCGATGCTTGAGCCGACGCCATGAGCGGATGCCGCGAGCATAATGCGTTCGCTCAGGCGACCCTCGTCGTAGGTCTCCTGGTCCTCTCGATCAGGAGTACCAGCCATCACCAGAATGATTGCCGCCGCAGCGCCGCCCAGGTGACGCGCATAGCCCCCGACGCCCGCGAGCGCCTGCAGCGTCTCACGCTTGCGTACTACCACGATCTCCCACGGCTGCTGGTTGCTGGCGCTACCGGACCAGCGCGCCACCTCAAGCACATCGTTGAGCACATCCTGCGCAATCGGATCGGAACGAAACTGACGGATGGCCCGCAGTCCGCGCAAAAAAGCTATCTTCTCCCTGGCACTGTCATTATTGGTCATAAATGGGTCCTTCTTCCTGTCTGCGTAACTCTTCAGTAGGGATGGGGCTGGCCCCCATCCGGCTCGGGAGCTGCGTTCTGGGGAACCGAATGGGAGCCAGCCCCATCCCTACTGTGTATGTTTTCCATGAGCGTAACACAACCCCGCGCCTCTTCAGTGCAAAGAAAAGGTTGTATGCCATACCTGTCTCCTTGCAGTATATTTCAGAGCGCGTGGGTATGCAAACAGCGATAGAGCGTCAGGAAACACAAGGCAGGTCGCATTGCTCATCCCTTTGTGTAGCGATTTAAAGTTAGCCCAATAAAGGCTTTAACTTTTTCTTCTCATAGCCGATTTGTAAGTAAAAGGAGATCACCCAGTTCTCAGGTTGTTAATATTTTTGCGTGGATGCTGAGGACAGCGCGATCCCATTGAAACGCAATGCTATTAATTTAGATATGTTGTGGCTTTCGCATGAAAGAATTTCTCTCGTCTAATATATTGGGCATTGAATGCATAGCCTGCTGGATTATTTTAAGCCTATGTTACAGGGATATCACAGAAAGCTTAAAATACTTGCCAAAAACGATGAGCATGAATATAATCATAGATCAGGAGCAACTTCTACTAATCAGGTACATTGATAGCCACAAAATCGCTTGCATGGAGGAATTGGCATGTCGACGGAAGTAAAGCCCACTAAACCTGTCAACGTATACATTTCATATGCATCCAGAGATGAGTATTTTAAGGAAAAGCTGCTGTCGCATTTAAGCACTTTGCAACGTCAAGGCGCTATTGAAAGTTGGGATATTCAGCAAATTAGAGCAGGTGATAAACGAGATGAGGAAACCTTAAAACACCTTAATGAAGCAAACATTATCCTTTGCTTGTTAAGTGCAGACTTTATGAGTTCCGATTATCATCATACTGTAGAGATGCAGCGTGCTTTTGAGAGACAAAAACTGGGAGAGTTAGAAGTCATACCGATTTTACTTAGGCCAGTGCAATGGCAACAAACATCCTTTTATAAATTGCAGGCTATTCCCAGGAATGAAAAACCGATAACGAGTTGGCTTGATAGAGATAAAGCTTTTACAGAAGTGGCTCAGGAAGTAGCAAGAG
>JALYTQ010000170.1 GCA_030854195.1 Chloroflexota bacterium
TCTAGCATACCATCAAGCGGGATAGAGGGACAAGGGAAGGGAGCGAGTGATAATTACATAGCAGCAACAGAACTGCGCCGAAAACCAGTTCTGCCTTTCATTCCACGCCGACAGTTTGCAATCCCCTCAAAAAACATACTATAATCCAACGTGTATTTAGCACAGTCTATTGAATAGCGTCAACACACAAACGGCCTTACACATGGGGGAGCACGCCATGCCCTTTTCTTCCACTTCTACTAACGCGCAGTTCGATGTGATCGTGGTCGGTGCCAGTTTCGCGGGCCTCAGTTTTGCCAGTGTCGTGGCGACGCTTGGTATGCGTGTGCTTGTCCTGGAGCGCGATGAGCAGGTTGGCGGCGTGGTGCGCACGACGGGAGTACTATTCAACGATGTGCTGGATTTTCTCGATGTGCCCGCGCGCTTCCTGATGAACGCGGTCAGGCGCGTGCATATTCAGCCGCCCGATGCCGAGCCGCTTGAGATCAGTGCGCGGGCCTATCGCTTCTATATGGCCGATGTGACGGGGATGCTGCGCTGGATGGCCGGACAGGCGCAGGAGCACGGCGCGATGATGCGTTGCGATACGCTCTTTCTCGATGCGAAGCGCGCTGAGGATGGACTGATGCACATCCAGGTCGGCAGGGCATCGGCGGCGGGAGAGTCCCAGACGTTGACCACGCGCATCCTGATTGGGGCCGATGGGACGCGCTCACGCGTTGCTCAACGTCTTGAACTGGATCAGAATACGCATTTTCTGGCAGGCGCGGAATGGCTGCTGGAAGGCGTAGAGCTGGACCGCGAGACGTTCTACCTGATTATGAATCACGAGCTGGCACCTGGCTATTGCCTGTGGCTGGCTCCGCACGGCGAGATTGCGGCACTGGGCGTAGCAGGGCATCCGCATGAATTCAATCCTACCACCTCCCTGCGCAAGGCCCAGGAGCTCTTTCAGAACGTTGCTAACCTCAGCGAGGCACGCGTGGTGGAGCGCAAGGCGGGCGTTATTCCGACGGGTGGACGGCTGCGCAGGGTGTATCGCGACGATGAGATTGGACACGCCCTGCTGCTGGGTGACGCGGCGGGACTGTGCGGCGCGGCGACGGGCGGCGGCATCTATCCAGCGCTGATCAGCGGACGCCTGGCGGCCCACGCCGTGGCCAACGAGGTGAGCAATGGCACGCCCGGCTCTATCAAAGCCTATCTGCGCAATATCGGGCAGGCAGGGCGGCTGGGCCACTACCTGCGCATCGAGGATTGGCTGCGCTTCGCGCTCGATAACATGCACTCCGACGCGGATGTCAGCATGCTCTATGGCCTCTTCGCCTCGCCCGAGGGACACAAAATACTCCAGAGCGCGCTGCTAGAGACGCCGATCATTGGCATGGATAGCAACTTCTTCGGCCTGCTACGCAACTTGCTCAGCAAACATCCACGCATCTATCGTTCGGCCTTCAAAGCGGTCTGGCAGCGCGTCACGACAGGGAATACTACGACGAATAAGGCACAGCCATGAGTGAGCAGGATAGCCCCCAAATGATACAGCAGTTCGCGACGCAGCGTCTCACAGGTGAGTCGTCTCCTTCCACGGGCGCGGCCTCTTCCCCGTAAATGTGCGCGTCGATACGCTCATTACCACGTTGGCAGCTTGCGAGGCTGTAGTCGGCCTCATTATCGAGATCAGTTTTATCGCTACTTTTACCTCGCGATTTTTTGGGAAATAGGTAACTGTTCACGTCCCCTTGCCGTATTGGGGCCAGCCCCATCCCTACTGAACAGATAGGGAAATAGAGAAGAAGCTTCGATTGTTATAGCTTTCAAAGAGCTATTTTAGCATCGAAGCATTCATCAGGAAGATCGGGGTCCATGCAATCGACACAACCTACCGCACAGGCAAAACACCCTCAACAGCCCGAACACCGCTCAATTGATGGCAAGATGGTGTGGCTGCTCGCGGTCGCTACGGCCTTCGCCGTTGGCAACCTCTACTATGGGCAGCCGCTGCTCGCCGATATTGCGCGCAGCTTCTCCGTATCGGTGAATAGCGTGGGCATTGCCGCCACCGTGACGCAGTTGGGCTACGCCGTCGGGCTGCTACTTATTGTGCCGCTCGGCGATGCATTCGAGCGACGCAAACTGATCGTCATTACTCTGCTCGCCGTCACCGTCGCGCTCATCGCGACCGCCCTGGCACCGTCGATCCCCTGGTTGATTTTTGCCTGCTTCGCCATCGGCGTCACGACCGTTGTGCCGCAGATCATTCTGCCGATGGCGGCCAGCCTGACGCATCCGAGGGAGCGCGGGCGCGTGGTTGGAACGATAATGAGCGGCCTGCTTATCGGTATCCTGCTGGCACGAACGGTGAGCGGCTTCATCGGCGCGCAATTCGGTTGGCGAGCGATGTATTGGATCGCGGCGGGAATGATGCTACTGCTGGCGCTGGCGCTACGCTTCACGCTGCCCACAAATCGCCCACAGACGCAAATGAGCTACCCTCAGTTGTTGCACTCGTTGGCAGGACTGTTGCGTACAGAACCGAGCATACGCGAGATAAGTCTCTTTGGTGCCCTGGTCTTCGGCGCGTTCAGTGCCTTCTGGTCGACGCTGGCCTTTTTCCTGAGCACGCCTCCCTATCACTATGGCAGCGAGGTGGTTGGACTCTTCGGACTTGTTGGCGTCGGGGGAGCGCTTATCGCTTCATTCGTCGGCAGGCTCTCGGACCGCATCGATGCGCGCTATATCACCGGAGGCGCGATAGTCGTTACGCTGCTCGCGTTTATCATCTTCTGGCTGCTCGGTCATCTGCTCTGGGGCCTGATTCTCGGCGTCATTGTGCTGGATATGGGGACGCAAGGCAACCAGGTCTCAAACCAGGCCCGCGTCTACAGCTTGAATCCGGAGGCGCGCAACCGTCTGAACACAATCTACATGGTCTCTTACTTTATCGGTGGCTCGCTTGGTACGGCGCTGGGCACCTATGGCTGGAGCATGGCCCGCTGGACCGGCGTCTGCATTGTTGGCAGCGCGATGCTCATGGTCGCTATTATCGTCTACCTGTGGAACTGGCGGCGCGTCCGACGAGGAGCCCCGGTAAGCAATGCGCTCAATCGCGCATAGACCTCGCTCTCGGATACAGGATGCGCGTGAAGAGATCTCTTCAACGCTCCTTTTCACTCTCACGGTGTAGTATGCTGAGAGAGAACATTGCAGTATAGAAAGAGGAAAGGAAATCTTTTTATGTCAGGCTTCAATCTTGCCGTGCCGGTAAGCGAGCGCGACCATAGCCAGGGAGCGGCGACGGCTCCGGTGACGCTAGTGGAATATGGCGATTTCGAGTGTCCCTACTGCGCCGAGGCGTATTCTGTGGTGAAGGAGATTCAGCGGCGGCTGGGTTCCCAGCTGCGTGTTGTGTTCCGCAACTTCCCGCTTACGGAGGTCCATCCGCACGCGCGCCACGCCGCCGAGGCTGCCGAAGCCGCCGGTGCCCAGGGCAAGTTCTGGGAGATGCACGATACCCTCTACGAGCACCAGGAACAGCTCGACGATGCATCCCTGGCGCGCTATGCCGCAGACCTGCAACTCGATACGGAGCGCTTCCAACGCGAGATGGCGCAGCATATGTATTGGCGCAGGGTGAGCGATGATGTGGAGAGCGGGCAGCATAGCCGCGTTCGGGGGACGCCGACGTTCTTTATCAACGGCATTCGTCACGACGATACTTACACGCTGGATGTGTTGTTGCCCGCAATAGAAAAGGCGCTCGCCGCCGACCAATAAGTGGACGCGCATGATGGAAGCGTCGGGAACAACAGCGAACTGCACTGGGGGCCCAGTCCGCTGCACCTTCCACCCTACAGAGCAGACAAATAGACGGTCTAGGCGGTCTATGTCCTACCTGGACGATCCTCACTCAACCAACCTGCTCGTCCTCGTCCTTCTCTGGAACGATGCTTGCCCCTTTGACGTACGCGCCCGTCAGGTCGGTATCGTCGAGGGTGATGTGGAGCAAAATAGACTCCATCAGGTTGGCGTCCACCAGGCGCGCCCGGCTCAAGTCGGCGTGGCTGAGATCGCAGCGGCGCAGATCGGCACCACTCAGGTCCGCGTCGGTCAGATTCGTCTCGATAAGTCTGGCACCGCTCAGGTCGGCACCAACGAGACTGGACCAGCGCAGGTCCGCCTTGTTGAGGTTCGTCTCCTTCAAATTGGCACCGCTCAGATTGGCCCGGCTCAGGTTGGCTCCCCGGAGGTTAAGGCCGCTCAGATCTTCCTCGTTCAGGTCCGGCGTTACGGTGGGATGCTTGCGCCTCCACGCATCCCATACATCAACACCTTGCTTGAGTAGTTCTAGCTGTTGCTGGTTCGACATCCTTGTTTCACCTCTCCACGGGCAGGCTCATACCTCCCCGCGTCTTCAGGCATGCAACTGTACTAAGAGAGAAGGTGCTACATTGACAGGTTCCTTGCTTTTAAAGAGAATGACGCGAATCATCCGTCACTATTATACATAATATCCATACTAAAGCAAAGTAAAAGAAGATGTGCTTATTCAGTATTGTAAATTTATAGCCCACTGGGAACGTGTTATTATTGATACCTGAGAAAGGGAAGGCACCAGTATTGAAGCAGTCACAGCAGGAGAATTGCTACCATGGAACGTAAGATATACGCGCAAGAATTAGGCATTGATCTGGCATCAAAACAAGAAAAAGAATATTTCAAATGGTTTCTGGCGTGTTTGCTTTTTGGTAAACCTATCCAGCAGGAAGTTGCAAAACGGACATACGGCGAGTTTGTTAATGAAGGGCTTACTACTCCTGATGCAATTCTAGAAGCTGGCTGGGATAGATTAGTTGAAGTTTTAGACAGAGGCCATTATGCACGCTATGATTTCTCCACGGCGACGAAATTGTTGGAGATTTCCAAAGCACTGAAAGAACAATATGGAACGCTTACCAACCTATTGCAACAATCTCAAACGACAGATGATTTGTCCTCGCGGTTGCAAAAATTCAAAGGTATTGGTGCGAAGACAGCAGAAATATTTTTGCGTGATATGGCTCCAATCCTTTTACCGTAAGAACCAGATAAATCGGGTCCCTACGGTAATTGAAGCGTTTTCTATGATGCCGACACCTGCTCGGAAAAGTGGCAGGCGGCAAAGTGGTCGTGGCCCGTCTTGGCTTCGAAGGCTGGCTCTACTTCGCGACAGATCGTCTGTGCCATGGGGCAGCGCGTGTGGAAGCGGCAGCCGCTGGGGATGTTGATGGGACTGGGCAGGTCGCCCGAGAGAATGATGCGTTGGCGCTTCTTCTCGATTTTAGGATCAGGGATGGGTACGGCGGAGAGGAGCGCCTTCGTATATGGGTGCTTCGGCGACACATAGAGTTCGTCGCGGTCGGCCAGCTCGACGATCTTGCCAAGGTACATCACCGCGATGCGATCGGCGACATGGCGAATAACGCTCAAGTCGTGCGATACAAACAGGTATGTCAGATTCAACTCCCGCTGCAGGCGCTGCATCAGGTTCAACACCTGGGCGCGCACAGACACGTCCAGCGCCGAGACCGGTTCATCGGCGATGATGAACTGGGGATTGATCGAGATGGCACGCGCCACCACGATACGCTGCCGCTGGCCGCCGCTGAACTCATGGGGATAACGATCGATATATTCGGGTCGCAGGCCGACGACGTTCAGCAGTTCCTCGGTGCGCTCGCGAATTACCTTTGCGGACCCGAGTTTATAGATGTGCATTGGTTCGGCGATCAGCGAACCGATGGTATAGCGAGGATTGAGCGAGGCGAACGGGTCCTGGAAGATCATCTGTATATCTTTGCGTATCTGGCGCAGAGACTCGCCGCCCAACTGCGCCAGGTCCCTATTTTCGAAGAGAATCTGGCCCGTCGTCGGCTTGTAGAGCCTGACAAGCGCGCGCCCGATCGTCGTTTTCCCCGAACCGCTCTCGCCGACCAGGCCCAACGTCTTGCCGCGCTCGATACTGAAGCTGACGCCATCGACAGCGCGCACATAGCCCACGGCGCGCTGAATAAGGATGCCACTGGTAAGGGGGAAATGCATCTTGAGATCGCGCACATCCAGCAGCGTATTGCTTGCCACAGCGGTCTCTACTGAATCAACCATCACTTATTCTCCTTGCAATATATTGGCGACCTCGCTGAGCGCGGCCTTCTGCGCGGCCTGCCTCGCCTGCAGACGACGGTCCGCGTACGCTTGCACCTTCGGATCGGTTGTATCGAACCAGCAGGCCTTGCGGTGCGCATCGTTCCCGGCTATAGGATCGAGCGGCGGCTTCTGACGGCAGATGTTGCGCGCGAAGTAGCAGCGCGCCATAAATGGGCAACCAGTCGGTGGTTGCAAGAGATCGGGGGGAGCGCCTTCTATGGTGCGTAATTCGCCCTGACGCGCCTCATCCAGGCGCGACACAGATGCAAGCAGACCTATGGTATAGGGATGACGGGGATTGCTAAAGATCTCGTCGGTACTGGCCTCCTCCATCACCTCGCCCGCGTACATCACAATCACCCGGTCGGCCATGCCCGCGACCACGCCCAGGTCATGCGTGATCAGAATCAACGCGGTACCAAATTCGTGACACACGCCATTAATCAACTCCAGAATCTGCGCCTGCACGGTTACATCGAGGGCAGTGGTTGGTTCATCGGCGATCAGTAATTTGGGGTTGCACGCCAGGGCGACGGCGATCATCACGCGTTGCCGCATACCGCCGCTGAACTGATGAGGATATGCATTAAAGCGCTCGGCGGGGGCTGGGATGCCGACCTGCTCCAACAGCGAGATGGCCCGCTGGTGCGCGTCATCTTTGCTCACCTTGAGATGGATCTGCAGACCCTCCATAATCTGCTTCCCAATGGTCATAGTGGGATTGAGGCAGTTCAGCGGGTCCTGGAAGATCATGCCGATCTTGCCACCGCGAATCTTCTGCATCTCCCGCTCGGAAAAAGTCAGCAGATCGTTCTCCTCGAAATAGATATTGCCGCCCGCGTACTCGCCGGGAGGCTGCTGGATCAGGCGCATGATCGAGAGCGCCGTCACACTCTTGCCGCAGCCACTCTCGCCAACGATCGCGATCTTCTCGCCCGACTTGATCGCGAAGTTCACGCCATCGACCGCGTGGACGTGGCCCCCCTTCGCCTTAAAGTAGATCTTGAGATCCTGTACATCTAGCAGGTAGTCGCTCAACGTCTTCTCCTCCTTAAATTCAGTAGGGATGGGGCTTGCCTCCATCCGGCCTGAGCAGCGGGATCAAGCCCATTTCGTGGAACCGGAAGGGGGCAAGCCCCATCCCTACTGATGAGTTAGCGCTCAGTCATATACGGATCAAGCGCGTCGCGCAAGCCGTCGCCGACCAGGTTAAAGCTCAAAACCGTCAAGAAAATCAACAGGCCCGGAATAAGCACCAGCAAGGGGTCGGAGTCTAGAAAGCCCTGACCATAGTTAATCATATTCCCCCAACTCGCAAAAGGAGGCTGCAGACCGAAGCCGAAGAAGCTCAGGATAGACTCAAGGATGATGTTACTGCCGATGAGCAGCGTGGCATTCACAATGATCGGGCCAGCAGCGTTGGGGAGGATGTGCCTGAACATCAGGCGCAAGTCCTTTGCACCGATCGTGCGCGCCGCCAACACATACTCGCGCTCGCGCTGCGCGATGAACTCGCCGCGCACGAGACGCGCCGCCGTCGTCCAGCCGAAGATTGAGATGAGCAGAATCACACTTTTAGGCGTATGATCGGAAAACGACGCCGATAGCACGAAGAGCAACAGGTAGAGCGGCACGGCCAGGACAATATCGGTGAGGCGCATCAAGACATTATCGATGATGCCGCCGAAGAAGCCCGCGAAGGCACCGACGCCTATACCCAGGATAATCGAGACAAGCATAGAACCAATGCCAACAAGGAGCGAGACCTGGCCGCCAGACATGGCGCGAGCGAACTGGTCACGCCCCACATCATCCGTGCCGAAGGGATACTGCAAAGAGGGTGGCGCAAAGATCTGCGACGCATCGGTGACATGCAGCACGTCTGGTTGATTATGGCCCGTGATAAACGGCCCCAGAAAGCAGAACAGGAGCATGAGAAGAAGGAAGATAGCGCCACTCAGGGCAATGCGGTTGCGTCTAAAGCGATCATAGATGATACGGCCCTGGCTGCGCCGCTTCTGCACCAGCGCGGGGGTGACCTCTATGACTGGCTCCAATTCGTCTACAGAGGTAACGTTGACTTGCTCAGATGAGTCCATTACAGGTCTCCTTTATGAGTAGCGAATACGTGGATCTACCACTGCATACAGTATGTCAGCCAGCAAATTTGCCGCCACTACGAAGACAGCGCCTAATATCAACATCGACAGGAGCACCGGATAATCCCTGGACTCGAGCGAACTGATAAATAGCTGCCCCATACCGGGCCAGGCAAAAACACTTTCCGTCACTGCAGCACCACCGGCGATCGAGCCAAAGTCGATAGCGACCACCGTGATGAGAGGGATCAGCGCGTTGCGAATGGCGTGGCGCAAGAGCACGGTCCCGGTGCTCGCCCCCTTGGCGCGCGCGGTACGGATATAGTCCTGCTTGCGTACTTCGATCATACTGGAACGCATATAGCGACTCCACCCCGCCACAAAGGTGGTCGCGAGGACGAGCATTGGCAGGACCAAATGGTTCGCCTGGTCCCATGCCGCGTTGAAGGGGTCAAACACTACGCCCGCCGTAGACAGGCCAGAGACGGGGAGCGCGTGCAGCCAGATGCCGAAAACTTCCTGTGCCAGCAAGCCAAGCACGAAGATCGGCATAGAGATACCGAAGTACGAAAGCGACGTTACAATGTAGTCGGTCGCTGTGCCCTGACGTACCGCGGAGATGGTGCCCAGCAAAATAGCCAGGATCAACGCCAGCAACAGGGCGCTACTAAATAATTCTAACGTTGGGGGAAAGCGCTCGCTCAGAACGGTTGATACTGGTTGGTTGGTAACAAAGGAGAAGCCGAAATCGCCCTGAAAGGCACCCCATAACCATTTCAGATATTGGATAGGCAAGGGTTGATCCAGGCCGAAGCGTTGCTCGATCGCTGCGCGTCCCGCCGCGCTCAAGCGAGGGTTCAGAAACACGCCAACCGGGCCGCCTGGCAGAAGATGAATCAATGCAAACATAGCGACGGAGACCAGGAACAGCAACGGTATGGCTTGTAGGACCCTCCTGATGATATATCTTCCCATGCAAGGACCTCCATCATCAAATCTCTAACGGATCAATTCGAGGATTAAAAAAGGTAAGCAGCTAATTCAGTATTATATCCATCCCTATAGATAAGAGCAAGCCCCTGAAGAAATTCCACTACGAGATATCTCCAGAGGCTGGCTGCATCAAGCAGGGGACAAGGCTCCTGCTTGATACACTATGCACGATTGGCTAGCATTTGCCGCCGGTACACCACCAGTTCATGACGTTTACCGTCTCGGATGAACCCATTGAACCAGTCACGTAGTTGTGGCCCGTGTTTTTAGCGACCGCAATATCGACGGGGGCATACAGTGTGACAAACGGGAAGTCCGTCAGGTAGATCTGGTGGATCTGATTGAAGACCTGCTGGCGACCGTTGAAGTCCGCTGTAGACTGCTCCTGAGTGAACAATTTGTCCAACTGAGGATTGCAGTAGAACGAGTAGTTCTGTCCGCCATAACTATTGGCCGCCGAAGGCACCTGAGCACAGGAGAAGCCCGAAGCATCATCGGCATCATAGGTGTAGGAGTTCTCGAACTCCCCCAGGTCGTACTTGCCGACTACTCCTTGCGGAAGGAAGGTGCTGAAGAACGTACTGGCCGGGTAGTTGGTGATATCGATCTTGATGCCGATAGCGGCCAGCTCTTGCTGGAGAATGTCTTCGTCTTCAGCGCGCCAGGCATTGTTCGCGGTAGTGGAGTACTGGAACTCCAGCTTCTTGCCGTTTTTCGTGAAGATGTTATCGGACCCTAGCGTATAGCCGGAGCTCTGCAGGAGCGATTTGGCCGCGTTCGGATCGTACTTCGGGCAAGGAGCATCGGCCTGATAGCCAGGTTTATATGCGTTCGCGTGATCGGTACAGAGCGGTGTTGCATTTCCATGACGCGCGACCTGAATCAATGTCGCCTGATTAACCGCCATAGAGATCGCTTTACGAATATTTACGTCCTTCAAGACTGGATTCTTCAAGTTGAAGTACAACGCCTCGAAGTTCGCAGCCACCGGGGATTTTACTATGCTGTAGTTCGCCAGCTTCTGATAGGTCGCGGTCTTCGTCACGTCAAGGAACCATGAAGAGTTGATAGAACCCGCCTGGGCATCCTTGAGGATCGTATCCTGGTTAGTGACGATGCGATAGACGATCTTGTCCAGATACGGCAGCCCTTGAGAGGCCAGGTAGTAGTTCGGATTGCGCGAGACGACGTACTCGTTGCCGGGCTTGCTCTCGGTGACGGTAAATGGTCCGCTGCTCACGGTGGGGTTCAGGTTCTGCGCAGACTTCAGGATATTGCCAGGGCTCATGCTGCTAAAGATGTGCGCGGGCAGAGGTGCCGCTCCTCCATCAGTCCAGACAGACAGGAATGGCGAGAATGCATGAGAAAGATGGAAGGTGATCCACAGATTATCATGCGAGACTGCCGCGGACTTGATCAGGCTGAAACCGGTAGTGATCGAAGCACCGAAATTGGGATTGTTCCACAACTTCCAGGTGTAGTCTACGTCCCTTGCATCGTATGCTTGCCCATCGGACCACTTCATGCCTGGCCTGAGTTTGAA
>JALYTQ010000171.1 GCA_030854195.1 Chloroflexota bacterium
CCGCGCTGCCCCCACAGGAGGTGCAGGAGGCGCGGGACACCTACGAACGCGAGGTGCAATTGCTCGCGAAGCTCGCGCACCCACGCCTGCCGCGCCTCTACGATGCCTTCTCTACGCCGGGCCACTGCTACCTCGCGCGCGACTTTATCGCGGGTGAGACGCTGGAACAGTATCTTGAGGCGATGCCGGATGGACGCCTGCCGTGGCAAGAGGTGCTCTCGATCGGCGTGCAGTTGTGCGACGTGCTTGACTACCTGCACGCCCAGGAGCCGCCGATCGTCTTCCGCGACCTCAAACCGGCCAATGTTATCCGCGCCAGGGATGGCAACCTGACGCTCATCGACTTCGGCATTGCGCGCCACTTCAAGGCCGGGCAGGCCAAAGATACCGGCGTCTTCGGCTCCCCCGGCTACGCGGCCCCTGAGCAGTACGGACGCGCCCAGACGACGCCGCAGACCGATCTCTACAGCCTGGGCGTGCTGTTGCACCAGCTTCTAACGGGGCTGGACCCAGCGCAGACGCCCTTCCGCTTCGCCCTCGATGCCTCGCACGCCTCTTCGCTGCGTTCACTCCTGAGCCAGCTCGTCGAACTGGATGCGCGCCAGCGACCCGCCAGCGCCGCCCTGGTGCAACAGCAGTTACAATCCCTGCTCTCAGTCAGCCATCCCTCCCTGCTCTCCTACGAAGGACATCGCTGGATGGTCCGCTCGCTCTCCTGGTCGCCCGATGGTCGCACGCTGGCATCCGGTTCCTCGGATGGGACGATCCACCTGTGGGACGCCGCTAGCGGCGAGACTAGATGGACACACAGTGCGGGAGCGGGCGCGTACGTCTGGGCTATGGTCCTGGCGTGGTCCCCCAATGGTCGGCAGCTTGCAATGGGCGACGACGCGGGCCACGTGCGCGTCTGCGATCTGCGCGAGACGGAGTCGGGTCAGCTTACCGGCGAGTGGACGCGGACATATCGCGGGCACACCAGTTGGATCAACGCGCTCTCCTGGTCGCCCGATGGCTCCCGCATCGCTTCGGCGAGCGATGACAAAACTGCGCGCATCTGGTCCAGTGAACAGCAATCGTCTGAGCAGCAGATCTATCGCGGCCATACGCGCTGGGTCACAACGGCGGCGTGGTCGCCCGATGGGACGCGCATCGCCTCCGGGGGCAACGATACAAATATCCACATCTGGGAACCCGCCACAATGCGCCTGCTGAGCAGCTACAACGAGCATAGCTATGGCATCCACATGCTCGCCTGGTCGCCCGATGGCACCCGCATCGCCTCTTGCTCCTGGGACAAATTTGTGCGCGTCTGGAACGTGGAGAGCGGGCGCACGCTGCTCACGTATCGCGGCCACCAGGATAGCGTCTACGTCCTGGCGTGGTCGCCCGATGGCACCCGCATTGCCTCGGCTGGCAAAGACAAGATCGTGCGTGTCTGGAATGCCGACGATGGCAGCACGCTCTACACCGAGCGCGGACACAAGGGCTGGATCTTCGCCCTGGCCTGGTCGCCCGATGGCACCCGCATCGCCTCAGCGGGCGGCGATAAGGTGGTACGCGTGTGGAAAGTGTAAACTAACATTCACCTCTTATCAACGTTATTTATTTTATGCTAAGAATATTTACACTGAAGAATAATTGCAGCGTAAAATAATCACGCCCTCTTAATTGAGAAACAGTAGGCAGTTGATTATAAACGCATGGGGCAGCGTTGGATCACGCACCCTCAACGATTTTATTGCATTCAAAAAATATGATTACACTCACAGTAGGCTCCAGAATATAGAAAAATGGTGCCAATTCCCCTACTTTAGCAAGTTCGGCCCTGAGCACAACAAGAAGAACCACATGGAAAAAGCCGCAAACCAGAAAGTAGGGACGCCATTTTTCTTCGCCTTGAAATTTGCGAGCGTCCTTAATTTTAAAGATAGCCACGCCCAGCCAGAGTATCATAAACATAAACTCAGGAATCATCATCCCGCTGCCAAACAAGAAGCCGGCCATGCCTATAGCTATTCCAGCTAATAGGACACAGAGCGTGTTATATAAGTGCCTGTTCAATGCTTTTCTCTCAACCTCATCAGGTAGGATGCATGGCATGTACGTCGACGCAAAGATTGAACAAATGGGCCTGATCCTTCCAGCGCAGTATATCAAAAGAACTAAATTCATACAAGCGTTCGTATTCCAGCCTGTCAATTCTGTTGGAACTAATTGCGCCCCATCCCGCTCTATCTGCTATTCTACAAGTGGTAGGAGCAGTTGTTGTATGTAATCCGCCAGATCCTTTGTCAGACATCCTTTCTGAGATACTGGAGAGAAGTGCGGAACATGCCGAAAGGGTGCTCAAACTTTCGCCGATGTAATGAATCCAGGCCACCTAACAAATGGTCCCTACCCGATGGGCGGTTCCCAATGGGGACTGAAGCGTTGTCTACGTTTTGCGCTCGCTCGTCGTGATGAAAAGAAAACAGCAGTTGAGCATTGAGAGAAGGAGCGTGCGCCCAGATGAGTGAGGAAACAGTCAAGCGAGCTATGGTGGTGTTTGCCCACCCGGACGACGCTGAGTTCGGTTGCGGCGGGACGGTTGCCAGCTGGACCAGCGAGGGCTACGAGATGGCCTATGTGGTGGCGACGGACGGGAGCAAGGGCTCAGCCGATCCCGCGATGGAGCCGGGTCGCCTGATCGCTACGCGCCAGGAGGAGCAGAGGCGCGCCGCCGAGGTACTGGGCGTGCGCGAGGTTGTCTTCCTGAACTATCCCGATGGCTACCTGGAGCACACGCTGGCCCTGCGCAAAGATATCGCGCGTGCGATTCGCCGCTTCCGACCGGAGCGCCTGATTACCATGACGCCGTATCGCTCGTTCGCGGTGAGCGGCTCGGTCAACCATCCCGATCATCTGGCGGTGGGCGACGCGGCGCTGGCGGCGGTCTATCCCACGGCCCGCGACCGCCTGACCTTTCCCGAACTGCTCGCCGAAGGGCTGGAGCCGCATAATGTGCGCGAGGTGTATGTGATGGGGACCGAGTCGCCCGATACCTGGATCGACATTACGCCGACGATGGAGAAGAAGATCGAGGCGCTGCTGCAACATAGCAGTCAGCTCCGCTCACCCCAGGCACTCGATCGCGTGCGCGCACGGGCAACCGAGACGGCCCAGGGCCATGATATGCAGTACGCGGAGTGCTTCAAGAAATTTACCCTGCCCTGATTCTTGAGTAGGGATGGGGCTTGCCTCCATCCGGCTCAGGGAGCGCGATCAGGCACGGGAGCCGCGTGATGGGCAAGCGGATGGAGACAAGCCCCATCCCTACTGAGAGGAACGAGGCATGAACCAGAAAGAGAGCATTCACGAAGGGCCGACACCTATCTCTCCGGCACAGGAGGACGTGCACCATCACCTGCGCGAGATCGCGCACATCATCTCGCACATTCCAGGCATTTTTCACCTGCATCCGCCGGACGGCGATGGCAGGGAGCACGCCAACAAATGGGCGGTGCTCATCCTGGCAGCGTCAGGCGGCTTTATGACCACGCTCGATTCCTCGATTGTCAATATCGGCCTGCCCGCCATTGCGCGTACCTTTGGCGTGGGCGTGAGCGGCGCGATCGAATGGATCATCATCGGCTACCTGCTCGTCATCGCCGCTGTCCTGCTCACCTTTGGACGCCTGGCCGATATGATCGGGCGTAAGCCGATCTATCTGGCGGGACTGGTCATCTTCGTGCTTGGCTCCGTCTTCAGCGGCGCGGCCCCCTCGCTTCCTATACTGATTCTCGCCCGCATCTTCCAGGGACTGGGCGGCGCGCTCATCTTTTCTGTCAATATCGCGATGGTTACGAGCGTCTTTCCGGCGCGTGAGCGCGGGCGGGCGCTCGGCCTGAACTCCGTCGTGGTCGCGCTCGGCATCAGCCTGGGTCCAACCATTGGCGGCATTATCACCCAGTATTTTACGTGGCGTTGGATATTTTATGTCAATGTGCCAGTGGGGATTATCGTGCTGGTTGCGAGCATGCGCATTCTCACCGAGCGCATGCATAGGGGACGGGGACGCTTCGATCTGGCGGGCGCGGCGCTCTTAGCGCTCGGGCTCGCCTCCTTTACGCTGGGACTCTCCTTCGGCCAGGAGTGGGGTTGGAGCTCGCCCGCTGTCATCAGCGCGATTGGGATTGGCATCGTGGCGCTGGTCGTCGCCGTCCTGGTTGAGCGCAAGGTGCCGGACCCGATTTTGAGCATAAAGCTGTTGAAGAACCGCGTCTTCGCCTCGGCCAACATCAGCTTTATGCTGGCTATGCTGGCCCTCTTCGCGCCTGGCTTCCTGCTGCCATTCTACTTCGAGGAGCTACGCGGCTTCTCGGTCGTGCAGGCGGGTCTCCTGCTCACGCCGCTGCCGGTGACGCTGGCGATCATGGCTCCCATTAGCGGCACCCTGGCGGATCGCATCGGATCACGCTTGCTCTCGCCCCTCGGACTCGCCATCGCCTGCCTGGGACTCTTCTTCCTCAGCCAGGTCGACGCGCACAGCACCATCCCGGACATCCTGTGGCGTCTCGTCCTCACCGGCATCGGCCAGGGACTCTTCCAGGCACCCAACACGCGCGCGCTTATGGGGGCCGCGCCGTCTTCCGAACAGGGGATTGCGTCGGGCGTGCTCGCGACCGGGCGCGTCATCGGGCAGAGCCTGAGCGTTGCCATCGGCGGGACCATCTTTACCAGCTTCGGCGCTGCTGCTGCCGGTACCCTGCTCGCCACCCAGGGGCAGCATCTGTCGGCGAGCAGGGTAAACGAGCTGCAGCAGACGTTCGTCAGTGGCTTCCACGCGGCCTTGCTCGTCTGCGCCGCCTTCGCCGCTATCGGCATCTTCACTGCGCTCGTACGCGGCAACGAAGCGAAGAGGAAGACGACGATACCGCCGGTAACGACGCGCGCGGCTGTGTAGCAACGAGCGCGCTAGTTACAACTAATCAGTGATATGGAAGGTGTATTTGTCTTCTGTATCATTGCTCCCCATGCTCGTCAGCTCTTTAGCTCACCGCGCGCCTCATCGTTGTGTTTCCTGATCGCAGGTGATCCCACAATGCACAGGCCACCAACGGTATCTATCGCGCAGCACTGGCCTGTGAGGGTCGAGAGGGCGGAGAGGATCTTGAGGGCGTCATCGCGGGCGACGGCTACGCCTATCTCCAATAGATATTCTGTACGGAAATCGACGCCCGCTTCATCGGCGACGGCTCGCGACGTGATGTTGTGCTCACTTCTGATCTGCTGAAGCGTTGGCAAATTTCTGGTTGTATGGTTCATTCATTCCCCTCCATTACTGTAAGGTTGTCTATGAACTCATCCCTGGAGATCGTTTCCGTGATCCTGCACGCACTTTCAGTATACCCCTCGCTCCTATATACCGATCCAGATTATACGCGGACCCTCCAATTCTGGGATGTACACGCGTAAATCGACGCCCGCGCTATGGTATGGTAGATAATGATGACCGTGAATATCGCATACACCCTACCCGTCTGGCCTATATATAATGCAATTTGTCGCTTTTTGCTGTTAAATAGGTAAATATTGATACATTTCAATAAGGAGATATGTTGTCATGCCTGGTCGTTTGCTGCGCGAGGGGCAGGTGCTGGGGAACTATCGGCTGGTGCGCTCGCTGGGCCGGGGTGGCTTCGCGGAGGTGTATCTGGCGCGGCATGTGCATCTTGATCGCTTCGCGGCTATCAAGCTGCTCTATACGCAGGTGGATGGACCCGATGTGCAGCGCTTCAAACGCGAGGCGCGCATGGTGGCGGACCTGCGGCATCCGCATATCGTCAATATCCTCGATTTCGGCGTACAGGATGGGCGGACGCCTTATCTGATTATGCAGTACGCGCCGCACGGGACGTTGCGCGGCCTCTATCTCCGCGGCTCCGTGCTGCCGCCTGAGGAGGTGCTGGCGTATGTGACGCAGGTGGCGCAGGCGCTGGACTTCGCGCACAGCAGGCATGTAATCCATCGCGATGTGAAGCCTGAGAATATGCTGCTCGCCGAGGATGATACGCTGCTGCTGAGCGATTTCGGCATCGCGACGCTGTTCTCCGAATCGGGCCGACAGGTGACGCCGCACGTGGCGGGCACGTCGGCGTATATGGCACCCGAACAGTTGCGCGGCAAACCTCATCCGGCCAGCGATCAGTACGCGCTGGGCGTGGTGGCCTACGAGTGGCTCTGTGGCGAGCGTCCCTTTCGCGGCTCGTTCCCTGAGATCGCGGCGCAACACCTCAACGCGGTCCCTCCCTCGCTACGTTCACGCAATCCGCGCATCTCGCCCGCGCTGGAGGAGGTGGTGCATATCGCGCTCGCCAAGCGGCCAGAACAGCGCTATCCCACGGTCGGGGACTTCGCGGCAGACTTCAGGGCCGCCCTACGGTCCAGCGACCGCGTGCAGTATCCCGCGCCGTCGCTCCCCTCGCGCTCGACGCGCCGCTCGCTCGACACGCTCCTGGTGCAACCCTCCTCGACGCCTCTCAGCGGCACGCGGCTCCCATCTGCCCGCCCGCACTCCGCCCGCGAGGAGCAGCTCGCCACCAGCAGGAAGCGCCATATCTCGCGCCGCGCCCTCCTGCTCTCCCTGGGCGGCGCGCTCACCCTCGCAGGCACCGGCGGCACCCTGGCCTGGCTCTCCACCCATCACACGCCCACTCCAACCAGCGCCACGCACTCCACATCTGGCACTGCTCGAAGCGTGGCGAAGAAGGCTGGGAGCGCGACGAGTGATCCTACGTCTACGCCTAAAACCATAGAAATAGGGACAACTCTTAATGAGTATCACGGGCATACCAAAAGCATTCTTGCATTATCCTGGTCGCCAAAGGATAACTTGATTGCTTCTGGCAGCCTGGATAAGACCGTGCAAGTATGGAACGCCATGAACAGTGAGGTGGTCACGAACTATGGAGAGCATATCGATCAAGTAAACACAGTGGCTTGGTCTCCTGATGGCACACTAATTGCGTCTGGAAGTAATGATAAACAGGTACGTATATGGGACCCTCTGGCAAACAAAACTATTCGCTTTTATGCTAATCATCAAGATGCGGTAAGCTCAGTAGCATGGTCTCCTAATGGAAAATATATAGCTTCAGGCAGTTTTGACAAAACTGTACAAGTATGGAACGCCTCTACAGGGGAACTTATATACTCTTTTATAGGTCATCAAGATGTAGTGAATTCAGTGGCTTGGTCTCCCGATGGAGCATATGTTGCTTCAGGCAGTAGTGATAAAACCGTGCGTGTATGGAAAGTTAATACACATGAGCCTATATATACGTATAAGCAACACACAGATTTTGTTTCCTCTGTCCTCTGGTCAATTGATGGCAGACAAATCGTCTCCGCATCCGATGACATGACGGTACAGATCTGGTTTGCATTCTCTGGAAGTGACAGCTATGCTTATAGGGAACATAAAGGTGCTGTGTTTGCAATTGCATTATCCCCTGATGGTGCTCGTGTTGCTTCTGCAAGCAGCGACAAGACGGTACAAATATGGAACTTCTCTAATGCCGATAAACTCTATACCTATCTGAAACATACTGATAGCGTTTCTGCCATCGCGTGGTCTCCTGATGGTAAAAAAGTTGTCTCAGGAGGTCTAGATAAAATCGCACGCGTATGGCAAGCGGTTTAATATTAATATTAGTGTTATGTCATTACCGTTAAATCGAAATGTACAAATCTATGGTGATCTGGAGGGATTATGCGCAAAAAATCTTCTACATTTACAGCACGCACGAGTATTAGTGGTAGCCTGCTTTTTGTACTACTACTCATTCTCGCTGGCTGCGGTTCAAGCCAGGGCAACAATAGTAACATCAGCGCGGCGACATCTACAGTTGCAACCACCTTTACTAATGCCACTACAGTAGCGTTAACGTCCGATAGCACGACTCCCGCGCCCGCTGTAAAGTTAGGCACACAGCCCTGCCCTAGTGCTGTAAGCGCTCCTTCTTATTGGGACCCTATTATCGGAATACAGCCCAACATTAATAAGGTTGAGAGCGTTACCTGTTCTAATCTGATAGGCAATGCTACATTGCAGGCGCTAATCAATGTACGTACTAACGGCACTGGCGCATTCCTGGATGTTTATGTCTATGACAAAATAACTGATACGCATCCTCAGCAACTCCTCAAACTCCAGGGACTCGAACATGGTGCTGCCAAGGTCAGCGGCTACAACACCATCATCATAGGCGAAGTGGATGCACAATCCAGCGTGAACAAGAACGCGCCGAGCAATGCAGGACTCGTTATGGACCTCTTTCGCGAGTTCAAATGGTCCGCTGGCGCGGGCAAGTTCGAGCCAACCGCCTTTCCAGGCATCTTCCCTGACCTGACGCGCTATCAGGCCGAGGCCGATCAGCAGCAGGTGGCGCAGGGGCACCAGCCGTGGAAGCTCAGCGCCCCCATGACCGCCAACGCCCTGGCCGTCAACATGCTCAAGTGGCCCACGAACTCGCCTACGACCGTCGTGAGCGGCGGAGGGCAGAACGATCTCAGCGCCGTCGTTAGCGTCAAAAATCCCAATCCAGGCTTCGGCAGCATCCAGGTCACGCTAACGCGCCTCGAAGGCAACAACAACAACATCTGGATCGTCACCGCCGCCGCCTCCAACGGCATGTCGATCACCGCGCCCGCCAGCCGCGACACCGTAACCAGTCCTGTCACCGTCACGGGCACAGGCAATGCCTTCGAGGGCGTCATCGGCAACATCGTCATCCTTGACCACACCCAGAGCGATATCGGGCACGCCACCGCCCAGGGCGCGGTCGGCAACGGCAGTACCCAGTTCTCGACCAGCGTCACCTACACGTCGAGCTTCAAGGGTGGCGCGCAGGAGGGGATCGTCGCGCTCTACGCCAATAGCAACGCTGGCGATGGGATCGCGGGCGCTGTGCTGATTAAGGTGTTGTTGGGCGTGTGATGGGGGTGGGGCGGTGGGGGGAACACGGGCTTGTGAACCGCGCCTAAGGCTCCAAATTGGCTTCTATTCTACACCCTCCCTATTGTGGGATGGAATAAGCATGGTGGACTCTACTGTTCTGTCAACGGAGTAGGCAAAATATGGTATTACTAAAGTGATCATCTTCCGCCTGCTTCAGACGGAACAAAAAGGAGTATATGTATGGCTGATTTTACAGTACAAGAGATAGTACCGGGCGTGATGAGCGCGCTCGGTGGCGTCTGCAATCGCGGCATCATCGCGCAAAACGGCGCGGTGCTCGTTGTCGATTCGGGCATCAATGCCGCCGAAGCTGCGCCTCTGCGCGAGGCGGCGCAGGCGTATCATAAAGAAGGCTCGTTCTACCTCTTCAATACGCATCCGCACGGCGACCATGTGTATGGCAATCAGGCGTTCGCGGATTGTCCCATTATTGCCCACGAGGGCGTGCGTGAGAATATGGTCACTTCGGGCGAACAGATACTCGCCAATTGGAAGCAGAATCCGCAGATGGGCGCGCTGGTCAACGATGTGCGCATCACGCCGCCCACGCTGACGTTTCAGGACAGGCTAACGGTCTTCATCGGCGATATCGAGGTGCAGCTCATGTACTTCGGCGTCGCGCACAGTCCGAGCGATAGTGTGGCCTGGCTCCCTCAATCACGCGTGCTGTTCGC
The DNA here is from genome assembly GCA_030854195.1 of Chloroflexota bacterium. Lineage (GTDB taxonomy): Bacteria > Chloroflexota > Ktedonobacteria > Ktedonobacterales > Ktedonobacteraceae > JACDAE01. The sequence goes on from JALYTQ010000171.1 coordinate 9,673, forward strand.
GGGCGATCTGCTCTTCAACGCCATCGTGCCCGCCATGCCGCCGGGCAGTAGCTCCGCGCACTGGGTCAGCGCCCTGGAACGCTTAGAGCAGCTGGGAGCCGAGCACGCGCTCCCCGGCCACGGTCCCATCCAGACGCCCGCCGCGCTCAGCGATCTACGCCAATGGATTATTACGTTAAGAACACAGGTCGGCGAGGCCATCGCCAGGGGCTGGGACCGCGAGAAGACCCAGGAAAAGGTCGCGGCCTCGATGCAGCAGAGCGCGCCCCGAGGCCGCGACGAACGCCTGCCCAACAATATAGGCCAGGTCTTCGACGAGATGAGCAAGAACTGATATTATTGAGCTTCGAACACAATGTCCTGCGCGCCCTCCCAGAGGACAAGGCGTCCAACTTCGCGCAGCTGTTCGGTACCTTCTACAATGGTCAGGAAATGGTTGCCAGCCAGTTGACCTAGCTTGCTGGCGAAGCGCGTTCCACCATAGGGGAAGAGGATTTCGGTCTCGCTAAAACCGCCGGGGTAGAGTAACACCTGCCCTGGCGCGGGATAGCTGGTGTGGTTCTCGTATTTGCTGACGCCCAGGTTGCGTTCGCCGAGCGGTATCCACGCCGCCTCGCCGCTCCAACGGGCGTGTACCAGCTTGCTCTTGAATGGGAGCAGCTTGCTGAACGCGGCGCACGTCTCAGGCGCGTCGGCCTCCTCCATACGCGCCCTGAACTGCAAGGGGCCAACTACGATATGCAATAAAGTCATGACAATATATCCTTCCTCTTAGTTGGTAGAATCGGGTTTCATGACGTTTGACAAAGCAGTAAGTACGCGTTCGGGCGTCATGGGTTGGCGCGTGAGCCAGGCACCGGTGGCCGCGTGAATGGCGCTGGCAACGGCTGGCGTGAATGGGACCAGCGGCATCTCGGCCACGCCACGCGCCCCAAAGGGTCCGGCAGGGTCCGCCAGTTCCAGAATAACAGGCTCCACTTCGGTCGGCATATCCAGCACGGTGGGGAGCAGATAGGTGTTGAGATGCGGCGTCAGGACGTGCCCGTCGCGCATCTGGAAGTCCTCGATCAGCGCGTAGCCCAACGCCTGGGCCAGGCAGCCCTCGATC
>JALYTQ010000172.1 GCA_030854195.1 Chloroflexota bacterium
CGCAGGGATGGTCTATGCCCTGGCCTGGTCGCCCGGCGGCAAACGCATCGCCTCGACCAGCGGAGGCGGGACCGACAATACGGTGCAGGTCTGGGAGACCGCGACAGGACAGAACAGCTTCACCTATCATGATCCCGCCTACTGGTCGCGGGCGGTTGCCTGGTCCCCTGATGGGAAATACCTCGCCGTGGGCCTCTGGAACGAAATTCAGTTGTGGGATATCGCCAGAAAGAGTAAGATCGCCACATATCGGAGTCATCATAGCTGGGTCAGGGCTGTCGCCTGGTCGCCTGATGGTCGCGCGCTCGCCTCCACCTGCGAAGATAAAACGGTGCATATCTGGGACCCGGCGAAGGAGCGTCTCCTGCTGACCCATCGCGGGCATACCGACTGGGTCGTCATCGTCGCCTGGTCGCCCGATGGCAAGCACATCGCCTCGCTCAGCAAGGATAATAACGTACACGTCTGGGACGCGGCAACCGGCACGGCGCTCGCAACCCATCGCGGACACCCCGCCTCGGCATACGCCCTGCTGTGGCTTCCCGATGGCAAGCACGTAGTCGCGGCCAGCAGCGAGGGCACCGTCCAGTTCAAACTCTTCTCCGTTTAGAGGTCACACATCTATCACGAAGGGCACCAGCTGAGATAAATGGCGCGTAGCTACTGGCAAAAGCGCCGAAGATATGCTTTGATATAAGATGAATGACGATCCGCGCCTGAAGATGGGTATGCGGAGTGCTTGTACTCCTGCTATACGATAACTCTAGTAGGGATGGAGCTGGCCCCCATCCGCTTCCTCAGACCACTACTCTAGCCGGATGGAGGCCAGCCCCATCCCTACTGAAGAGGTGGATTCAGCGTTGAATATTCATGATTTGCAGGAAGGGAGAGACACAATGGAAGTACGTATTTTGACTCAGAAGGATGCGGAGGCGTTCTGGAACCTGCGCCTGCGCGCCCTACAGGAAGACCCAGAATCGTTCGGCGCTTCATATACCGAAATCCTTGAGCGCGGCATCGCGGGCTCCACGCAGAATTTGACGCGGCACAACGAGAGCTGGCACGACGACGTAACGTTCGGCGCGTTCGACGGCAACACGCTTGTTGGCACCACCCGCTTCAGTCGCGAGGAGATGGTGAAGACGCGGCATAAAGGCACCATCTGGGGCATGTATGTGCCCAAAGAGCTACGCAGACAGGGCATCGGCAAGGCGCTCCTCGAAACCGCCATCGCCCACGCCCGCGAACTGCCGGATCTTGAGCAGATCAGCCTGAACGTCGTGCTCACCAGCCGGGAGGCGCGCCACCTCTTCATCGCGCTCGGCTTCGAGACCTGGGGCATCGAGCGCCACGCCCTTAAGCTGCGCGAACGCTACTTCGACCAGGAACACATGACGCTCTGGCTAAACAAATAGCGCGCACCAACCTGACAGGCGCAAATGGCAAACGCGCCCAGGACGGCCCTGGCGGTCGTCCTGGGGCCACATACTCACCTCGTATCCAGCACCAGGCTTACGGCATCCTCGTACCCTGAAACGAGATAGGCGAGGTCGCCGAGCAATATTGAGACCTTGTAGAGGTGCGACACAACCTCGTCGCGCTTAGGAAGGTCCTCGGCCAGGTTCTCCTCCAGGTAGATAAGAAACGCGGTAGTGTCGCTGATACGGCTGCTCAACGCGTCCCTCGTCTCGTTGAGCCGCTGGTGCTCCGTAAACACGCTCATGAGAGGAGTGAGACGCTGTAGCGAGGAGACAGCCTGCTCCTCGTGGGTAGAGCGCGTAACCTGCATCTCCTGCATGGAAGAATGCTCCTCGGTATCTATATGTACATCGCTCCCCTCTAAGGCGTTGGAGAGGGTGCGCACAAGTTCCATAAACATATAGTAGAGATCAGCGATAAATGCGCGTACCCGGTGCAACGGATCTTCGCCGCATGGTTCCTGGAGACCCCGGCTCCGCTCGATATGGTGCTGGATCTCGTTCAGTGCTCCGATTACCGCGTCGAAGCGCACCACGAACGTCCCGATATTATTGCTCTGCTGTGTATCTATATACGCGTGGTAGATGCGATAAAGCTCCTGCAATGTGCGCCGCTCGTCCCGTTGCGCTTCGGGCTGCGCGACATCAGGCAGGGGAACGGGTGCGAGAGCCTGCTGAAACTGAGGTCGCGGCTGCTGGACCTGATCTGAGGCATGTGTAATGAGACTCTCGCGCAAAAATTGCAGGGTGGTATCGATCTCGGCGATCAGTTCATCTTTCTGTTCTGCGCTCAGCGCCATATTGTATTTGACCACGCTGCGGCACGCAAAGACTGTGCTCATAGTCTGTTCCAGACCCTGGGCCTGGCTGTCGGGCGCATTACCAGCCATGATATTCTTTCCCCTTTCACTTCCTGACATCTATCCTAAAACGCTTAACGAGACCGCAACCGTCGACGGGCTGACCGTTATAGCGGCCCCCGTTGCATCCTGTGCGGAGAGCGTGACCTGCCCATTGTAACTCCCAAGTAGTTTGCCACTTGCGTCAACATGCACATTGATTGTGCTGCCCGTTCCATTTTCATTGCCTGCGCCCGGCGAGAGCGACAGCCAGCCCTGGCTACCAGCATCGACCGATGTTTGCCAGGAGACGGGCCACGAGCAGTTCCCCGTGGCCTTTACGCTTATACTCTGGTCCGGCGACGGCCCTTGCAGCAGCGAGGCCGAAAAAGAGAGGTTCGTGGGCGATACCTGCAGCGCACACGGCAGCAGCACATTCAGGGCCACGGACAACACCTGCGGACTTCCTGCCACTGGCCGACCAGAGGCATCTACCGCGTTCACAACGACCTGCGCCCGGTATGTGCCAGTCGCCAGACTAGCGGCCTTTGCAGCGAAGGTAAGATCCGCGCTCTGCCCACCCTGTAGAACTCCCTGGGCAGGGGTGATCGTCAGCCAGGGTGGCAGCGAACCATTCGTCCCTACCTGCCAGTTGAAAGTGCCTCCGCCAGCATTCGCGAATGTAACCTGCTGCATCGACATCTGTCCCCGCGTGACATTGAAGGTTAATTCCGCAGGCGAGAGGCTCAGACGCGGCGCAGTCGCTGGATTACTTGCTGAGGTGGCAGATCCGGGTGTACCGGGCGTGGTGCTGTTATGTTGTGTAGAAGGCGTGCCGTAGACAGGTGGAGACGGCGCAATGGGCTGTTGTCCCTGCGCCTGTCTCACTGCCGGGCCAGCCAGTACCGTCAGTTGCACCGCGATCGTCTGCGTGCGATGCTCTGTTACAAAGACAAGGAAGCCGGTAAACGTGCCAGCCTGCAGCAGATCTGCGCCGATGCCAACCGTTACGCTCGTGCCAGACTGCACACCCACCTGCCCATTGGCGGGCGTTACAGACAGCCAGTCCGCCAACGAAAAAGCCGACCAGGGCGTCACGCTCGCGCAACCGGGCGTAGCATCGACGTTGATGCGCTGAGCGTCCGTCGTATGCTGACCGGCTGACGCGATAAACGACATGCTGCCGACGTTTGCCGCGACACCACAGCGCTGCTGCACATCCAGCGCGATGGCGACAGATTGCGGCGCGTTCACTGTTTTCTGCCGCGAAGTCAGCGTGAGCAGGCCGCTGTAGACGCTCGGAAAGAGCGCGTGGGCATACGCCCGTACATGCAGCGCCATAGATGCACCGGGAGCCAATGTACCCGCGCCCGGCGCGACACTCAACCAGTTTGCCTGCAAAGGGATATTCTGATCCACGGATGCGCTGGCCTTGCCCGGCGCAACGGACCATTGCAGGGGCGCGCTCCCCGGATTGCTGAGCGTCACATCCTGTTCCGGCGGATCGCTCCCACCATCAATGCTTGTAAATGAAAGGGCCGGTGGCGTCACTACCAGAACGGGTCCGGCACGAGCGGGCAGGGGACGCACTGACATTTTGACGATGATGACCAGCGGAGTATTGGTATTTGAGACGATTTTGATGCTGCCCCAGTACGTGCCGACCTTGAGATTGGTGCGCGTGGCCGCGATAGTGACCATCTGGCTGGCGCTAAAAACGCCGCGCGCCGGTACAGCTTGCAGCCACGGCTGGTTGCTCGCGGAGGACCACGAGACCGCGCCGCCGCCGTTATTGGAAAGGGCCAGCGTCTTCAGCGTATCCGCCCCCTGCCAGTCGGTCCCCATATCCAGCGTCGACGCATTGAGCTGAAGCAGCGGCGGCAGAACGGGACCGGCATTGATCACTTGCAGCACAACGCTGGCTGTATAGTGGGCGCTTACATCTTCAGCTTCGATATAGTGCGGTCCCGGCTCCCATGCCCCCTCGACCAGGATAGGCAGATCGGCGCTGCCGCTTGCGCCTGCCCGCGTCGGAAGGTCATCTGTGCGCAGAGGCTCCCGCACATCGCGGGTTAACAGAATCTGCGCGTGGGGCGTAAAGTGGCTGAGGTGTAGCTGGACGACCTGGCCCAGATGTACAAAGCCCGGCGTCGCGGTCAGCATGGGAAACGTTCCGGCACGCCCGGCGAGGTGCGTAAAGCCAAGCGAAACAAGGATGCCATCTACGACCAACGCCACCACTGCCAGTAGAGCCAACAGGATAAATATTTTGCGTATGCGGCTGATCTTACCACGCTGGCGCTGCGCGGGAGGCCGCGTGACGCCCAACGGAGCAGTTGGAGCAGTTCGCGGTGAGGCTGCCACCTGTACCGTTTCTCCTCCAGTATCTGGACTTGTATCTACATCGGGAAGGGGTGCCGTCTGAAATAACTCCGTTGCAGAGAATTTTTGTACAGAACGAGCGAGCAGCATCGCCTGGCACTGTTCGCAAAAGATCGCCGGCTCCACGCAGAAATTGTCACAGCGCAAACACTGCTTCATACCTTTCATAAGCTTATAATCCTCCTTTCCACTTGTGCCGCCCCCTGGCGCGACTTGCCTATTGATAATACCATCACTTTTTTCAATAAACTAGACTATTGGGGATATATAGCCAATATGTAATGTATAAGCAGTAAGCGGTGTTTTAGATGTTATACAGGATTTGTATTCTTTACCATTCCGCTAAAAACCCACCGGATGCATTCTTGAGATAGGCTAGGGATAGGAACCAGCTTTCAGATCCCCTTTGCTAACTCATCATGCTATCCATATTCTCCTTGAAACGTGTCTTATTTTCAGAAGCCAGTCATAGTCAGATATTCAGGAGGACACGTAATGATAAAAGATATTGTGAGACAGAGCGTGAACGTCGTCGCAACTATCATACCGATCGTGGTAGGCACAATTGTCGGGTCGGGCGTGGCAGCAGCATCGAACAGGAATCCAGTCCTTATCACGCCAGCAGGCTACACGTTTGCCATCTGGTCGCTGATATTTGTAGCGACCATCGCTTTTGCGATCTATCAGGCGCTCCCATCGCAGCGAGAGAATCCGCGTCTGCGTCGCATCGGCTACTGGTACGCGCTCGGGAACCTGGGTTGCGCCGCCTGGGACCTCATTTTTCCGCGCCAGTTGATCAATTTGAGCCAGGGAGTTATCATCCTGAGCCTCGTCGCGCTGCTGTTCGCCTACACGCGGGCAGGTATCGCGCTCGTCCCGGTGTCCAGGCTTGAGCGCTGGCTGGTCGATATTCCGCTCGCGCTCTTCACGGCGTGGGTGACATTTGCAACAGTGGTAAATACAGCGGTCTTCCTGAAAAACCTGAACTGGAACGGGGGCGGTCTCGCTCCAACTGTCTGGGCGGGCATCATTCTGGCGGTTGCTGCGATTATCGTATGCGCGGTCAGTGTAATGCGGCGCGATGTGGTGTATGCGGTGGTTGGCACGTGGGCGCTCCTCGGCGTCGTCGTCGCCAATTCGCAGGCAGGCAGAACGAGCGTCGCTATCATAGCAGGGGTACTGGCGGCCCTCACGCTCATCGTCGCCATCGTCGTTGCTCTGCGCCGCGTGCCTCCTGCCCCACAGGCAGTTGCAAGGGCCGAGTACGCATCCAGCAACAACTGACTGCAATCAACATGATGGCCTGTTAAATCAAGTGCAAAGGCTGCCTGGCTGGATAGCTACGCGCGGGTTGCGCCAGTTCGTCGGTATCCAGGCCCAGTCCCTCAACGGTCTCGCGTATGCATCTATCGGCAACGTGCTCCAGGAGGGCACCGTCGTCGAGGCGAAAGTCGTTCAGCCTGCCGGGGCGCAGGACGCCGAGGTAGTCCTTCTCGCTCAGGCCGAGCACCAGTGAGCGCAAGCCCAGGGCGATAAAGAAGATCAACAGCAAGGTGCTGAGCAGCGAGACGATAAACTTGAACTGGAACTCACCCAGAAAGTTGCCGATGTCAAGGATTGAAGGTTGGACGGCAGCTGCGAGGATGTAGCCGATGAGCATAAGCACGAACAGCAGGCCGAACACAGCAATGCGCACCGGGCTGAGGATGGGGCGAACGGTGGTCGTGCGCGCAATGTAGAGGTCGGGTCCGAAGCGCGTGAAGTAGACGAAGACGCTGGCCGGTGCGCGCTCGATCTTGACGTAATCGCGCTCCTCCAGTACAGCATCGCGCTCTTGCAGGCGTTCGGAGCTGGCCTTTACTTCGTTGGGATAGCGCTGGTGTACCTTCTCCGCAAGAGCGGCGCGTAGATCCGCAGGCGCGCTCTGCTTGCCGTCGATGAGCCAGGAGGCGTGAGTGACGGGCGTGCCCTTGCCCGCGAAGGCACGCTGCACGACGCTCGAATCTATAGAACTCCGCTGGGGCGTTTTTGGAGGGCGCGGCGCTGCCTGTGGCGGCGGCTGCATCCCTGAAAAGGGCATCTGCTGTTGTTGCTGAGGTCTGGTTGGTCCGTAGAGCGCGCCCGGCGCGCCATAGGGATCGTTCCGCGACCCTCTGAAGGGACTTCCCGTAGGCGGAGTCGGGATCGGCGCGTAGTTGTCGAACGAGACCTGCCTGCCATCCCCAGCGTTTTCCTGCGTGGGAAAGCGGTAGCCACAGCGGGTGCAGAAGATTGAATTGTCGATATTCTCTTGTGAACATTCAGGACAAACGTGAGCCGTCATTGCCTGGCCTCCTCTTTGACATGCATATTTAAGCTAGCTCGCTAAGCTTCTTTTGCAGACGGGCATACAACTCGGAATGCTTCTGCTCGCTGATCTCGCCCAGGATCAGCCGCTCGTCAAGTTTTTCCAGCATCTCCTGAACCTTCTCGCGCGTCAATGGTCCCGTACTGGCAGCATTTGCTACATCGGGACTGAGCGGCCCACTATTGCTATGGCCGGGCGGCAGCGCGGTTGGAAGCAAAGGGTCGGGTACGATAGAGCCTGTAATCGTCGTCGCTGGCATGGGCGGCACGGTTGGCTGTTGGCGCAGCAGCTGGTTCACGATCTGCGGGCGATTATCGATCAGCGCGTTCTCGCCCGGATTGAGAGCCAGGACATCGATCGCCTCGATGCGCTTCATATCCAGGGGATCGATGCCGATGCTTTGCTGATTTTGCATAATCTCTACGTTGACCTGCCCGATTGCGCGTAGCCGGGCGGCCTCGACCTGCGCCGTAAAGTAAGCCTTCTGCGCCTCCAATTGAGCGAGCGTCACATCCGCCTTCGCGCCTTCGAGCTGCGCCTCTTTCTCCAACGTAACGATCGTGCGGCCCGCCGCCGCCTGACGAAACTGCTCAGGAATATTCTGGTTCTCGACGGTCAGGCCAATGAATTCGAGGCCCCAGCGATTGAAGATCGGCTGCAGCACCTCGTGTGCCGCGTCGCCAAGCTCGCGCCTCGCGGTCTGGAACTCCATTACCGTCCTGCGCCCGATCAGGTCGCGCAGGACGGAGTTGACATCGCTCTTCGTAAAAAGTTGTAGTTGCTCCTCTTTATAGACCTGAGCATTGCCGATGGCTTTGAAGTAGAACTCTTCGGGGTCTTCGATCTTCGTCAGGTAGTAGCCGCTGGCACCGACGCTGATGCGGTCCTGCGTCAGCACGTCGGGAACGCCCCAGCGCAGACGCAGCTCTCTACTGGTCAGCCAGATCACCTCGATCTGGTCGCGCACGCGCAGGCGGCTCACATCATAGAGACCCGGCGGCAGCAGGACTCCGCGCTCGCCCACCTCGAACTTCCCATTTTTGAGCAGCATGACCATCTCGTTTTCGCTGACCAGCAAGCCTTGTGTGTTCACAAAAGAGTTCGCCATGCGCACATCGGGATCGGGCACGCGCCAGGCGATGCCGTCCTTCGTCGGATTCGTCGCGATCACCTGCCGCCAGGATAGGGGCGTGAAACCAAAACGCTGCCCGATGCGCCGCACATCCGTATCCGTATTATCAACGAGGCGAATGCCCCAGTTTACAAATGCATGCAGTAATCCCATACACCTCTCTCCTCATTATCCCTCATCAGTAGGGATGGGCCTTGCGCTCATACTCATGCCCATCACGCTCGGCGAGCCGGATGGACGCAAGGCCCATCCCTACTGAAGGAACTCTTGCGTCTGCTTGAGCGCCTGCGCCAGATCCTGATTGATGTTTTTCACACAACTTACGACGAGATCTCTCTTGCCATTTTTATCGGCATAATGAATAGATGCGGCTGGTAGGTAAAGGATGCCGAGCATACGCGTCGCCAGCACTTTCAATTCTACTTCGTGGGCATAGGCATAAGCACGTATCGCCTGCTCGGCCTTCTCATACGGCAACACGGCTGGCAGCGAGACGACCTGCTGGTCCAGGAGCTGAAAATTTTGTAGTCCCGCCTCCATCTTCGGAAACGTGGCATCGTTTGCCGTCACAGCCACGACGATCGGAGCACCGGTGCTGCTCGCATCCGCCAGGAGAAAGCCCACGCGCGCGCTTGCCCGCTTCACCAGTACACCGCCAACTTCAGTATAATTCATTTGCGCAATCCAGTAGGGATGGTAGTGCAGCACCACCTGGCCGGGAGCCTTGCGTCGCTGGCCCTCGACCGCCGCATCCAGCCACCTCCAATCCTTCACGACGGGGAGAGGCGCTTCGGCGGCACGCGCCAACAATACGCGCCCAATCGAGGTCAGCAACCAGAGCAGATGCTCGGCTGATTCGATGTTTGCCAGGTGGCGGGCATAGCGCATCAGGCGCTCGTAAAACGGTCGGAACTCCTCAGCACGCGTGCGCGTCGCCACTTCATAGTCCACAACAACGGCCTGGAAGATACGCGCGGTGGTCATATCTTTCTGAATACCCTGCTGCAATGGGACGGTGTAGAGCGGATTATAGGTGCAGGCGAGTGCCAGGCTCTGCGCCTTTTCGAGCTGTGCGATGACATTGCCAACCTGGAATAGAAGCGCTTGCGGAACTATATGCTGTCCCTCTTCCAGCGCGGAGATAAACAGGTCAAGCAGGAGGATAACCGCTGTGGTACGGGCGTCCAGGACATGGATATATGAACGATAATGTTCGTCGGCAACCTCCTGAAGGTACGTCTGATATTCTTTCTGCAGCGCGACGATATTCTTGCGCACAAGCTGGTAAGCGCCGGACGAGCTTGCATGCCGGGCGATATTGGCGTAGTAGGTCAGGCTGAGCACGCGCACCTGGAGCTGACGCAGGCGCTGTTTGTCCTCTTGCGCGACGGCGAAATCTTGCAACTGCTGTGCCGAGACACGCGTTGAGAGCGTCTTGAGCCATTGATTATCGCCCTTCGCCAGCATAGTCAGGCGCTGATCGGGCCGGTAATCGCGGAAGTCTCTAGTCTCCTTCATCTGCACCAGAGGCGCTTCCAGCATATTCTCGAAAGTTTCAAGGCGGCGATCGATCTCTTTTTTTAGCGCGGGATAGAGCGACTCGCGAAAAATGAAGCGGCGCGCATTGATATCGACGCTATTGACACCGTTGACACCACTGACGCCGCTGTTATAGCCGCTGCTCACAATGATCTGATCGAGCCATGCCTTGAGGTCTTTCTTCAGTTGCTGCTCGTTATCCTGGCTCTGACGCACGGTATAAACGGTTTCGCAGAAGGGACACTTCAGTGGCTGCGACAGGTCTCCCCCAGTCTTGATCTCAGCTGGCGCATTGCAGCGCGGACAGGCCAGCACCTCGATGGTGTAGCGCGCTGGCTCATCAGGCCGGGACAGGGGTGAGTGCGCGAGCAGTTCACGCGTCGTCGAGGTCAGGCCCTCTGTATCTGTCGCCGCAATACCGGCCCGCTCAAGCGCTACGTTACTTCCGAGAACCGCACTCCCCTCGCCAACTTCGATCTCCTGCAATTGCTGCACCCATTTCTGCTTGAGCGCGTCATAGGTAGGCTGGTCGATGCGCCCCATCGATACCTGTACATCCAGCGAGTCCAGGAGAGTACGTATGTCCTGCTTATCCATAGCCACTTTACTGAGCCCTTCTATTGATTAAGGTGTATTCTGTTCACGCGATCCTCTAGCGCCTGAATGCGACTGAAGGCTACGTCTAGCTTGGCGGTGAGTTCCTTGCGTACCTTCTCAGCCTCTTCCGCCGCTTTGAAGCTAATCATTGATCCGCAAGGGGTGCAGACAGCGACCTTCATGCCGTCCAACTGAGCGGCTGAAACATCCTGGTTGAGCGCTGCGAGGAGATGTTTTGTGTAAGGCGTCACGGTGGCGCGACACATCGCGAAGTGCAGTTCGTAGCCCTGCACCTCGCGATGACAGAGCCAACAGGTGCGCGAGATGCGCCAGTTGTCCAGCAGCTGTGTGGCCTTGTGCATCCAGTGCTGGTCATTGCAGCGCCGGAACGCCTGCTGCGCCAACGCGAGATCATCGGCAGCCGTGGCGGGGTCCCGGTCCTTCTTCGTCATGGCC
>JALYTQ010000417.1 GCA_030854195.1 Chloroflexota bacterium
GCTGGCCGCGTTGCGCAATGCCTGGGCCATTTCCCTGGTGGATGTGTAGCGATCGTTGGGATATTTAGCGGTCGCTTTCTGAATGACCGCGTCCACCGCCGACGAGATCAGCGGATTCTCCCGGCTTAGCAGGGGTAGGGGCTCCTGAATATGGCGGGCGACGACGACCAGCGGCGTGCTACCGGAGAAAGGTAGCCGACCGCTAAGCATCTGGAAGAGGACCACGCCGAGCTCATAGATATCGACGCGATAATCGATCGGCTCGCCACGCGCCATCTCCGGTGCCATATACTCCGGCGTGCCCAGGATGGTGCCTGTCCCCGTCAGGCCCGCCCCGGCGGCGCTCTCTTCCATGATGCGCGCGATACCAAAATCTGCCAGGACCAATCTTCCATCCCCGGCCAGAAGGAAGTTCGCGGGCTTGAGATCGCGGTGTACTACGCCCTGAGCGTGCGCGTAGTCGAGCGCGGACGCGGCCTGATCGATATACGTCATGGCCTCGTTCAGCGTGAGGGTGCCGCGCCTGTTGAGCACCTCGCGCAGGCTTCCTCCGCTGAAGTACGGCATCACCAGGTAGGCGAGATTGGCCTGTTCTCCATACTCATAGATCGGCATAATATTCACGTGATCGAGGCGGGCGATCACATCGGCCTCCCGCCTGAAGCGCACGAGGAATTCCTGGTACACCTCGCTGCCCATAGACATATTCGGCTGTAAGACCTTGACCGCCACGTTGCGCGAGGGACGTGCCTGCCGCGCGAGGTACACGGCCCCCATCCCACCCTGCCCAACTAATTGTTCGAGCGTGCATGTTCCCAGTATCTGCCCGGTAAGATTCCCATAATTGCTTGCCATTGTCTTTTTCCCTTTTTACAGATTACCTCTATCATACTCCATTTGCGCCCTCTTTCCAACTCATTGTGCTATAGTCCCATAGTGAGGAAGAGGCGCTCCTGTAAGATATAGTCAAATTCTCCATAACTTCTCTTTTCTAACCGCAAAAATACTAATTGACATCGCCAGCATATGCTGTTATCCTTAGTACTAACAGAGAAAAACAGAATAGACTTGTCTGACCCGCGATGATCGAACATAGTACGAGGTCGGTAGCCAACAGCGATTCGGCACATGGTGAAAGGCCGGAATGGTAGTATCCCTCGGAACCCTTTCGTGAGCGGCTGACCGAAGAAAGCGCGCATAGTTCATGGATGTTCTGCCTATGCAAGCAAGTAGGAACAGGTGGGTGGCTACCACGCAGCACGATAGCCGGAAAGTGGTCTTTCCACCTTCGCTACACTGAAGTAGGGGAGTATATTCTTCACGCGGCGTCTTTTGAGAGCGATTGAAGATTGTGTTGGAAGACAAGCCGGGTGGTACCACGGAAGCGTCTATTTCAGCTTTCGTCCCTTGATTTACTTTTAGAGGGATGAAGGCTTTTTTTATTGTTGTTCGTGTGCGCACTCAGTCAGAAGGGAGTGTCTGGATGGTTTCCGTTGCGATCGTTAATGTTACGAGCTATACCGGTCTGGAACTGCTGCGGCTCCTGTCGCAACATCCCCAGTTCGTCGTGACTTCCGTGACTGCGCGCAGCGCGGCTGGCAAACGGCTCACCGACATCTTTCCACAGGTGCGTGCCGTTCTCCCGACTTCCGAGCAATTGACACCCGCATTTGATCCGTCCTTGCTCCTGAGCGAGGAGCCTGAGCGGACCGACCTGGCGTTTGTCTGCCTGCCACATGCCGCCGCCGCTGAGACCGTGGCACGCCTGCTCAATCACGGGACGAAGGTGGTGGACCTCTCGGCTGATTTCCGCCTGCGCGATGTCGATACGTACGAGCAGTGGTACAAACATACGCACCCCGTCCCCGCCCTGTTAGAAACGGCTGTCTATGGCCTGTGCGAGCTGCACCGGGAGCGCATTCGCAGCGCGTCCCTTATCGCCAATCCGGGCTGTTACGCGACGGCCTCGATTCTGGCCCTGGCACCGGCCTGCGCGGCAGGCATTATCGAGCCGGGCGCGATCATTGATGCCAAATCGGGCGTAAGCGGCTCCGGGCGCAGCCTCACGCTCTCGACGCACTACGCCGAGGTCAACGAGGATAGCAGCGCATACAAGGTCACAGGGCACCAGCATCTTCCAGAGATCACGCAGGAGTTGGAGGCCGAGTCCTTGCATGGCGAGAAATTGCGCCTGACGTTTATGTCGCATCTTTTGCCGATGACGCGTGGTATTCTGGCGACGTGCTACGCTGACCTGCGTGCAGACCAGCGCGCACTAACGACGAACGATGTGCGCGCTCTCTACGAGCGATACTACGCCGATGAACCATTCGTGCATGTGGTGGATCAGTCGCCGCACACGAAGTGGAGCTACGGCAGCAATCATTGTTTCATTCATCCAGTCGTCGATGCGCGTACGCAACGCCTGGTCATCTTTTCTTGTTTAGATAATCTTGTGAAAGGTGCCGCCGGTCAGGCGGTACAGAACGCGAACCTGCTCTATGCATTGCCTGAGACCGCCGGACTGACGGCCCTCGGCGTCAATCCCTAGTGCAGCGTAGACTCTTCAGTTCCTGTGTTGAGTAGCTTTGAAGAGTGTGGAGGAGTAACAACCAATGGCGATAACCTTTTCACGGACAGCGGAGGGCGATATTATCAATGACCATTTGCTTATCGCTCAGGTGATGAGTGAGGCTCTGCCGTATATCGAGTACCTTAAAGGGAAGACGCTGGTCATCAAGCTGGGCGGGAGCACGCTCGAACATCAGCGCGGGGTACTGCAGGACATCATCTGGCTGCATACACTGGGAGCGCATCCTGTGTTGGTGCACGGCGGCGGTCCATATATCAATGAGTGGCTGACGCGTCTGCAACTGCCGACCCGCTTCGAGGATGGCCTGCGCGTCACCGATGCGCAGACGTTGGAGGTGGTGCGCATGGTGCTGCTCGGTCAGGTCAACCAGGGTCTGGTGCTCATGGCGTCGCAGATGGGCGGCAAGGCGGTTGGCTTGAGCGGAACCGACGGCGGTATGGTGCGCGCGCATATCGCCAATGAGCGCCTGGGCTTTGTGGGCGAGGTCGATGAGGTCGATCCCACGCCGATCCAGGC
>JALYTQ010000017.1 GCA_030854195.1 Chloroflexota bacterium
TCCTCCAGCTTGACAACATCGATAATCGACGAAACAGACATGTTGATATGATACAATACGCACGATACCATCCATCTAAAAGTACTATCTGCTTATCCGACCACCTGAGCGCGGAGCGCTAGCCACTTCCTTGCATCGAGCCTGAGCCGACAGGCTAGCTCCGACAGGAGCGTTGGCTCGATGAGTAAGGATTCCGACAGTGGCGTTGGTGGTCGGAATAAGTATTATATACAGGAGACGCCTATGTCAGAACCGTCTGCGGACAGGAGCGGGCACATACAAAGAAAGCCCTCATTGCTCCGTCTCACGCTTCCACTTCCTCCCAGTATTAACGAACAATACGCGACTGTCGATGGGCATCGCGTCAGCACTGCCATAGCTCGTCGCTTTAAAAGGCAGGTAAAAGATGCTTTACGCGCGCTCGAACGCGAAGGGCTGCTGCAGGACGAATTGCGCAATGCTTTCCACCAGAGTTACCTGGCCCTTTTCCTGGACTTCTACTTCACCACGCCGCTCAAACGTGACCTCGATGGCGGGCTGAAGATTACGCAAGACGCACTCTGTGAAACATTGGGGGTGAACGACAACCGGGTTGTCGACATCCATCTGGTAAAGCATATCGACCCGTTGCATCCCCACCTCTACGTCGAACTGGAGGCTCTACAAGACTGGTCCTTCGACGAGGAGTACGTGCTCCTCACTTGAAACACGCTCTCTTGCCTTTGCACCATGCCCCTATTACAATAAAACTCATAACAATGGCGTTCCGTAACAGATACATTGTAATTACTTTGAGGTACTAAATATATGTCAAAAACAGCAGAGATAGCTCCATTGCGCCAACTCATACCGGCGCAGACTCTCACAAACAGACATACAAAAAGCACAAGGACGCTTTTAGGGCTCCTCTTTAGCAGCGCAGTCGCTCTTCTGGCCTATCGCCGTCGTTCGCTCAGCCGCAGCGGTGTCGCGGGCACTATTGTCGCGGGTACGACGACTCTGGGCATGGGAGGCTGGCCGTGGGGCCTCTCACTTATCTTCTTCTTTGTTACCTCCAGCTTTCTTTCGCATTTCCGTGAGCGCGAGAAGGCAGGGACCGCCGCCGATAAGTTCAGCAAGGGATCTCAGCGTGACTGGCTGCAGGTGGCTGCCAACGGCGGCGTGGCGACAGCTCTGGCGCTCACTCACGGCGCGACTACCTCGCCAACGCTGCACTCACTGGCACAGGCGGGCTATGTAGGTGCCCTGGCGACGGCGAACGCCGATACCTGGGCTACCGAGCTAGGCGTTCTCAGCCCCCACGCTCCACGCCTGATCACAACCGGTCAGAAGACGACACCCGGCACCTCGGGCGGCGTGACGCTTCTGGGCACCGGCGCTGCAGCGGCGGGTTCTTTGTCACTTAGTTTCTTTTTCTGGTTAATACAACGTAAACACGGGACTAATCTCGCGCTTCCTTTCATAACATTTATTAGTGGCCTCGCCGGTTGCCTCTTCGACAGCTTCCTGGGTGCAACCGTCCAGGCTATGTACTATTGCCCCGTGTGCGATAAAGAGACGGAGCGACGCGTACACAGTTGCAGGACGAAGACGCTGCCGCTCCGTGGCCTGCCCTGGATGAATAACGATGTCGTCAATTTGCTGGCGACATTGTTCGGTGCCAGTGCCGCGATCACATTTAGTATACCCTTCCTGCAAAACCTGCATCGTCATAAATAGGTATACTAAAATATCTTCTATTGAAAGGAAATGAAAGATGAACAGAGTACGTAGTCTTATCTCACGCGATTGGCGTCCAGGCCGGGCTGCCTGGGCTGGCCTGCTCGCGACCATTGTCTATAGTATCGTGATGGAGGGGGACAAAGCGCTTGTGGGCAACCGCTTCAGCGATACCCGCTTTATCCAGGGTCTCTTAGAGGGGGAGGCGCGTTCGAAGCGCTTTTTTGTGCTGTCCTGGGTTATTCACCTGCTCAACGGCGTCGCCCTGGGCGAGCTCTACGGCGCAGTTGCCAGACGCTTCTTGCCCGGACCCGACTGGCTGAAGGGCAGTATCTTCGGCGAGATCTTTATCATCGCGGCCTGGTGGCTTACTCCGCTGGCCGATAAGCATCATCCGCTGATCAAAAATGGAGAGCTGCCGCAACTTGCTAACTGGACATCGTTCCTACAAAACATCTTGCGCCACCTGGCCTTTGGCCTGACGCTCGGGCTGCTCTACCGCGAAAAGAAGTAGAGCCTAGACAATACGCCGTATCCAATCGCTGATGAACGGCAGGCGGTAATCGTGTTTGAACCACGCCATGACCATGAGCCACACCCAGAGCAGGATGGTCACCCAGAATAATACATTCGAGAGCAGGCCCAGCCCGAAGTTCGTGATGACGTTCAAAAACCAGATTGAGCTCAACATCCACCTGAGCATGTTGACCACTATCATCAAGATGGAGAGGGTACCGAAGACCATCATGGATTGCAGGGCGTGCCAGCGCACATGGCGATTCTTCTCAAAGAGGAAAAGTAGCAGGCCCGATACCCAACCGAGCGCGTACGCCAGTACGCGCTCCAGCCGCTCATCAAGTCCAAGTGTCGTCATTCTATGCATCATTACCGCGCCTCGCGTTTCCCTATATTTGGGACGGGCCTGTAAACCGCGCCCCGTACATTTGGACCATTCCGGTTGAGGTCCTTTTTCTTTTTGCTATACTGCCCTATATACGCTGTGATGAGAAAACATGTTGCAAGTCAAAATCTATGCAACAATTTCGCACTCTCTTGCGTCTACCTTAGTAGAATGAGTATGTTTCATCCGCTAGTGACATTTTTGCGATTGATGATTACTGGATCGTAACCCATTCTTAATGATCTTGTAATGGTCACTTGCTATAATCCGGTTGTAGAAACATTTGTATGTTTGCGGTTGAGCTTAATCCCCCAAAAGTTTCATGATGTGACATTTGAGCCATTTTTGGCGTAATATAACTAACAAACGCCATGCGCTTTCTCCTCTCTATTTTTAGTGTGTGAGGATGGGATGCGGATCAGCGAATTGCAGCCAGTAGTGCTGTAGACCTTTCTGTGACAAAAGAAATGAGGAAGCTCAAACCTATGAAAAATAGACCTCTCTCTTCTCTAAATCAAGCGCGCTTTATGATACGTAATACTGTGGGGTTAATCATCTGTATGGTAGGGTTAGCGGATATGCTTTCCGCTATTGTGCCCAAACTGAACTGGGATATCCTATTGGGCGCGTGGCCCATTGTTCCGCATAGAATTCAGGCGCAGACGCTGACGGTCACGGTGGGATTCCTGCTGATTATGCTCTCCTATGGGCTTGCACGCGGCAAAAAACATGCCTGGGGCGTGACGGTCGTCCTGCTGGTGCTCTCTTCGCTGCTACACGTCCTGCGCAGTGGCTCGGTGCTGGCAACGCTCGTAGCCCTGTTCCTGACGCTGCTCCTCGGCGCTCTCTCCAGCTTCTTCCAGGCGAAGAGCGATCCGCCCTCGGTCTGGCGTGGCTATATCGCGCTCGTGCTGGGTCTGGGCGTGGTGACGTTCTACACGATCTGGGGCTTCCTGGCACTCTACGATCAGTTCGCGCCTTTTGTCGATCGCTTCGGACTGGAAGATGTTATTGTGCGCATTCTTACGCACGCGCATATGCAGGGTATCGCGCACGCGACGCCTGCCTTCTTCTTTGAGCGCGCCCTGCCAGTTCTATGCGTGAGCGCGGTCTTGTACGGTATGGTGCAGCTCTTACGACCGGTCGCGGCTGTTCTGCTACCCGATCGGGAGAACCATCGTCGGGCCGTCGAGCTGGTGCACTTCTATGGGAAAAACTCCATTTCGTACTTCGCTCTCGACTCCGATAAGTCGTACTTCTTCTCGCAGTCGGGCAAAGCGGTTATCAGCTACGTGCTGGAAGGAAGTACTGCGGTTGTGGCCGGTGATCCAATCGGTCCCGAGTCCGAGATAGAGTCCACTCTCAAGCAGTTTATCGCGTTCTGCAATGAGCAGGATTGGACGATCGTCTTCTGGCAGGTGCGCGCCGAACTCGTCGATCTCTACCGCTCAGCATCACTGCACCTGCTAAAGATCGGCGAGGATGCGGTCGTCGATGCACATAACTTCACGTTGAAGGGCGGCGCGATGGCTAATGTACGCTCAAGCGCTAAAAGGGCAGAGAAGGATGGTCTGCGCGTTGTCTTCTACTCCGGCTCGATCGACGAGCCTTGCCAGCGCCTACAGATGGAACAGATCTCCCGCTCCTGGCTGGCTAGCAAGGGCGGCTCCGAGATGGGCTTTAGCATGGGACACTTCGATCCCCAGAGCGATGCTGAGCAGATCACAGCTGTGGCTATCGATGCTGCCGAGAAGGCGCACGCCTTTGTGACGTTCGTGCCGATCTATGGCCGCAACGGCTGGGGTCTCGACCTGATGCGGCGCGCCCAACAGCCCGCCCCTGGGACGATGGAGCTCCTATTGGCACGTTCGCTCGAATATATGAAGAGCCTGGGTGCCGAACGCGTTAGCCTGGGCCTGGCACCGCTAAGCAATACGAACGCCGAGGACGAGACTTTCCTGGGCAATAGCATCGATTTCCTGACCGGTCGCTTCGGCAATCCTGCCAAAAATCGCTCGCTCTTCAATTTCAAGAAGAAGTTCCAGCCCACCTGGGAGAGCCGCTACCTTGTCTATTCTGATACACTGAGCCTGCCTAAGATCGGCTGGGCGCTCTATCACGCGCATCAACGCGATGCATCGCTGCCCGCAACACTGCGCACGACGCTGGTCGAGTGGCAGCACCAGCGCCGCCTCGCGGGCCACAATGTCAGCGGCTCCCTGGAGACGGCCCAGATCTGATTCCTGGCAGAGGCGCGTCGGTGTGGAGGTTTGATGGATAATAATAGGAAGGGCGGGATCGACATTTAGGGTGAATTTGATGTTTGGGGCGCAACGGGCTTATAAATCGCGTCCCTACATTTTTGGGGATGGTGGTGTATTTTTGGGGCAGAATGGGAATTGAGCGACTCGAATTGGTGTATTGTCACGATCACTAGAACTGCCGTATAATTGAGAATATATATGCGATCACTATTTTAACAGGAGGCTTCTTAGCATGGACCCTACTCTTTTGCCAACACTCAAGGTCAGCATCACTGATCCTATTTTTATCGGTGCCTTCTTCGGTCTTGTACTCGCGCTCCCGCTCTCTCTCTTTCTAGCGTATTGGATAAGTGCCGTCAAGAGCCATCGCGCGGTTGTCGTGGGCGCATTTGCTGGAGCGCTGCTTGGTTTCCTGGTCCTCCTCGGCTGGACCGGGACGCTGGTCTTTGACACGCCTCTACCGGGGGCGAACGGTGGCAATGTCTTCTTCGGCTCCGTCCTGCTCTGCTCTATTATGGGCGTGGTCGGCGGTATGGTAACGGATCTGCTCATCGCCAACAGGAACAGGCGCGATTACCTCAGGCAGGGTGCCATTGCTGAAGAGGGATAAAGTCGGGAAATAGACACTAGTATGTTCTATCTTCTTCACGGCGATGATGAGTTCAGCAGCCGCGAACAACTTAAAAAACTGCGCACACAGGGCGATTTTGGCTATAACCAGGATGTCTACGACGGAGCCGAGGTCGATCTAAAGACGCTGATCATTACGAGCGACACGCTGCCGTTTCTCTCCGAGCAGCGTCTTGTTGTGCTCGATGGCCTCCCTAAGAAGAAGCGCGGCGAAACACAGGCATCCCCGGCTGCTACGGATACGCAAACGGGCAAGGGCAAAAAGGGCAAGAAGGCGAAGTCCGCCGCTCTAACGCGCGCGGGCTTCGAGAAGGCGCTCGCCGAACACGTCGCCCAGATGCCAGAGGCGACGGTGCTGGTCGCGCTGATCGATGAGCCGCTGGACTCCGCGCACCCGCTGGTGAAGGCCGCTGAGAAATATGGGAAGGCCATACAGAGTACTGTGCCGAAGGGCGCAGCGCTGGAGAAGTGGATCGTCAACCGCGCAAAGGCCACGCACGCGAAGATTATGCCCGATGCCGCCGCGCTGCTGGCGAACTTCAGCGGCAATAATCTGCGCCTGCTGGCGAATGAACTGGACAAGCTGGCAACATACGTGGGGCGGGATGCGACCATCACGATCCAGGATGTGCGCCGCCTGTCTGCCCAGGTGCAGGAGGCGCGCATCTTCGATCTGACCGATGCCCTGGCCCAGCGCAATCGCAAACAGGCACTCAACATCCTGCACGATCTGCTCGCCGACGGTGAGGCACCCATCAAACTGGTCAGCACGATTACCTTCCAGGTGCGCTCGCTGCTACTGGTAAAAGAGCTGGCACAGAAAGGGATGCGCGCATCCCAGATCGCCTCAACGCTGGGCATGGCCCCTTTCGTCGTGGATAAGTGCTTTCGCCAGGTGGGCAACTTCAGCATGTCACAGCTTGAGGATGTCTATCGCCAACTGATGGCGACCGACGCCGCCCTCAAGCGCAGCCGCATGGCACCGGAGATGGCCCTGGATCTGCTGCTGGTGAACTTTGGGGCATAATGCAGCGGGCTTGTGAACCGCGCCCTACAAACATGAACGGATGAATGATTGAAACACTATTATGTCGCCACTATATCAGTTGATTCTTGAACGTATTCAGCGCGAGGGTCCTATTACGTTTGCCGATTATATGCGTATGGCGCTCTACGAGCCCGACTATGGCTACTATGTAACCGGGGCCGCGAAAATGGGCTGGGAGGGCGATTACTACACCAGTACCGACGTTTCCGCCTTCTTTGCGCGCTGCCTGGGTCGTCAGCTCTTGCAGATGTGGGAGATGCTTGATCGTCCGACGCCTTTTGTTGTGCGCGAGCAGGGCGCGGGCCGTGGCAATCTCGCAGCCATTATCCAGGCATGGGCAGCGGCGGAAGAGCCCGCCTTCTTCGAGGCTCTGGACTACGCCAGCGAGGATATCAACGCGGGCCAGGACGCGCTGAGCGAGCGTAGCGACGCGCCCTCCGTCCTCCTCTCAAACGAACTGGTGGACGCGTTCCCGGTCCATATCGTCGAACTGTATCAGAAAGAACTCTACGAGGTCTATGTGGCGGAACAGGACGGTCGCTTCTACGAGCTGCTGGCCGAGCCGAGCAGTCCAGAGGTAGCCGCTTACCTCGATAGCTACAAGATTCCCTGGACAACGTTCGAGGAGGGTTGGCGCGCCGAGATCAACCTGGACGCTCAGCGCTGGATGGCGCGGACGGCGCAGCGCCTGCTGGGCTCTGCTCCGAACCGCAAGCGCCACGGCTTTCTTCTCGCCATCGACTACGGCGATAAGGCGCGCGAGTTGTATACACGTTATCGTTCTCAGGGTACGCTCGCCTGCTACTACCGACATCAGTTGACGGGACGCCCCCTGCTTCGTCCGGGCGAGCAGGATATCACGGCGCACGTCAATTTCAGCGCACTGATCTCCGAGGGTCGCCGCCAGGGTCTACGCCTGCACGCCTTCACCACGCAGCGCCAGTGGCTAACCGAGCTGGGCATCTACGAGGAGATGGAGCGCGTGCGGGCGCGCGATTTTGCCATTCTCGATAGCGCGCGCGGCAGCGATCGCGGCCAGGTGGCGCTCCTGCAATGGTACAACCTGCGCAATGGCGTCATGGCCCTGACCGATCCAGCTGGCATGGGTAATTTCAAGGTACTGATTATGAAACGCTGAGCGTCTATATTGCGCGCACGCCCCACATTGCCCCTTTCGAGCGACGACACGCGTCCTGAATATGTATATTGGTCTTACACCTCAGAAAGGTTTAACATATATGTCAGAGCGTCGTCGCGAGATACAGCCCGGTCCCGGTCAGGAATCGGTGTGGGACTATCCACGCCCGCCTCGTCTGGAGGATAGCAACAAACACATCCAGGTCGTCTTGAACGGCGTCGTTATCGCCGATACGCAACACGCGGAACGCGTGCTGGAGACGAGCCATCCGCCCGTCTACTATATTCCGCCACAGGATGTCAAAATGGAGTATCTGACGCCCACCACCCACACCAGCTTCTGCGAATGGAAGGGCGCGGCCTCCTACTACACGCTTACGGTGAATGGCAGAACCCTCGCCAATGCCGCCTGGTACTACCGCCAGCCCTCGCCCGGCTTCGAGGGACTCGCCAACTACATCGCCTTCTACCCGTCGCGCATGGACGCCTGCTACGTCGATGGTGAAAAGGTGCAGCCTCAGCCCGGTGACTTCTACGGCGGCTGGATTACGAGTGATATTGTGGGTCCGTTTAAGGGGGGCGCGGGTACTTTTGGCTGGTAATACCTGATCTCTATCGATGAGGTATTTCGCTTTGCGATGGTGGACAGATAAAATCATTAACATCCAATGTTTGGAACATCGTAGGCAGCATGCGTTGGCTTTTCCTGCCTGTATTTTCCAAGCTGGTAGGCATGCATATTATAGCGGCGCAACCACAGTTCGACATAGCCAATGCGCATGGGAGGCAGTTGTAAGCGCGAGGCGATTGCGTATAATCTGGTGAGTGCTTGCTGCGTATTCATGTCATCATCACCCTGGATTTCGAGTTCAAGGAAATCACCCAGTCCTGCTACGTGATCGAAGGAAATGCTCATCTCGTCGTCGACATACTGTTCTCGTGTATTCTCAATGCGTGCCAGTTCGAGCAGATCATTTATGCTGATAGCTTGCTCAACGTCCGATACTGTCTGCCAATGGGGAAGAAAACGGCGAAAGAGGGCATTTATCTGTTGCGCTTCCGTGGCATCTGGCATCATTGGGAAGACATATTCATGGCTCTGGGCGTGCGCTTTATCAGCCCGTTCGTTAAATTTGAATTGGAGCTGAGTGTGATTTCTGACACGCACAAAAACCGCTTGCTGCAAGAGCGCGAACGTGCTGGTATCGTAGTAGGTATCGCGATTCTCGACAACTCCTCGGAAGCTTCTCTGCTGGAGATATTCTTGCACACGACGTTGTGACTCGTGCGGGACTTCATATTTGAGTTCTACCTCAATCAAGTTCTCGCCCCTTCTAGACGGAATGCACTGACCGCCTCCGCCGATGAGAGAAAGACGCGCCCCCGCTTTGCAACAATCATTGCGCTGAGACGATCGCGGCGCTCTTCGTCCTCGTAGCGCGTCCATACCGGGCTATGAGCGGACCAGGGAACGGTCACGGTCTTGTTCGGTATCTTGCTGATGGCCTGCGCAGGAAGAAAGCGTAAAAACTGGCCCTTCTCATCTCCATAGAGAGGCCCGATAATAAACCCGTCACAGGACGCATTCACGCCCTCATCAACTACACGCTCATATTCTTCATCACTGACGGTAAACAGGATAGGACGCAGGGCAATAAAGGTGGGAATACCAATCTCTTTGAGCCGCTTGATTGTGTGCATACGCTTTTCTGGCGTCGGTGTATGCGGTTCAATCCAGGCTGCCGACTCCCAGCAGCAGATCGAGATCAGAGCGCTCAGAACGTTGCCCGCGTCATACATAATATGGTGTATACGTCTTAGTTCCGAAAGCGTATGTTCCTGCAACACTGCCTTCGTGCTGAAGTTCACATCCTTCCCGAGCGCCGATATTTTTGTAAGCAGAGAAATTCCTCGTTCAGGATGAGCGAAAGGATCACCGTCATAGCCGAGCTGAATGGTGTCAAATACAGCCTCTTGTGCAAATGCCTGTAATTCTTCCATTATCGTCTCAACCGTTGTTCTTGCCGGGCCAACTTCTCCTCCTCGCGTATAACAGTAGCGACAGCCAAAGGGGCACGGCTCCCCTACTGGAACGAGGACACGTCCCTTTTCTACTTTGAATTGAATACGCTTTCCCACACTATTACCTCACAATAATTTGGATATGCGTCCCAAATTTTTGGGATGAACGGAGCAATTATAGCATGGCATGTGTCATAGTGCAATCACTTTAGAAAAGATGCTAACCAGTTACCATTGGCTCTCTTGTGTTTTTCGTAGAATTATCGTATAGTTTAGTTACACACATCTCTTGTTTCAAAGCATGTCATAGTAATTCAAATGTAGCCATTTGTCGGGCGAGTTGCTAATTTCGCCCTTTGCCAAAGGGATATACTTGCTGCCTTTGAAAGGATGACACAGACCCATGCACATGGATATACCGCCAGGAAACTCTAATGAAGGTGGCCTCCTCAACGATGATCGATTTCTCCGTCGTGTTGCTCAACGCTATTATGAAGCTGGAGAGACGCAGGAAACGATTGCTGAGAAGGAAGCCTGCTCACGACAGATGATTGGTAAGGCGTTGCAGAAAGCCAGAGATAGAGGTATTGTGCGCATCTCCGTCGTACCTGAAGAGCGAATGGGCTATCTGCAAAACCTTACCCGTGATGTGCGCTCCCAACTTCGTCTGGAAGATCTGGTGCTGGTACCCGGTAGTAATCTGAAAGCGATGGAAAATGGGAGAGTTGCTGACGGCGTGTTGGCAGATATTACAGCAAACGCGGCTGATTACCTCGATCATCTATTAACCAACGAAACGATTCTGGCAGTATCCGGTGGGAAACACATCATGAGAAACATGGTACGGAACCTCAAACCAACCAGGATGCTTCCCAACTTACAAGTGACCTCAACGCTCGGCTTCATCAGGCCAAGTACTAATTTTGGTGATCCGAACCTCATTGCGTATGATATTGCTATCGCCTATGGAGCACGACACTACTGGTTGCCGACCCCCGCCATTGTGAAGACGCAAGAACAGTGCGAACAGCTACATAATTTACCTCTTGTGGGAGATGTACTACAAATTGTCGAGAAGGCCACTGTCATCATGCTAGGACTCTGGCCTGCCGCTGACAACAGTGATCTTGTGAAAAAAAATATTCTTTCGCAAGAACAGGTGGACGCATTACAACCATACCATCCTGTGGTAGATATAGATCACTGGGTCTTTGATGCTGATGGCAGGTGCATCAATGACCTCATGGACCCTCCGCCCTACTACCTTACTGGCCCGAATATTCCTGACTTGAAAGAGAGAATCAGAAAGGAGCATATCAAAGTAATCCTTGTAGCAGGCGCAAGCGATGCTTACATTCCTGGTATTCAAGCGGTGCTGAAAGCCGGTATTGCGAATATTCTTATCACGGATCATATCACGGCAGAGTTGTTACTGAAATCTTCTTCGAGTGAGTAATGAAGCGAAAGTATAGCAAATGGCGAAGTAAGCCAGGGGTGATAAAAGGAAAAGTTATGGTAACATTGCGCTCACACTTAAAGGCAGAGATGCATTGTGCTCTCTCATAAGCGAATAGCTAGCATATGCTACAAAGGAAACAAATATCGGAATAGGTATTGACAGTAGCGATTGCTCTTATGTATATTATGTATATGGAACCATCGATCAGGTTCACAGGCGCTGTAGCATAACCCACCTCTCGTACAACGTTCCTCGTACCTTCGCTAGTCGCCATTCGTTTTACCACAGAAGAGGTAGGATGCCTCTTAAAGAGTGGGAGGAGCCATGAAAAACAGGAGCAGCAGTCAATTCCACTTGTATCCCATCTTCCTCGTTGTGTGTGCGCTTGTGATTACCGGTGTGATGTTCTTCACTATGCATTTCCTGGCGTTCTTCATGCCTCCTCGTAGCTTTATGGATTGGGTAAACTGCGTCATTCTCTGGCTTTTAACTCTTGTCTTACTCTGTACTAGCTGCGTGCTCTACGCACAAATTGTACGTTACGTCATTGCCTATCATCGCTCACAGGTAGCACCTTCACCTTCGCTACCCCTAACACCTGCGCCACGCCCTCATCCTGGTCCACGCCGACCGTTTAGAGGGTCGCCCTATTGGACAGGTAAGGATGATGACGAGTTGTAATACATTCGCTCTATTAGCGCACGTCCTTCATGGTCGAGTAGGGCGTGCCGGGATGATATAAAACCGCTATTCCAGTAGTAGATAGACTAATAGGATAGCGGGTACACGGGAGCAGACCTATGGGACTGGAGACCATTATCATCATCTGGCTCGTTGCGTTCATCGTCGGTATTCTGGTTGGTGCCTCAATTAGCCGCCCCAGAAATACGTGGTAAGCAAGAAGCATAGCATAAGAGAAGAGAAGGGCAGGAGCGTTCTCCGTGCTTCTTCTCTTCTCTTATTACAGCTCAATGCAAGATTTACAGGTAAGGGCATTCAGACAAAAGCATCTTCTTCCTTTTAGCAAGCTACTGTTAGCAAGCTACTTCATCTCCGAGAACGCCTTTTTTAAGGCGGCAACATAAACCAATCCCCTCGCTCAATCGTGTACCTGAAGTAGACGCACGATTTGCAAGTTATGACAAGGAGCACACAACTATGATGGGCAATACACCTGAAGAGAATACACCGGCAGATAGCGTTCGCGCTTTCATCTCGGCCCTTGAGGCAAACGAGCAGGAAACGGCGGCGGACTTCCTGACCGACGATTTTATGGCTACCGGCTGGACGCCTCAACCGCTCGACAAAAGCGCTTTTCTTACGGTAATAGGAGGGCTCAAGTCGGGCATGCCTGGGCTGATGTTCAATATGCACAATATTGAAGAGGATAGCGATACAATCAACGCGACCTTCCAGATCGCGGGCTACCAGACCGATAGCTTCAACCTGCCACCGCTCAGCCTGCCGCCCATTCCACAGATGGCGCGCAGCATCTCGATGCCCGCCGAGGATGTCTCTTTTACGTTTATAAATGAAAAAATTAAGCTTATGAACGTCAAACCCACCAGGGGCGGCGGCATCAGCGGTTTGCTGCACCAATTGGGCGTCGATGCCCCCATTGTACAGTGAATGCGACCGAACAGCGTATACTAATGGGCTAGGGCAGCATTCCAGGCGCTGTAGCGGTCCTATCTTCTCGCTTAAAACTATTGACATCGGGCCTCTTTTGCTGTTATTGTTGATTCTGTTACCCCCTTATAAATAGTGTGCCAGCAAGAGAGGTCCGATGAAGAAGCCCCAGACGTGGCGTGAGTTGCTCAAAAAGGTCATCGACGATCCCAGGGAGAAGGAGCGCCTGGCTCGCAGCCTGGATGTGAATGCCCTGACGCTGACACGCTGGGTCAATCGCCAATCGACGCCGCGCCCGGACAATCTGAGCAAACTCCTCAATGCGTTGCGTCCACAACATTCGGCCCTCTTCCGCGAACTGCTGGCGGCGGAGTTCCGCGACACCACCGAGAAACTGCTTTCGTCCGAAGCGGAGCCGCTGACCATCTCTTCTACCTTCTATGCCCAGATACTCGGTGAGCTCGCTGATACCGATCGCTCGCAGCATACCTGGTCGCTCTGCCAGACCATTCTACAGCACGCACTAGCGCAGTTCGATCCTTATCACCAGGGTCTGAGCCTGGCCATTCTGAACTGCACGCCTCCCGCGCAGGATGACACTGTGCGCAGCCTCTACACACCAATGAGCCTGGCAACCTCTCCCTGGAGCGCGACGCCGCTGCAATTTATGTTCTTTGGCATGGAATCGCTCGCGGGCTATGTGGTCTCTAGCTGCCGCGCAAGCAGCATCGAGGACTGCCAGGGGGAGCAGGGACGCCGCCTCTTTCGTCCCGTTGAGCACGCCAATAGCCTGGCTGCTTACCCCATCAAACAGTTCGGTCGCGTGGCTGGTTGTCTCTGGTCAGCGAGCACACAGGCAGGCTATTTTACGCCCGAACGCCTGATGCTGCTGAAAAACTACGCGGACTTAATCGCCCTGGCCTTCACCTTTGACGCGTTCTACGAACCCGAGCGCATTGTGCTGGGTATTATGCCGCCGGACGCGGTGCAGTATCCCGCGTCCTCGACGTTCCGCCAACGCCTCGTCCAGGTCGCACGTGCCGCTGCCGATCGCGCAGAGCCGCTCTCGAACAGCCAGGCGGAACAGCTCGCCTTGCAATCGCTGGAAAAAGAGTATCTGCTCCTGTCACCCACTCATCACAGTAGTAAAACTAATTTTTTACACTCCTAAAAATTCACCCTTTTTAGGGTTGACAATTGTGCTTTCTATGATTAAAATTTAACCAGTTGGTTATTAAACTAACCGGTTAATATATGATATGGAAAGGAGATTCACCCATGCAGGTCAATGCTGGCGTGGTCCCACAGAGACAGGGCGTGTCTTATAAATGGACAGTGGCGTGCGTTGTGATCCTGGGCGCGTTTATGAGCGTGCTGGATCAGACGGTGGTCAATATCGCGATTCCGCGCCTCCAGAATGCATTCGGCGCAGATATCCATTCCGTGCAGTGGGTGGCAACCGCTTACCTGCTGACCCAGGGAGCATTCACACCGATCGCTCCATTCCTGGCCAATACCTTTGGCATTAAACGCACCTATATCCTTTCGCTGATCGCCTTTACGGCTGGCTCGCTGCTGTGCGGCTTCGCGTGGTCGCTGCCCGCGCTGATCCTTTTCCGCGTTTTGCAGGGACTGGGCGGCGCGGTACTGCTGCCGCTGTCGTTCACATTGCTCTTCCGCGAATTTCCACCGGAGGAGCGCGGCATTGCGATAGGCAGTCTGGGTGTTCCCATTCTGATCGCGCCCGCGCTGGGTCCGATCGTTGGTGGCTACCTGGTCACTTATGTAAGCTGGCAGGTGATCTTCTTTATTAACATTCCTATCGGCATCGTAGCGGTGATCCTGGCAGCACTGTCTCTACGCGAGGCGCGCGCCGCCGAGCCGGATCGCCTGGATATCGTGGGCCTGCTGACGGCGGCGTTCGGCCTGGCGGCGGTGCTCTACGCCTTTTCGCAGAGCAGCACCGATGGCTGGGGCTCAACTATTGTGCTGGGCTTCCTGGTCGCTGGCTGCCTTTCGCTGATCGTCTTTGTCTTTACCGAGCTCAATCTTGTGCGCCACGAGCAGAAACCTCTGCTGGATCTGCGCTTACTCGCCAATCGCTCGTATAGCGCGGGCCTGATCGCGCTGATCCTGGTGACGTTCAGTATGTTCGGCCTGCAATTCTTGCTGCCGATCTACCTGCAGGTGCTACGCGGCCTGAGCGCATTTCAGGCGGGCATTACCTTGCTGCCCCTGGCACTGGCGGCGATGGTTTCGGTGCTTATCGGCGGATGGCTGGTCGATCGCATTGGGCCGCGCATCGTGGTGATTGCGGGACTGATCCTGCTGGCCGTCGGGAACTGGCTCTTCGCGACCTCGTTGGGCCTGAACTCTCCGTACGGCTGGTTCCAGGTGAGTCTGGTCGTGTTCGGCCTGGCTCTGGGACTCGCGGGTCAACCGCTCTTCGTGGCGGCGATGGCTGAGATACGCGATCCGCAGCAGGTTGCCGATGGAACGACGCTGCTCACGGTCGCGCGCGCGGTCTTTGGCTCTATGGGCATCGCTATCCTGTCTACGCTGGTACAGACGCAGACGCTGGTGCATTTCGCCCACCTTTCTGAGCAGGTCACGGCCAGTTCGCAACTCGGACAGTTGCTGCCGCGCATCGCTGCCCTGTTCCAGTTGAAGGGCGCTACCAGCAATGCCGCAACCAGTTCGGCCCTACAACTCATCGCTGGCTACGTGAAGCAGCAGAGCTACCTGCTAGCCATGCGCGATGCGTTCTTCCTGACGCTGATTCTGACGTTTATTGCGATCGTTGCCACGATCTTCGTGCGCGGTGTGCGCAGAGTTCAAGGCCCGGCAGTGCAGACAGACACAGAGGATGCAGCAGAACCGGCTCCGGCGCTGGCAGTCGGCTAGACGGTCGGGCGTTCGTTCGACATTCTTGCGCATACATAGTAAAATTGATTTATTGGACTACATACACAGCAATGGCAAAGGAGAATACCTATCATGCGTCGCGTAATTCTGGTTCCAGTTCTCATTGTTGTAGCGCTGCTCGCCATTATCGGCGGCGTCGGCTACTGGATCTACAATGGCTATATGTACTATGGCACCGACGACGCCCAGGTCTCGGGTCAGATTGTCAATGTCAGCGCGCCCGAGGCGGGCCAGCTGCAGACCTTCACGGTGAAGCAGGGCGATACCGTTACGGCGGGTCAGACGATCGGTACGATCACCTCGACGGGCACGGCCACTACGGCAACGGCTCCCCGTACCACGTCGGTCAATATCACCAGCCCGATTAGCGGGACGATTCTGCAAACGTTGGCGGTGCAGGGCCAGTCCGTCTCGCCCGGCCTCTCTATCGTGCAACTGACCAATCTGGGTAACGTGAACATCACGGCCTACGTCGATGAGAACTCGATCAATAACGTCAAGGTGGGCCAGGATGTCGATGTCAAGGTCGATGCCTATAGCGATACCACCTACACCGGACACGTACAGCAGATCGTGCAGGCGGCGGCGAGCACCTTCTCACTTCTGCCCACACAAGACAATGCCAGTGGCAACTTTACGAAGGTGAGCCAGCGCATTCCGGTGATTATCAATATCGATGGCAACGGTGGCAAGGCCCTGCTGCCCGGCATGAGCGCGAATGTGACGATCCATATTCATTAAAAACTAGAGCACAGGCGTGGGGGGCACAGGCTTATAAATCGTGCCCCTATCACATAGGGTGCGGGTGGGTTGGAATTGGGCGCAATGAGTGGGGGCCAACGGGCTTATAAATCGCGCCCCTACATCATGTATTGCGATGTTTTTTTATAGGATGCATCGTTACATGCGAATGGCGCAGCGGGCTTGTGAACCGCGCCCCTACATCATAATGTACGGTGGTGTTTGTATGGCGCGGCGGGCTTGTGAACCGCGCCCCTACATTATAATGGGCGGTGGTGTTTGTATGGCGCGGCGGGCTTGTGAACCGCGCCCCTACATTATAATGGGCGGTGGTGTTTGTATCGGGATGACTTATGGCTCTTCTGGTTGGTCACTAGACAGTCAGGGTAAAATATACAAGAACGACCAATCACTGAAACCTTGCTTTATCGATTACACGTAACGAAAGGTGCATGCTCTTATGAATATGCTCATCATCGCTGGACTCATAATTATTGCCTTGTTCGCTATCATCGGTGCCGTTGCCCTGGTTGTCAGCGAGGAAAAAACGCCTGCCGCGACGCAGAAGACGCCTGCGCCCTCTCAGACGCCTCCGGTCGCCGCCGCCGAGCCAACGGTTGCGGCGCAGTCAACGGTTGTGCCCGAAGAGACGAAAAAAGAGCTTATCCCCGTGCAGTCCCTTCCAGCTGTACAGGATGATGCCCGCATGGCCTTCGTCAATGGTCAGTTCCACGAATTGGTGACTCAGCTGCACACGCTGCACCAGCAAGCGCAGGAGATCGAGCGCCGCCTTAGCATGCTCTCGCAGGCCGCCGATGTCATCAAACGCAGCCAGTCCCCCAGCTTCAGCATCGAGGAGACCGAGGAGTACGAATTGCCCCAACCGCTCGCCAGCGCGGTCTAACCTGACTACTGACCACGCTAAGAGCATAGAAATTCCCTTCTCTTCACAGCTCCTGTCTGCTACGCTACTGGCAGGATGCGCGTCATAGTTTCGCACAAAGGAACTTACCAACCAACCAGCGATGGAGCGGGCGCGGTTCACAAACTCGCTCCCCAGGCCGTTCCACCGCCATCCATAATGTAGGGGCGCGGTTCACAAGCCCGTTGGTCACAATTCGTTCCGCTGTTTGATGACAAGAAAGGAGTATGCTCAATGAAAATTGCGGCGCTCTACGACATTCATGGAAACCTGCCAGCCCTGGACGCGGTTCTGCAGGAACTTGCAAGCGTTCAGCCGGACGTAATTATTGTTGGAGGAGATATTGTTTCTGGTCCATTGCCAGGGCAGACCCTCGCACGTCTGCAGCAGGCTGGTGAAAAGGTAGTCTCGATTCGTGGCAATGGAGATCGCGAGGTAGTCGCCACCTTCGACGGTCAGCCCTTTCCTCCACACATGTCAGAGGAGACGCGGAACATCACCAGCTGGGTCGCCCGACACTTAGAGCGAGCGCAGAGAGATTTCCTGGCGCAGTTGCCAGAGCAGGTGACGTTCTCCATTGAGGGCCTGGGAGATGTTATGTTCTGCCACGCTACGCCGCGCAGCGACGAGGAGATCTTTACAGCGATCACGCCACAGGAAAGGCTCGCTAGCATCTTTGCAGGCATCAAGCAACAGATCGTCGTTTGCGGACATACGCATATGCAATTTGAGCGACAGGCGGGAGGCGTGCGTATTCTCAACGCTGGCAGTGTGGGTATGCCCTATGCAGATGCTCCCGGCGCGTACTGGCTGTTGCTTGAGCCGGAAGGCTACACGTTCCACAGAACTATATATAACCTGCAAGCAGCAGCGCAGCAGGTGCTGGCAAGCGGCTACCCACAGGCTCAAGAATTCGCTGAAGAGAACGTGCTACAAGTCCCCACCGCAGCAGAGGCGACGGATATCTTTGAACGCATGGCGACGGAAACATAAAAAGGAACCCGCGGCAGGAGCGCGGGTTCTCTACAAACTCATTCCAGACCCTGAGCAATGCTCACGGCCCAGGCATCAATGGCTCCCCAGTCGCGGAAGTCACCCTGGGGAGCATGCACCGCCTTCGCCACTACGCGCTCAGCGAAAGACATGTGATCTGCTTCGAGGGCACCAAAGAAGATTCGCTGACCGCGAGGTTTAATGGTCCGCTGGAGTTCGGTCATATCTTTAGGTTGCGGCTCGTCGTCCTTGACCTCGGTGCCGAGCGGGCCGCTGCCGAACAGCCAGACCGGGTGCGCGGCCAGAATGGCCTGATTGCTACGCACCCATTCTACAGCCTCCTTCAACCAGGAACCATAGTAGATAGCGCTACCGATCACGAACGCCTCATAACCGCCGAGATCCGTTACAGTCTCTACCGGTCGCGCCTCGGCTTCCTTCCCCAGTTGGCGGAGCTTCTCAGCGATACGCTTTGCGATGCCCTCGGTAGCTCCATGCTTGCTTGCATAAGCGACAAGTATAGCCATTTTCTTCGTCTCCTCTCGTTGGGAATACGTTCTTCCCCTGTTATTTCACTTCTTTTACATAAAGTACGCTCAGGACAAGGCTCACCAGGATAATCACAGCGAAAAAGAGCTCGATACCCAGGCTCACCGCCATGCCTTGACTGCTCATCACCAGGAACATGGCGAGTATGCCAATGCCTGTAAAGATGCTAAACACCAGCATAGGCAGCGCCAGTATATAGCCCAGCAGCTTTTTTCGCCACAGCAGAATCGAGGTGATAAGCATGGCGGGGAGATAGAGCCCGATATCCAGCACATGCACAGGATTGGTCAGCAAGCCATTTTCCAGCACCGTCTGCGGAATCCTTCCCGCCAAAAGCGCCGGGATATCCTCGCTTAACCACAGCAGGTAAAACAGTATGGCTACCACCATCAAAAATCCACTCACCACTCTTGCCTTGCTATTGACAGCGAAGGACGCTTCGTCCAGGTGTAGATGGAGTATGCTACTCACGAGCGTATAGAAACACAGGCCAACCAGCGCGACATAGACCAGGAACAGGCTGTTGAAGTGGATATCAAACGCGTAAATGACATAAGGATACAGCAGAGAGAGCAATATTCCCACCCATACCAGAAATGCCTTGACTGATCCTTTGCTGACAAAATAGGCAGCAATCAAAAGTGCAGCGACGGCAACAAGATTGGCGATATCCTGACCATACGCCTGTACCGTCCAGGACAGCGTTTCTCTGGCGTAGATACTCTTGATAAAGAGACCCGCGCTACTGGCGATAATGACTAACACTGCAATTGCTGGCGTGAGCCAGAGAGAGATCTTCGAGATTGTCATTGTTCCTCCTCCTTGCTGTTGCCATGTGCGCCGATACTTGCCACGCGCAGACAGCCAACAAGGGAGCTGCTTCACAGGTAGACACTTCTCCAACATGCATTGTAATATAGAAATGTCACAGGCAGATCATAGCGAGAAGTTTTCCTTACACGAAGCTGTCACAATCCCAGGCCATCTCGGGCCTTTCGCCAGGGGTAGGGACTACGTTTACGGCGTCCGCGATTTATCGATTTCCTCTCCCTTCATCTCTGAGAAACGGAGAGGAAATTGATAAATCCGGACGCGCTGATGCTGGTCCCTACGTCGGCTGTTTGGTTAAAAAAATACTGAAAAGTTACGCTCTAAGAGCGAAAGCGCGCCAGGAAAGCTCTAAGCTCACCTATCTCGTACTCTATACGGCGCAGCGCACGCGTGCCATAAGACGGCTCATCGACGTGCGCGGCCAACCAGAGGATATGGCACATCAGCCGCGCCGCTATGAAGATGTCAAGAAGGGCTTCGTCGCTCGCGGAGAGGGGGCGTACGCGCCGGTATCCTTCCAGAAAAGCCTGTCGTAGGAGTGGATAATCGGGACGAGCGAGCAATGTTGAGAAAGCTACTCCGATATCGAAGAGGTAGTATCCCCAGCCGCACCCATCAAAGTCGATGGCATGCACCTCCCCTTGTGAGAACAAATAATTGCGCTCGTAGAAATCGGCGTGAATCAGCCCGAATACTTCCCGCCCTTCTCCCAATGTATGCATGGTTTGCTGCACCTTCTCGCCAACGGCATCCAGTATCACGCGCTCCTCTTGCGACAAATGCGCCCAGCTCTGCTCTAGATCGGTTCCCAACGCGCCACTACGCAACCCCTCGTAATCCCATCGTCGGCGTGAGAAGCCCGCGGGGATCACAAAACGCTCAGCATGCTGATGCAGCCGCGCCAGAAAGGCTCCAACGCGCTCCAGCTCTTGTACACCGAGGCTGGCGCGCAGAAAACGGCCAGCGACCCAACGGAAGACCACGCACTGTCTGGGTTCTGGCACTCCTGCTGTAGCTGCTAGCGTTACTAGCTCACCAGCGCGGGTCGGCACCGGTTCTGGCACAACCAGACCCATGTCACGGCGCAAGGCCAACAACCAGAGGAGCTCTGATCGAATGGTCGCCGCGTCCTGTGTACCTGGGCGATGGATGCGGATCACATAGCGTTCCCCTGCATGCTCTGGCTGCGCGTCGGGAGACTGAGGGCAGGTATCAATACGGAAGGTGGTATTAAAAAAATGCATTAATGGCGTCAACCGCACCGCTCCAAGATCATAGGATGCGAGCGCTGTTTCCGCCAAATACCTCATCCGTCGAATCTGCCCACCGCGTGTAAGATCCTCAAAGGATTTCCTCTTCAGCGGATTCATTTTGTAGAATGGGCCGCGTTGGACAGCGTGGCGAGCGAAGAAGGCGTTTCCCTATTTTCTTGCTCCGTCTGAGAAGAGCGCGAGTTATACACGCGCCCGCGCCAGTCCACGCCGCGCTTCGTCAGGATGCGCCACGTCGATTCGCCCAGGATACCTTCGAAGATGGCACCGGCCAGCGGCTGCGTAAAGGCGTAGTACCACGGCACCTGCAACTGCCGGTTCAGCCATACGCGGTACGTCACCAGCGCCGTCAGTTCCAGGCCCGTCGCCACACTGGCCTCCGTCGCGCCGATGCGCCCCGATGCGCGTCTCCTCGTCAAGAGTGCAAGCAAGGGAAGGATGAAGGGCACGATCGAGACCTGTGGCAGGCCGATCAGTTCCAGCAGCACGAAGAGCAGTCCGCCGCGACTGCCCAGATACGCGTTCTTGCGCCAACCGCTCCACTCATCCTTCAGGCTGCGATACATATAGACGTGTACCAGGTCGCGTCCATCCACAAAATGTAGACGAAAGCCCTGCTGCTTGATAATCCTGGCGAGATCGCGATCATCCAACAAGGTAGCGCGCAGTTCGGGTCGCTCGTAGCCGCCAATAGCGTCGTACACCTCGCGCCGAATCAGGATGTACTGCCCATTGGCGACCGCTACCTTGCTCAGTGGATCGTTGACCAGCCGGGGAGGATACTGCATGCTGATGCCCAGGTACGCCATCGGCATCATCACCTTATTCCAGAACTTCGGCAACTCCTGCCGGGAGCCGAGGGTGAACATGTCGGCGCGCTCCTCAAGCGCCTGCGTCAGCGAGGAGCGCAAGGCGTTGGGAGCGTGCCAGGTGTCGGCATCGGTAAAGAGCAGCCAATCGCCACGCGCCTCCTGCGTCCCCATGTGAATAGCGTGCGGCTTACCGGCCCAGTCGGCGGGCAGGTCGCGCAAGCGCAACACATAGAGGCGGTTGCCATTGGGATGCGTCGTCGCCAGCTCGTCCAGAATGCGCGCAGTTCCGTCCGTCGAGCCATCATCGACCACGATAACCTCGTAATGCCCATAATCCTGCTCAAGCAGCGACGTGACGCAGCGCCGGATGTTCAGTTCCTCGTTGCGCGCCGGAACGATGATCGAGACCAGCGGCCCATCCGTTGGCTGTGTCGATGCATTCACAGGTAACGTTTTAATACTATCTTTTTTATCTGCCCTCGTGCGCTGCCAGACGACCAGGAAAAACCCAACTACCCCTATCGCGTGCGCCCAGAGGAGGAGGCGGGGCCATGACCCTATCCAATGCTGTTTTCTCATCAGTTCCACTCTTCCGCGTATATTTTATTTTGTCTTATTATAGCAGATGCGCTCTATCCAGCGATGCTTCATCTCCGACCCTCAAGATTAAATAGAGTTCAAGGCAAAGGGCGAGCCAGCCGCCACCAAACAAGTAGCCGCCCAGAACATCAGTGACCCAATGATCGCCCAGGTAGACCCTTGAGGGTCCAACGATCACGAGACATAGGGTGGCGAAAGCTGCCAGCGCCTTGTGCCAGGGAGTTGTTCCTCGGATTAAGCTGATGGCGGCCAACCAGCCCCAGAAGTCAACTGAGGAGCAGACATGGCCGCTGGGAAAGCTTTTTGTCTTCTTGTCATCACTCATCGCCACCAGCGCGGGAGAAGGACGCGGGCGCTTAATGAATTGCGCGACGACCACTCTCACCAACACACCCAACCAGGAGATTCCCACAGTGAGGATGGCCTCTAAGCGCCAGTTCCGCTTCCACAGCAGGAGCGCGGCGGGAAGCACCAGCGCGTTGAGCAGGACGGCTGAACCGACGATCCCGCTGATGCCCTGTACCAGCTTTTGCAGGAAGCTTGAGCGCTTATGTTGAAAAACATGGGTCGCGGCCAGTTCACTAGGGGGATGTGGATGTTTGCGCGCCCACACGGCCACCGGGACGAAGAGCGCGAACTGGAGAACAGAGGATGCGATAAGCAAGCGATTCCTTTTCATGATATGCTGCTCCTTCTTGGGGCCAGTGAGTTATGTTCGGCGGCTCCCTAATAACTTTATTCATATCACGTCTCAGCGCACTCTTTAGTTGACCCACCATGCACATTTCGATAAATGCGCACATCGTATATTGCGAGCGCGGCATAGCTGGTGTACAATCTGTCCGAAGAGCTTCTTTCCATTCCCGGCTCTTCCGCTGACCGTCTGCCCTTATATAGCTACAAAGAAGAATATATGCGACGCTTGCTTGTGATCCTGACCGCGCTCCTGTTGAGCGGCCTGGCCTTTCTCGGTTCGGCTCTCGTGCTGCCACAGCCACAGGCGCAGGCCCACGCCTACGTGATCGGCTCGGACCCCGTCGATGGCTCGACGATTCATGCCGCGCCCTCCATTGTGCGCATCTATTTCAATAGCGCGATCAGTTCCATCAGCGTCGCCCACGTCTACGCGGTCGGCACAGGCACCCTGGCCGATGTGGGGGCCGCGCCCAGCTTTATCTCACCGTCAAGTTCTCGCGAGATGGATGTTCTCCTTAAACCGCCCGCCTCCTTGCCACAGGGGAGCTACGAGGTGCGCTGGACGGCGGTCTCGAACGCGGACGGACACACGACCTTCGGGCTAATTGGCTTCAACCTGGGCGTCTCCAGCACTGGCCTCTCCGGTACGCCGCTGCTGGGACCGAGCACGAGCAACGATCTGGAGGATATCCGCGCCCTCAATATTCCGAGTGTGCTGTCGATCGCCTGGGAGTGGCTCGCCAGCGCCGCGCTCGTGCTCTGGATCGGCATTCTGGGCATCGAGCGCTTCGTATTGACAGGTTCGGAGGAGACAGCGGCCCTGGTGACGCGCATCAAGAGACAGACCCATTCGCTGCAGTGGCTCTGCCTGGGAACGGTCTTCGTGGGCGAGATCGTTTCGCTTATTCTACGCTCGAATCGCCTCTCTCAACAGGTGAGCAGCGCGGGCTTCGATTTCACCACACTATCACAGTTGCTCGTCAACACAAACTACGGGCACCTCTGGCTGATACGCTGCGCGCTGATCGTTAGTGCAATGGGCCTGCTCTACTGGATCGGCCTGCAGCAGGCGAAGAAGCCTGTCCCTGAGCCACCGCGCCCCGTCAATCGCACAGGCCCGCTGCGCATCACCCAGGATCTACGCACCAACAATACTGGTAGCCTGGTCAAAGAGCGCATAGAGATCGAGGCACCGTCTCCAGTATTGCCGACGACGCAGCGCTACCTGTCCATCTGGTTGCTCCTGGCTGGACTGATCGTCCTCACGCAGTCGCTCTCCAGCGAGGCGGCGCAGGTTTTACAACCACATATCAGTGCAATCGTGCTTGATTGGCTCTACCGCGCCGCTGAGGGCATCTGGTTTGGCGGCGTGGCCTATCTCGGTTACATCGTGTTGCCACTCCTGCCCCGCGTCGAGCTGGAACACCGCGCGGAGACCGTGGCCCTCTTGCTGCGCCGCATGGTCCCTTATCTGCTGGTCGGCATCGGCACCGTGCTGCTCAGCGCCCTGTTCTCAGCCGAGGCCAGCCTCAGCAACGGCCAGCAACTGTTCAACGACCCCTATGGACGCACGCTGTTCGTCCAACTGGCCCTGCTCGCGCTTGCATTGTTGCTAAGCCTCTACGCGCTCTTCGCCTTGCGCTCCCGTTTCACCCACCAGGCGCTGCTGCTGCCCGTTGTCAACGCCGAGCTGCCAGCGCGCCGCACGCGTCAATCCGCGCTGGACCAGACATGGAGTCGCCTCAAACGGGTGCTGAACGTGCAAACCTGGCTGGCCGCTGGCATCCTCCTATGCGCCTCCCTGCTCTCGTTTTACGCGCCGCCCATCGTCTTTCCCAACACCACGTATAGCAATCCACCTGCCGCGGTCCAGGCCACGCCGACCGTCTCTATTCAGACGCAGACACAGCGCGTTGGAGGTCTCTCGCTGGCGTTACAGGTGCTGCCGGGACGCGTTGGGCAGGCGAACACCGTCACGCTTGCCATTGCCGATAGCAAAGGCTCACCCGTGACCAATGCACGCGTGAGCCTGGATGTCAATATGCAGATTATGGATATGGGAACCACGCACAAGTCCATCAACGGCGGCCATCCAACGTATAGCGCCACGTTCGATAAGAGCGAGTCGTTCGAGATGGCGGGACTCTGGGTAATTCATGTATCTATCCAGCGTCCAGGCCAGCCCATCGTGCGGACGACGTTCCAGACCAACCTGGCGGAGTAGCCTTCCATACGATTCCCCACCAACCCGCCAACTCCACTCTTTGGCTTGATCGCGCTTGTCGAGCCGGATGGGGGCCAGCCCCATCCCTACTGTATAGTCTCCTCCTGCGAACGCCGGTGGTCCTGCGCACGCTCGCTATAGCCAGCGGCGCTCGCGGCGAGATTCTCTATCTCCGCCTCGCTCAGGTCGCGCACAACCTTTGCGGGCGCGCCCAGCACCAGCACCCTGCCCGGCAACTGCTTGCGTTCCGCTACAAGCGCGCAGGCACCCACCAGCGTCTGCGAGCCGATCTGCGCGTGCGACAGTACCACGGCGTTTATGCCTACCAGCACACGGTCTCCCAGCGTCGCTCCATGTACCACGGCGTTATGCCCGATCGTGCATTCGTCCCCGATCGTGAGGGGCGCGTCAGAGTCGACATGCAACGTGCAGTTATCCTGAATGTTCGTGCCGCGCCCGATCACGATGGGGGCGCTATCCCCACGAATGACCGTGTTATACCAGACGCTCGCGCCACTGTGAATGGTGACGTTGCCAATAACTACCGCGCCCGGCGCGATAAATACATCGTCCGCAATGGTCGGCCAGACCCCCTTGAAAGGCAAAATAGTCATGTTCCCTCCCTCTTCTCACACCAGTAGGGATGAGGCTGGCCCCCATCCGTGTCACAAAACTCTGCTCCTGGGCCGGATGGGGGCCAGCCCCATCCCTACTGAAATACCTTTCTTTATTGTAGAAGATTTCACTGCATGATGTAAACATGAAGCACTCGACAGGGAAGCATGACTCCTACACTGAAGCCGTCCTCTCGCAATACCGTGCAGGGGCGACGGCTATTCTATTCGACTAGGAACCCTTGCTTAGACCATTCATTGAACCCACCAGCCATGTTCACCACATTCGTGTAGCCCATCTTTTTGAGCGTCTCAGCCGCCAGCATCGAGCGCCCGCCGGAGGCACATGCTACGATGATGCGGGCATTCCGCTTCGTGGTAAGTTCTGGCCTGGCGTAGGATGTCGTGGGGTCAGCATACCATTCTAAAAAGCCGCGAGGGGCCGATACTGCTCCTGGAATATGGCCCTTCTCCCACTCGTAAGGTTCTCTAACGTCAAGCAGCAGGCCGACTTGTCCCTGATCCAACTCCTCCTTCGCCTGTGCAACAGTGATCTCTGGGATGTCTTTGCGTGCTGCAGCGACAATTTGGCTTGCGCTGAGCGGTTGATCGGTGTTCTGCGTTGCCATATTTTCTTTTTCCTTTCTTAATCGGTCACGCCTGGGACCGAACATGCATCGAAAAACAACAAATGTGTCTGAGAGACTGCGGCAGGACGGCTTCATCATCAGATAGACGAGACGTTCCACTATTTTTAGGGTAGAGATTGCCCCTATTTAGAGAATCGCATCGAGTGGCGAAGGTACAAGAACCTGCGCGATAGCATTATAGATTGCATCCCCCACGCGGGCCAGCGTGTAGCGCGTCAGAGGCTCATCTTCCATGTCCGAGGTCAGAGCGACGAGGATGTAGGGCACCTGTGGAGCATGCGGAGGGTAGAGGATGCCCGCGTCGTGGATGATCCCTGGCAGGCCGCCAGTTTTGTGCGCAAAGGGCACGTCTTCGCCCCAATAGGCGGGCAGAATGGTGCGATCGTTCTGGCACAGGAGCATGTTGAGCATACGTTCGTTGTCCGGTAGCAGTTCGGTGCAGAGGTAGGAGAGCAGCAGGGCCATATCCGCCGCCGTCGTCCAGTTTTCGCGCCCGGCCCGGCGCGCTTCAAAGTCGATAAAGCGGCGCTCCAGCCACGTCGAGGCCAGTCCCAGTTGCAGCATCGTCGCATTCACCGCCTGCATGCCAACCAGGTCCAGCAGCATATTGGCGGCGGTGTTATCGCTGATGGCGATCATGAGGTGGGCCAGATCGTGCAGCGTCGGCTGTAGCTCTGGCAGGAGGTCCGCCAGCACGCCATCACTACTCACGCTGGCAGCCTCCGTTACTCTGTAGCGCGTCGTCCACGAGAGCTTGCCCGCCTCCACCTGGCGCGCTACCTCGACGAGGATGGGCAGTTTCGCAAGGCTGGCGGCAGGGAAGAGCAGGTCGGCGTTGAGGGAGACCAGCTCTCCGGGCGCGCTCTCATCCAGTTGCAGCACGACACAGGCGTAGCGACCGCCCAGCGATGCGATGGTTGTCTCGATAGTCTTCTGCATTTAAGTCACCACCCGTTTGATGGCCCGCGCTAGCGTAGCCAGCCGCTGATCATAGTGCTTGTGTGTCGCATCGAAGCTATTCACCAGGACGCGCCCATAGCGCACGCCCTCCGCGTGAATATACTCCTCGCGGTTAAGAGCCAGGGCGACGTGCGTGATCTGCTGCGCGCCAAAGAAGATCAGGTCGCCCTCCTGGATGTCATCACGGGCTACCGAGCGGGGAAGCGCGTCGTGCTGCTGATCGGCGTCGCGTGGCAGAGCGTACCCGCCCATACGGTAGCAGACCTGCACAAGTCCGCTGCAATCGATGCCTTCATAGCATGTGCCGCCCCAGAGATACGGCACGCCCAGGAAAGCGCGGGCATGTTCCGTCACGACAGCAACCTCTGCGCGCCGATACGCATCCTCGCGGCGACGTATGTTGACGGCCTGGCGCGCAATCCAGCCAGCGCACGCGCCGGGCAGCGCCACCTGCAAGCGATGCGGGCGCGTCGTATCCAGCAGGGGCAGGGTTATGGAGAGATAGAGCGTATCCAGGTCCTCATTCCCTGTCGCATCGACATAAAGGGGCGCGTGCGTCTCCTTCACCACCGCCACCAGGTCGAGCGGAGTAGCACAGTGCTCGCCGATCTTACAAAAGCCCTTCACAACCGGTTCCGCCAACTCATCGCTATGCATCCAGCCGCTGTAATCGGGAAGCGCTACATACGTCCACGCGTCGGAGACCTCTCCGGCGACGGCGGGCATGTTCATCAGCGCCTGCGTCACCAGTTCGGCAGAAGGATCAGGCTCCCGGCGGATGTCGGCAACACCAACCGACACGGCGAAGGTCGCAGCCATCGTAGCCATAACGTTCCTTTGACCTACTTTCGACCTTACTAATTCATGAGCTGAGCACTATTCTACCATACGTCTATACAAACGTCATTTTCGGTAGGATTATGGTTCTCAAATCTGTCTTATACTGCTATCCATACGCGAATATCCCCATGCCAGGCTATGGCACGGGGATATTCGCTAGAACCGAGATCAGGCAATCAACGGAACGAATTGCTCAAGACGAAGACCAGATTGGCGGGCCGCTCGGCCAACCTGCGCATCAGGTAGGGATACCACTGCGAGCCATAGGGCACATAGACGCGCACCTTGTAGCCTTCCTTCACCAGCTTATCCTGCAGATCGCGCCGTATTCCATAGAGCATCTGAAATTCGAAAGCGTCCTTGCCGATGCCATAATCGCGTGTAAAGCGGCGCGCCGCGTCGATGATCCCCTCATCGTGCGAGGCGATCGCCGGAAAGTTGCCGCGTGCCAGCAGCATCTTCATCAGCAGCATATAGTTGTAGTCGACATCGCTCTTGCTCTGATAGGCGATCGATTGCGGCTCCTTGTACGCGCCCTTGACGAGGCGCACGCGCACGCCATCCGCGATAAGCTGCTCCACGTCCTTCTTGGTGCGAAACAGGTACGACTGCACGACCGTTCCCACA
Organism: Chloroflexota bacterium; assembly: GCA_030854195.1. GTDB lineage: Bacteria > Chloroflexota > Ktedonobacteria > Ktedonobacterales > Ktedonobacteraceae > JACDAE01. The sequence continues at coordinate 29,065 of JALYTQ010000017.1, forward strand.
TGCTCATACTTGCGATGCATGCGCAGCACCATATCGATCGTCTGCTCGGTATAGGCCGAGCCCTCCATATCCACGCAGACGAAGATCGGATAGGTGTTCGCGCGCTCTAGAATGGAGCGCAAATTTTCCTCACACAGATCCTGCGATATATCCAGGCCGAGCGCCGTTAGCTTGACGGAGATATTCGCATCGATGCCCGTTTGCTTCACCAGATCGATCGCCTTGATATAATCCTGGGTCGCAGCTTTGGCCTCCTTATCATCGGCAACGTTCTCGCCGAGATGATCAAGGGCGACCTGTATACCTCGTCGATTGAGGACACGCGTAGCATCGACAGCTTCGTCGATAGCTTCTCCCGCGACAAAGCGCCGCGAGATCCCGCGAGTCGCCTTGTTCTGTATAACAAAATCGTGTAACCGTTCGTTCTGGGCGAGATACAGCAGTGTATCTTTCAGCATTTCTGCCCCCTTTCATGTGTACAGCCCAACGAGGAGAGATGGCTAGTGAGCATATGCGCCGCACAGGTCACAGATGCTGTTTCAAAATAGAAACCGATATAATTTTTTGTAGGGGCGCGGTTCACAAGCCCGCTGCATCGGCCTCTTGAGCGCCACGGGCTTGTGAACCACGCCCCTACAAAAACCGAATGGATTATTGAAACACCATATATAGTCCTGGCGCAATGATCCTATCTCTATCATAGCACAAATCTTCTCCTACAGCGCGAGGAGGAGGTACGCGGGCCGTTGTATGATTTTCATTAGACACCGTTCGCGTTCGCGTGCTATCATCAAAATTAACTATGGATAGTCCTATTATCTCAGGAGATAAGTTATGCAGATAGGCGTCACCTTTCCACAGAACGAAATCACCGCCGACCCGCCAGCGGTCCACGATTATGTACAGTCCGCCGAAGAGTTCGGCTACAGGCATCTCATCATCTACGACCATGTTTTGGGGGCCGATCCCGTCAATCGTCCAGGTTGGCAGGGCTATACGCACCAGAGCCTGTTCCACGAACCCTTCGTGCTCTTCGGCTATCTCGCGGCTATCAGTCATCTCGAACTCGCTACGGCGGTCATCATCCTGCCCCAGCGCCAGACGGCCCTCGTCGCCAAGCAGGCAGCAGAAGTCGATATCCTCAGCGGCGGCAAGTTCCGTCTCGGCGTCGGCGTCGGTTGGAACCCGGTGGAGTATGAAGGGCTCAACATGGACTTCCACACGCGCGGTCGCGTCCTGGATGAGCAGATAGATGTGCTGCGTCAACTCTGGAGCAAGGAGGTCATTACCTACAAGGGCAAGTTCCACACTATCACCGAAGCTGGCCTCAATCCGCTCCCGCCGCGCCGTTCCATTCCTATCTGGACGGGTGGATCTTCTGAAGCCGCCCTGCGCCGTACCGCGCGCCTCGCCGACGGATGGTTTCCACTCGGTCAGCCCGACGAGAAGATGCGCGCCACCGTCGAGCGCCTGCGCGGCTATCTTGGAGAAGCTGGCCGCGACCCCGCCGCGTTCGGTATCGAGGCCCGCGTGAACTACAGCGACGGTCCTGAAGAGTGGAAGCGTCAGGTCGATGAGTGGCGCGAACTGGGTGCCACCCACATCTCCGTCAATACCATGAACGCGGGTCTCGCATCGCCAACCGAGCATATTAACGCGCTACAGCACTTCAAAGAGGCTGTGGACGATTGATTATAGGATACGGTGGTTCACTTACAACCCCACACAGACAGATAATGCCACATTCCGCGGAAGTCTTCGGAGCCCATCTCGATGAATGCCTGCTGGTAGAGATCATCTATCTCTGCTTGCGTGACCACTCCCATTTTGACAAAAAAGGGCCTTGCTTGTTGACCTCCCACGTCAGCGTTGTGATAGAAGTCGGACCAGGCTTCGGTTCCCGCCGAGACTTCCAGGACATGGGCACGGAACTGGATGGTGTGCAGGCCAGTCTGACGGAGCAGCGTGGGTAACATGTGTGTGACTCCGAGCGTTTTTCCATCGGCTGAAAACCCGTACCCTGCTTGCCAGCTTGCCTGGTACCACAATTCCATGATGCGTTGATATGCGGGACTGCTCGTGACTCCAATATCAATCGGTTCCGTCACGCGCAAGATGCCGCCAGGGCGCAAAATACGAGTGCATTCAGCGATAAAGGACGGCCAGGCATCCCGACGAAGTACGGCAAAGAGAAAGCGCGCATTCACGAGATCGAAGGAGTTATCTGCAAAATCGAGGGGTTTAGTGATATCCATGATACCAAAAGAGGTATTATAGAGTTGCTGACTTCGCGCGCGAGCATTCGCGTACTCAATCATGGTCTTACTAATATCGACGCCAGCCACCTCCATATCTGGAAAAGAAAAAGCCACATCGAGAACCCATCCGCCAGGGCCGCACCCCAGGTCGAGCACTTGATGAAATTTAGCGGGATCGGGCAGACCGACCAGAGGGCCACCCATGGCCTGGGTCAAAAAGCGCTCCTGGTTGATCAGGCGAGCCATTTCAACAGGGCTTTCAGTGTCGAGCAAATACGTGTTGTCATCTTGTGCATCTAGAGACATCAATCTCTCCTTCGCTTTACTTCGCCATCTCTTCTAGGATCAAACCTCAAAGAGATACCAGTTCTGAGCAAAGTATACAAGGATGTTTTTTGTAACGCAAGCAATTTACTAGTGGGTCAACTGGCAATTGGGTTGTGAATCCGAATGGCGGCTCCTGATCCAGCCAATCTACGCAGACGAGCGCGCTCCCGACGACGTCGGCGCTTGCCATTCCAGACAAAAGGCGTCGGATGT